>DHJA01000093.1:139910-147966 GCA_002404095.1 Planctomycetaceae bacterium UBA4732 | reverse complement strand
CCCCGAGCGCAAGCGAGGGGGTTTTGACAAGAACCCCCTCGCTTGCGCTCGGGGCTAGTATACGCTTTTTTCAGCGCAAGCGCCGCGTCGTATCAAAGCCGGGCGCCGTGAAGGTTTGGCCGCCGTCGTCGGGGAAAATCGCCTGCCATTTGTGGCCGACGAAGGTGTTCTGTTTTGCTTCCTCGCCCGGTTTGATGCGGGCGTAGAAAATCAGCTTACGGCCATTCACCCAGTACAACAACGCCTCCTTTTTCGTGTCATTAACGACGGTCAGGTGAACGTCGTCCTTTTTCTTCCCCCATACGTCTTCCATCAAGCGATAGCCGACGGGGTCGAAGTCGCGCAGCTCCGGGCGCGTGAACGGATAGTAGTCGTTGACGCCGAAATACGCCTCCGTCGTCTCCGCGAAGTATTCCTGATCGTTGTTCAGCGCATACGCCCGCTTAAGGCCGCCGCCGACGTAGGGCACGGATTCATAGCGATTGTCTTTCACGGCCTGCTCATAAGCTTTGCGGATGCCGGCGTGATCGCGACCCAGCACCTTGTTATGGTAGGCGTGGGCCAACTCGTGCAGCACCATCATCGGCTGGGCGTCGCGCGTCCATTGAGTGAAATGAGATACATTGGATATCTCCATATCGCCTGCCTTTTCCGGGTTATAGCCGTGGCTTTGCAGCCAGTCCGCCGAGACGTGGTATTGCGCGGCGCCGGCCGTTTGTTCCCATTCCACCCAGACCCGAACGCCGCGCAGCGGTTTGAGCTGCTCGGGCGACAGGATGCGGACGACCTCGGCCAACTTCTCCTCCAACAGTTCCAGCGCTTCGCGCGTTATGGCCTCATGGGCCAGCGCCTTGCGGTTCACGAGTACCGTAAAACCGGCCAGAGCGCGCGGCTCGTAGTTTGAAGTGGGATCGAATACGGGAGCGGGTTTGTCCGCATCACTCCGGCCAGTCCCCGGCGCGAGCGACAATGAAATCAGCACGACGACGCAGGCGAGCCTGGGTTTCATGGTGTGTATCCTTGCGAATTCAAAGAGGCGATCCGCGAACCGGAGTTGCAGGCCGCCGTCGTCCACGCTGCCGCCAAACCGGAGCCGAAGCGGCGAGACAATCGCGCAAGTAGATCGGCCGCGCGATCCGCGTCGCCGACGACGGCGTACACCGTCGGCCCCCACGAACTTTGCCCCACCCCGCGCACGCCCTCACCGCGCAGAAATGCAACGCATTCCGCAACGCGCGGCCCGGAATAGACGCCGCCCTGAACTCCGGCGAATGCTTCGCCGGCGCGGGCGTTGAAGTCGTAGAGGCTTTCGCCGAACGCCTCCAGGTCCGCTTCCGCCAGGGCCGGCAACATGCCGAGCAGTACCAGCCGGCACAAAGCATCCGTCCGCGCCGTCGCGCCGGGCCGCGCGTCTAGGTGGGCGAACGCCTTAAGTTCCGCGGCGCCATGCAGGCCCGGCTCTTCGCGCGGCGTGATCAGGACCACGCGCCATTCGGATGGGAAGGACGTGCGGATCGCCAACGGCGCCAGTTCCTCATCTTCTCCGCGGCGTTTGCCGGACTCCACCAGAAAACCGCCGTGCGCGAAACCGTAAACGCCCAGCGCCGACCGTAGCCCGCGACCGACGCGCCGCGCCAAGTCCGGCGCGGCCAGGTCGTAGCCCCACGCCAGCGCCAGCGCCCGCCCGACGGCCAAGCCGAGTTGTGTTCCCACACCCAGGCCGACGTGTTCCGGCGGCGCCTCTTCCACGCTAAGTTGTTGCGGCGGCAAGTCCGCGTCCGGCTTTTCCAGGCGGATGCTCTCAGCGAAACGTCGCGCGAACGCCAAGGCCCGATCGGCGAGCGATCCTTCGGCCGACCACGCCGCGGCGGGGGTCGTCACGATTTGCAGGCCGGGACGTTCGACCATCAAGCCGACGCCGCCGAAGCGCCGCGCCGGCAATACCCGCGTACCGTGGCGATCCGGCCATGCCTCACCCTCCACGGCAAAGCCGAGCAGCCCGAAATGCAACCGGCTTGGCGTCCAAACGCGGACCATCAGCGGAACCCGGAGAGTAGTCAGTAGTCAGTAGTAGACGTTATGCAGTCATAGAAATACTCGTCTGTCGTTGACATCGTGCAGTCAACTACTGACTACTGACTACTTTTAAGTAGATATTCTTCCAGAAACGCGAACGCCTCCCGTTCGCGCGGGCCGCCGGTCTTCTCGACCAGCACGGCCAACTTGCGGAACTCGGCTTCGATCTCGTCCCTTGGCAGAATTCTGATGCGCGTGGCCAGGATCGCGGCCTCGACGACGGCATACATGGCGCGGTTGAAACCGAGGAAGTCGCGGCGACGGCCGGCATGGACCACCTCCGCCTCGAACTGCACCCTTTCGGAGCGCTCGTCGCAGTCGGTCACGCGGAATTCGTACCAGCGGCAGGCGTCCGACAAGACCCAGCCGCGGACGCCAACGGCCGGCTGCATCATCGGCGGCGGATTCAGCTCGCCCAGGGCCGCCTTCGCCAGCAGCAATACATCGTCGGTAACGTGCAATACGCCTTCGCCGTGGGCCAGGAGGTTGGCGCAGGTTTGCGCCGTGCGGAAGGGACGAAGTATAAATCGCCGCACTTCGCCATAGGGATCGTCGAGCAGACGCGGCCCCATCGGCGCGACGTTGACTTGCCCAGCGGGCGAAACGGTGGTGACGACGCCTTCGAGAATCATAACGGGTGGAAGTCGGCGGGGGCGATTTGGGCCGTGGCGGGTTGCTGCGGAGTGCTCATCCAGGGCAAAGGAAACTGAAGCAGCTGCCAGACGGCGAGTACGGCCAACAGTAATCCAGCCGTCAAGGTGGAGGCCAAGGCGCCGAGCAGAAGTTGCAGGCTGGCGACCCAGAAGCCTTTCAGGAAAGAGGGCGCAATGCTGACGCGGTACAGCAGGGCGGCGACGATCCATCCGACTGTGAACGATAGCAAATATCCGCAAAGGTGCATCGAGCCGAAGGGGGCGTCCGGGTCCACGTCGAAGCGACCGAGAAAGTTGACGAACGCCCAACATAGCACGGCGTAAACAAGCAGAATGACGTAGCCTAACGGAAAGGATACCAGATAACGCGGCTCCTTCACGTTCGCCACAGAGCAGCTGGCGCGCAGGATCATGCTCGGCAGAACGGGACCGAACACCGCCGCCGTCAGCAGCAGAATGAGGAGGATGCCGAGGAAAATCAGCAGAATCAACCAGCCGATGAACGCCATGATAGATGCTCTCCACGGCCTTAATACAGTTCGATGAGGTATTCGCCGCCATGATCGGGATTGCCGATCAGCCGGTGATTCACCGGATCGACGACGTAATCAAGCGCCTCAAGAGGCACTTGGCCGATCAACACCGGGCAGTCGTCCGGAACCTCGATCACGTCTCCGCTCCACAGGCGGTCCTCAATGGTCATACGCACCGTGCCATACACCGGAAACACAACCCTGCCGGCGCTGGTCCGGGCGTTACGATTGCCAACGAAGCGTAATCCCAGCTGCGCGATCATGCGCTTAGGCAAAGATAAGGTCGAAGCCGCTGTGTCAACAACGGCTTCAGTCACTTCGATGGCGTGTACCTCTTCGGGTTTCAGCAGCCCTTGCTCGGCGTTGTACAGTTCATTCAGATTCACGATACGAGCTTTCACAAATACTTTGCCCATTGCTACTTCCTCCGCTCGTTCGGCCCCTGCCGGTCAGAGTATGCCCCATAAGCCCTATAGGACTTATAGGACTTATAGGACTTATGGGACATACTCTTACACGCACGCCAGTTCACGCTCGCGCCGCGGCCGTTTGCCGCTGGCCTTTTCCAGGGCCGTCTTCAAGCGATGCCGCGCGACGTGCAGCCGTCGTTTGATGGTGCCGATCGGCGTCTCGAACTCGCGGCTCATCTGCTTCAAAGACCGGCCTTGGAGGTAGAATGACACCAGCGTGGCCCGGTCCACCGGCTTGAGCCGATCCAGTCCGCGATGCAGCTCCGCCGCCTGCTCCGCCTTGACCAGATTATCCAACGGGCCGGCGCCGGCCGCCTCGGCGTTGTCCAACACCGCCGACTCGACCTTGTGCAGCGGACCGCGCCGCGTCAGGCGATTGAGGGCCATGCGCACCGTGATCTGCCGCAGCCAGCCGGCGAAACATTGCACCTCGCGCAATTGCGGCAGCTTTCTCATACCGTGCATAAAGACTTCCTGCGCCAGTTCCTGCGCCTCCGCCGGGTGGCGCAGTCGGGCCAGCGCCACGGCGTACACCGTCGGCTGAAAGCGCTCCACCAGCTCACCGTAAGCGGCCCGGTCGCCGGTCTGGGCGCGCAACACTAACTCCGAGATCTCATTCTCCATCATGGGAGTTTGAACACCTTCTCGATCCGTTGCCTAAATCATCTGCACCACTTCGGAGACGGCGCCGCCCGCCAGGGATCAACCGGGGGCTGCTGTCCGCATTCCGTCTCGGAAGGCGCCACTACGGATCGTCGCGGCCTGCACATCCTCAAATGAAGATGCGCGAAGCGGCGTTCGATACCGTCGGCGACACATCCGAGGGGTGACGGCGACAAATCGCAAAGCCAGATTGTTTCAGCGTGGCAAGACGGTTTGACCTACGACGCCCATGTCGAAGCCAAACTTCGACTGAGGACTCCGTCGCAACAGAGGGACCGACCGGCCCCATCGGCGGCCGCGGCCGCCATGCGGTCATATTCCGCATGGTCGTCGGACCACTGAGCGGGCCTAAAGCCGCGCTCCTCGTTGCGCAACGGACGTCGCGGTTTGGTACGGACCACTGGGGTCGTGCTTCTCGTCTTGGACTCTACGCCGAGGCGCAGACCGACGTTGTGACCGTCGATTACGACGGAAACGCCACGTAGCACCAGGGTTGGCAGAGTGAAGACGTTCATCACGGACCTCCGGCGATCGAATGGAGAAGGGTGGAGCGGACCCCAGCGGATCCGCAGGCATTGTTGGGGCGATGCTCTCTTCTTAAGAATACATTCTTCTTCGGCGTTTGCGAATGGGCATTTCCACAAAGCCGACGGAGAAACAGTTTCAGCGCCCTATGATACTGACGAACCTCATCCGGAAAGGTTCGCGCGAAAAAATGGAATTTCTTCGGAATACAAGCCCCGAGCGCAAGCGAGGGGTTTCGCCTCACCCCTCGTTTGCGCTCGGGGCTTGTATTACCTTCAACGCTTCCCGAGTTTGACGAACTGCTCATAGCACTCCGCCGTCTTGCCTTCCTTCGCGTCGCCGTCGTGCAGCAAGATGCCATAGCGTAATTTCAAGTGTTCCCCCTTGGCCAGTTTGACCAGATCGGTCTTGCCTTTCACGGCCGGGAAGCCCGACTTGTCGCGCCCAAATGGGTTGGCCGCCATCAGCCCATAGCCTCGGACGTGCCAACAACTCGGATACGGATTGTCCGGATCAGCCATTAACGCGATGCCGGCCGTTTTACCGTCCAACGGTCCTGAATAATCGCACCACGCCGAGATGCGGCCCCAACAGCCGTCTTCGCCTTTCTCACTTGCTTTGCCGTCCGCGTTGGTGATTTTGCCTTTGCCCTTTTCCTCCGTCATCTCCGTCCGCACGCGCACGCCGAACGATCCTTCCTTCGTGTCGCCGAATGTGACCGGGCAGACGTCGGCCCACAGGTCGCTTTGCATCACCAGCAGCCGCTCGCCATTCACTACGTAGAGAGAGAGCGTCCGCTTCTCGTCAAGCACTTTCACGCCGTCGGCCGTCCGCCATTCGTTGTTAGTGACTATGCGCGCGTGATCCTTGGCCTGTTCCGGCTCGCCGACCTTAACGCAGACGATACGGCCGTGGCCCTCTCCCTCCGACCAGAAATCGACGCCTTCGATCCCCTTAATCTTCTGTTTTACCTCAATGCCTTCGGGGATTACGTCGCCGTGGCTAAACCAGCCGGACTTCTGATGGACGTGATCGGTCTGCTCGCCGGGTTGGGGCTTTTCCATCGGCCAGGCGCGCGTGACGGCGACGCCGTTGGGCGCGTGCAGCGGCCAGAAGTACGGCTTGGCTGCGTCGGGGCCGATGTGATAGCTCGTGACGAGGTCCTTTCCGGCAAGGAAGTTGATTTCGCGGCCCTCGCGTACTTCAATCGTCACGCCCGTCGGCGCTTCCGCCGCGCCGGCGAGCGTCCCTGTTCCGACAACCGCCAGCATCGCCCATGCCGCTCCGCGTCCTGTCGTCATGCGTCGCCGCCCTTTCTATACTTGAGGGAACCCGGCCCAATCGCTGAATCTTTGGCGAGTATAGAGGGTATGTCTTGTGCGGTCCACCGATGGGTTGGATCGCCGAACCCTGATTCCTTTGCCCCTGACGTAGGAGCCTATTCATGCGGACGCGATTCCTTTCCCTGGCGGGCCTGCTGCTGCTGGCCGCCGCGCCTACTCTCGTGCGGGCGGCCGACGAAAAGCCGGCCCTCGTCGTCGCCTTCAAGTCGCTTGACGGCCTGATTTCCGACGCCAAATACATCTCCGAACTGGCGGGCAAAGAGGAAGAGGCCAAGCAAGCGGAGGCCATGCTCAAGAACCTTCTCGGCGACCGCAAGGGCCTGGAAGGCGTCGATCCCAAGAAGCCGATTGGTTTGTACGCTCGTGTCAACGCGGACGACCCCAAGAACAGCGAAGTCGTGGTGCTAGTGCCCGTTGTCGACGAAGACGCTCTGCTTAATCTGCTGAAGAAGCAGGACAAGATCAAGGTCGAGGACAAGGCGGATGACGGCTCCTATAAGGTCAACATCGAAGGCGTACCCATTCCCTTCTTTCTCCGTTTCGCCAACAACTACGCCTGTGTCACCGGCATAACCAACGCGGCGTTGGCAAAGGACCGTCTGCTCGCACCCGACCAGGTATTGCCGGCCAAGACGACGAGTCTGGCGTCGGTCGTGCTGCACTTGGATCAGATCCCGGAAAAGTATAGGGACCTGCTGATCACCGGCATGGAGCAACAGCTTGCCAAGGAAAAGGCCAAGGAGGAGCCGAACGAAACGCCCGCGCAAAAAGCCTTTCGTCCCGTCTTTATCGACGAAATGGGTGCGCAGATCAGGAGCGTCCTCGAAGACGGCGCCGACCTTTCGATAAGCCTGGACGTGGACCATGAGGCGGGCGAGTTGTCTACGATACTACGGTTTTCCGGCAAATCGGGCAGCAAGTTGGCCGAGAACATGGCTGACCTAGGGAACAAGAAGAGCGTCGGCGCCAGTTTGCTCGGCGCCGACTCGGCCGCCAACCTGATTTTCAACGTGGCTTTGCCGGAGAAACTTCGCAAGGCCGTGTCTGACGCGGTGGACGAGGCGGTGAAAAAAGGATTGGAGGACGCCTCGGCGAAGGGCCAGCGCGAGGCGGCCGAGGCGGTCGTCAAGGCGTTGCTGCCGACGTTGAAGGCCGGCGAGCTGGACGCGGGTTTCGACCTGCGCGGCCCCGGCGCCAAAGACCTCTATACGATGGTGATTGGCCTGAAGGTCAAGGAGGGCGGCGAAATTGAGAAGCTCGTTCGCAACGCCATCAAGGCTTTACCAGAAAAAGATCAGGAAAAGGTGAAATTCGACGTGGCGAAGGCAGGCGACGTCGGCATCCACCGCTTCATTCCCGACGCCGGAATGTCGGATGAGAACGCCAAGCGCATGTTCGGCGACAACCCGGAGGCCTATTTCGCCTTCCGCGACGACGCCCTCTTCACCGCGATGGGCGTGGACGGCTTGGCCGCGCTGAAAGAAGTCCTCGCGGCCGAGCCGAAGGCTGGCGCGATGCTTCAGATGGAGGTATCCATGAACCGTTTAGCCGCGCAGTTGACTAAGGACCATCCCACCGCTCCGGACGCCGCCAAGAAGGCGTTCAAGGACGGGAAGAAGGACAAGGTCCGGTTCGCCGTCGAAGGCGGCAAAGCGCTGACGGTCAAGATCAGCATGGACGCTCCGGTCGTGACGTTCGCCGCCCTGATGGCGGAAGCCGAACAGAAGAATAAGTCGAAGGATCAGGATAAGTAAGTAAATTCGTTTAGGCGCGACCCGAAGGGGAGCGCGTCT
>DHJA01000093.1:111964-139790 GCA_002404095.1 Planctomycetaceae bacterium UBA4732 | reverse complement strand
TTCGGGTCGCGGCTAAACGAAATCTTTTCCGCTCCTTTATGGCGACAATCGTTCGATGCGCCACCCCGCCGGCGTGACGCGCCGGTAACGCAGCCGGTCATGAAGTCGGTTCGGCCGGCCTTGCCAGAATTCAATCGCTTCGGGTTGGAGCCGTAAGCCGCCCCAGAACGGCGGTCGCGGCACATCGCGGCCTTCGTACTTTCGCGTCGTCTCTGCCAATTCCAGTTCCAGCGTCGTGCGATCCGCGACCGGCTCGCTCTGCCGCGACGCCCAAGCGCTTAGGCGGCTGCCAAGCGGTCGGCCCTGAAAATAGGCGTCCGACTCGGCGGCCGATACACGCGCGACTTCGCCCTCGACGCGCACCTGGCGTTCCAGTTCCGGCCAGAAGAACACCAGCGCCGCATGAGGATTGGCGGCGAGTTCTTTACCTTTTCGGCCATCGTAATTGGTGTGAAAGACGAATCCTGCCGCGTCAAAGCCTTTGAGCAGAACAATGCGCGCGGAAGGACGGGCGTCGGCGCCGACCGTGGCCAGCGTCATGGCGTTCGGCTCGGGAACCTGCGCCGCCAATGCTTGCTTGAACCACGTCCCGAACTGGTGGATCGGATTGGCATCCACGTCGCTTTCACTCAGGCCGGCGCGGGCGTATTCTCGGCGAAGATCGGCGAGGGTCATGGCGATTTCCTAAGGTTCGTTCTGCATATTTTAGCGAAACAATATTGCCTCCGCCATCAAACCAGGGCCGAAGCCCAAAGCGACGCACGGCCTCGGCGCCCCGGCCGCGCGCAGTCGGTCGAGGATGAACAGGATGGTCGGCGACGACATGTTGCCGTGTTGGGCCAACACGGCCCGCGAAACGTCCGTGGCGCCGCGCGGTAGGCAAAGGCTCTCTTCCACGGCGTCGAGGATGCGCGGTCCGCCAGGATGGACGGCCCATGAGCCGACCTGATCGACGGCGACGCCGTGTTGATGCAACCAGCCTTCCAGCCACGGCCGAAGGTGTACGGCGATAAGGCGTGGCACCGTCTTGGACAGCGACATCTCGAAACCGTGGTCGCCGATGGTCCAGCTCATGGCCGTCTCGGAATCGGGAATGAGGCACGACCCCGTCGCGGCCACGCGCCACACTTCCGGCGGCACGGCCGCGTCCGAGACGCCGACGACAGCCGCGGCGCCGTCGGCGAACAGGGCGTTGGCGATCACCTTCTGCGCGTCCCAGCCATAGTGATAATGCAGAGTGCATAACTCCACGGCACAAAGTAGAACGCGGGCCTCCCGCTCCGCGGCGCTGAAGGCCTGCGCCACGCGCAGGCCGTTGAGCGCCCCATGACAGCCCATGTAACCGATATGCGTCCGCTGCACGGTCGCCGGCAGTCCCAGCGCCCGAATCAGGGCCAGGTCCATCCCAGGAGCGATGAAGCCGGTGCAAGAGACGGTGACGAGGTGCGTCAGGTCGGCCCCCTTGAGACCGGACGGACCGAGGGCGGCGGCGGCGGCTTGAACGGCCAGCGGCGGCGCCAGCTCGGCGTAGTGTTGCATTCGCTGGGCCGTAGTCGGCCCGTGATCGACAGCCGCGCCGGTCGGGAGGTAGGGCGAGCTGGTATGGGCGGAGCCGTCAAGCATGTCGCGCATCACGGCGTTGCCAAGGGCGGTGTGTCGTGCGGCGACGCCGGCGCCCCTGTATATCGAGGGCAGCCAAGTGGCCTGTTCGTCCGTGGGATGGGCGAGCGCGCGGGCGATGCGCAAGGCGTCCGGCTGGGAGATCACGGCGGGCGGAAGGGCGGTTCCAATGCCCAGGATGGCGAACGTCATGGTGAGGGTAAATTAGGGAAAGTGGAAGGGGAAGACGAACGCCGTTCTAAATATCTTACAAGTTAAGGCGCCAATAACTTACAAGTTAAGGCGGCCAATCACGGGGGCGGCCAGCATCGGCGCCTGACTGAGAAGGCGCACCAGGAGGCGCGTGAGCCGCGGCCGGCGCAGCACCGCGGCGGCCGCGCGACAAACGGTTTGCCGTCGGCTCACGACCCGACGATGAATCCTGGCCCATTGCGTGATGAACTCCGGCCGCCACCGCTCAACAGCGCGGGCCGCTAGAGGCGCCACCGCCGCGCCCGACGCCATCGCCCACGCCATGCCTTCGCCGGTGAACGGCTCGACATAGCCGGCGGCGTCGCCGACGACGAACAGGCGCTCGGCGGCGACCTGCCGCGCATGTCTCGTAAGAGGCGGAGTGCCGCGCCAGGGCAGGTCCGCCAATCCATCAGGGACCGGCCAGCCGGCTTCATGTAGTAACCGAACGGCGACGGGGCCGGGACCGCCGGCGCGCACTGCGGATGCGTCGAAGGCGGCCGCAACGTCGAGTCGGCCGTCCTCCAGCATAACAAGGCCCGTGTAGCCCCCCGCGCCGCATGTCATGTAAACCACTCCGGGCCGATAAAAAGCGGGCGCATCGGTCGTCGTCGTCCCCGCGCCAATGCGCGCTCCGAACTCGACCGACGCGGCTATCGGGGTTCGCGTCAGGAACTGCCCGCCCAGGCCATCCGCCGCCAGCACGACTCGCGCGGAAACTTCCGCGCGTTTTTGGTCCTGTTGCAGAAGAACGCGGCGTGGGGCGTCGCATCTTAGACTTTTCGCATCCTTTTCCAAGAGGATAGCGCGGGTTTCGGGCAAGAAGGCCGCGCCAGCCTCCACCGCCGCCTGAATGAGCGCCACGTCCAAGGACTCGCGCGACAAGGCCGCGCCGCCGAAGAGCGGCACTCGCGCCAAATGGCCGCCGGACGCAAGGCAAAGGCTCTGTAACGGGACCGCGCGACGGATCGCCGCGTGATCGCCGAGACCCGCCGCGTTCAATAACGCCGCCGCTCGTCCGTTGAGACAGCAACCGCAGACTTTCCATCGTGGAAACGAAGCGCGATCCACTAACATCACATCCACGCCGCGCCGGGCCAACTCCCGCGCCGCGGTCGCCCCGGCCGGCCCCGCCCCAACGACGACTGCGCCTCTCGTCCGCCGTGCGGCTTCCTCCAACGGGATCGTCGCAGTCAGCGTCATTTGCGATCCCATTTCAGGAGATAGCGAAAGGGCCAGCGCCAACCCGTCGTGGCGCCGTGCAATCCGGCCCGTTCCGCCAAAGCGCGGGCTTCTTCCCTTGTGAACGCGCCTTCGACGGATCGCGGCCCGTCCACGTGGACGACGTCCGAAGTTGTGAGGATACGCCCCGCCAAGTGAGCCAACGCTAAGCCGACGCCGCTGCGTATGAGGTCGTTCACTAGCACTTGATGGCCCGCCGTCGCCGCCGCCCAGCGCAGGTAAGCGATCGCCTGCTCCTCGCCGAGGTGGTGCAGGAAGAGCGAACAAGTCACGGCATCGTAGCCGGCCAGCGGCGGACCATGCAGGACGTTTTGCACGAAATAGTGGATGTCCGCCCCGGAATTCGCGGCTTGGCTCTGGGCATAGGTAACGGCCACAGGGCTGAGGTCGCAGCCGTCGATATGGACGTCGAGTCCGGCGGCGCGGGCGCGGCGCCATAGCCGCAGTGGCACATCGCCCCCGCCGGAGGCCGCGTCGAGAACTCGAATCGGCCGGCCAAGGCGCCTCGCTAGTTCGGCAAGCGGCCGCCACAAAATGCCCGCGCTGCCGCTCCACAAGTTGACTCGCGCCAACCCGCGCAAAGCGCCAATGTGCCGCGCGGGGGCCAAGTCTGGCTGGTCCATGATCTCTGGCACTCGGCGGCGCTGACGCAGCGACGGCATGTTGTCCACTCCTCCACGGAATCTTCCTTACATATCTTATATTAGGCGCAAGCCGGAGCCCCGCGGCCAGCCTCGACAAATGTTACCTCTCCACGCGCCGGAATCTTCCAACATTATTGCGAAAAACCTTGATTCGTTATGCTTCGTATCCTTGCGCCGGCACGGCCGACGCGGTGTAGAATTGAAGTGGTAGGGTGGGAAGAACGGTCTCGGCGGAGTTCATCATGGCGGAATTCGTGATTCAGGTCGGCGCCCGTAGCGCCCAGGGTTTGCGGTCGAATAATGAAGACCGCTACGTGGCCGACTCGGAGGGCCGCGTTTTCCTCGTCGCCGACGGCATGGGCGGTCAGGATTGCGGCGAACAGGCCAGCGGCATGGCCGCGGACATCATTCCGCGCGTGCTGAACGATCGGCTGGCGGCGCGCGACGACGCCAGCCATGCCGTCCAACGCGCCTTGGCCGAAGCCAACCAAGCCATCATCAGCGCCGGCGCGGCCCAGAATACCGGCCGACGCATGGGCACGACCGCCGTGCTGGCCGTGCGTCAAGACGACCAAGTCTATGTGGCCAGCGTCGGCGACAGTCGGGCTTATTGGGTAAGCGGCGATCGCGTCGAACAACTTACCGTCGATCACACGGTCGCGGAAGCACTGGCCCGCAACGGTACTCTGACGCCCGATCAGGCCAAGCAAAGTCCCTGGCGCAACGTTCTGTATAGGTTCTTGGGATGCATCGAGATGACCGACGGCGCGGAAGTGCGGCCGCTCACTCCGGAGGCCGGCGACCGTCTGGTGATGGGAAGCGACGGCCTCACCAATTATCTGACGGAAACCGACCTGCGCGAAGGGGCCGTCCGCTTCCGTCATCCGCAAGAATGGGCCGACCATATGGTCGAATCGGCTCTGCAACGCGGGTCGAAGGACAACGTCACCTGTGTCGTGTTGGCCTTCAATCCTGAATAGATTGCCTAGCCGACCGCCGCAATCCGATTGAGACGTCGCGGATTCCGTGTGCCCGGTCTGCCCATGAGGTGAAATCAGAGATCGGGTTACCCGGCAACGAAGTTCAGCCGCGAGTTCGCAAACCATTTCTTCTTTTCCTGTCCGCACCAAACCGTTATCCACTTTCACCTGTCGGCAGCGCCTGTTATCCTCATGAGGAAGGCGAGTCTTGAAGACCGCGCCAGCAATCGCCGCGACGAGTCCCTGATGGGAGACCCCGCGATGCCGTCCACCGCTCCCGCCGCCCGTCCCGTTTTCGACGAGAGCGCCTTACGCCAACGGCTGGCCGCGCTGCGCCGGCGGTTGCGCCGCACGGCTATCCTCCGCGCCGTCAGTTGGCTCGCGCTCTTCACTACGGTCCTCGCCGTCGCGGCAGGCGCCCTGGATGCGGCCGTCGCCTTGCCCAGCCTGGCGCGGGCCGCCTTCCTCGTCGCATGGCTCGTCGGCTCCGGCCTCCTCACTTGGTTCTTCCTCTTTCGGCCCCTGGCGCGGCGCTGCGACGACCTTTCGTTGGCGCTGCGCATCGAGCAGCGATTCCCGACTCTTAACGACGCCCTTGCCAGTACCGTGCAGTTCCTCGAAGCCCCCGCCGCCGCCGGCGACTCGGCCAGCCTGCGCCGCGAAGCTGTGAAACGGGCACTCGATAAGGCCAATGGCTGCGACTTCAACCGCATCGTGGACGCCCGCGGCCTGCGCAGCGCCGCCGGCCTGGCGGCGCTTGCCACCGCCGGCGCCGTCGTTCTGGCGCTGTTCTTCCCGGCCGCCGCCCTCAGCGCCCTGGTGCGGCTGGTCGATCCCTTCAATAACCGCGATTTGCCCCCGCAAACAGTGCTGGAACTGGACGCGCCGCGCGAACGCATCGGCCGCAACGAAGCCTTCGAGGTCCACGGCCGGGTGCGCGGCGTCGTGCCGCCTAAAGCTTTGGTCGTCGTTCGCATCGAGGGATTCCCGGCCGTGGAGTACCCGATCGACGTGAAGCCGGACGGCGCCAAGAAGGGAACGCTGACGCTGCGTCTGGAACCGGGCAAGGTGCAGCGTACCTTCCATTTCCAGGTGCGCGCCAACGACGCCGTGAGTAAGGAATACGAGGTCCAAGTATTGCCGCCGCCCGTGCTGACTTCGCTCGGCAAATTGCCGTCGCCGCAATTACAGTTCACCTTTCCCCGCTACACCGGCTTGCCTTCGCCGCAGACGCAAACGCCCGGCGTTGGCAACATTGACGCCCCCGTCGGCACGTTCGTGGTGCTGCGGGCCGCCGCCGACCGCGAGCTTGGCGCCGCCTGGATTGCGTATTTGCCGGAGCCGAAATCTCTGACTTCCGCTTCGTATCTGGTACCCCTCGGCGCCTGGGACTTGACCAGCATGTTGTCGCTGTCGGCGGCGAGCAACGCGGTCTGGGGCCGCATCGACGCTGTGTTGGATGGGGATCGCCGATTATTCACTGTGCGTTTCCTGCCGCGCGTGTCGGGCGTGTACGCGCTGCACTTCGAGGACGAAACCGGCCTGGGCAATAACCGACTCTTCGACCTGCGCCTGCGCGACGACCCGGCGCCCACGGTGCAACTCGAACGGCCATCGAAGACGCGCGACGTGCTAAACGTCTTGCCGAACGCGGAACTGCCGTTGCAAGTGACGGCGGAAGACCCGCTCTACGGCCTGCGCTCGGTGTTCCTGGAATACCGCTTGCAGCTCGACCGGCCGCCGCAGCGGCTGCTTCTGCACGACGCCGAATCGGCCATCAACGGTGTGTTGGCGCCGCTTATGGGACCGGCAGTGGCGGGCGCCGCGCCGCAGCTGCGGCCGACGCGCTTGGAGTTCCGGCGGACGTTGGCGCTGGCGTCTCTGCGTCGTCCCGACGGCGGCAGCCTGCGCGCTGGCGACGTGGTATCGCTGCAAGCGTGCGCCGACGATTGGGACGACGGTTCGCCGTTCAAGGAACCGGGCCGCAGTTCCGCCGTCGAGATTCGCATCATCGACCGCGACGAATTCGACCTGACGCTTAACCAAGAGCAGGCCGATGTACAGCAAAAATTGTTGCGGCTGCGCGAGAAGGAACGCGAGGCTCAACGACACGCGGAGGAGGCCGAGCATCGTCTCCGGCGCGTGGAGAAGATTCAGCCGAAGGAAGTCGATCAGAGCGCCGACGCGAAAAAGCAGCGTGAAGAGATCGAAAAACTCCAAAAAGAGATTGACGACGAACTGCGACAGGCGCAGCAGCTTCAAAAGGAGATTCAGGAAGGCGTCGGCGACAATAAAGAGGGCGTACGCGCGCAGGCGGCGCGTATCTTGGAATCGCTGCGCGCCAACGACATGCGGACTTCGCCCGCGCGCGACCGTATGGAGCGTGTGCAACGGGAATTGGAGCGGCTGGCAGACAACGAATTGCGGCAGATCGACCCGCGCCTGACGGCGGCTCTGAAGGAAGCGGAGTTGCTCGATCCGAAAAATAAAGAACAGCGTAAGGCGTTGAAGGAGGAGCAGGCCCGCGACCTCGAGCGCCAGGCCCGCGAAATGGAGCAGGACGCGCAAGCGCGATCCGCCGCTGCCGACTGGGCGGAACGTCGCGCCGAGGACAGTACCAACGCGGCCGAGAAGGCGCGACTGCGCGACGAGTCGGCGGCCGGCCGTAAGGAGGCCGACGACCTGCGGCGTAAAGCGTCGGCCCTGCGGAAAGAGGCGGCGCGCGAGCGGGACGACGCCAACGAGAAGGCGCCGGCCGCCGCGCCGCGTCAAGCGGTGGCGCAGGCCCGTGAGATGCAGGAAGAAGTGGAAAAGACCTTGACCGATCTGCTCACGCAAATGGAGCCATGGAGCAGTTCGCGCGAGGTTAAGGGCGAGGCCGGTCGCATCTTGCAGGAGCAGCGTAAATTACTGGCCCGCACCGAGGAGTTGAAAAACAAGCTGTTGGGTAAGGAAACCAGCGAGTTAACGCCCGCGCAACAGGCCGAGTTGGACGAGTCCGCCGACAGCCAGCGACGGCTTGAGGAGCGGACCAACCAGCTTCTCGGCAAGATGAATCGCATGGCGGAGGAACGCGCGGCCAAAGACCCCGAAGGCGCGCGCGATCTGAAGAACGCCCACGATAAGGCGGCGGAAGGCAACCTCGACGGTCACATGAAAAACGCCGGGGAGGGGTTGGATAAAAATCAGCTCAGCGAGGCGCGGGCCGAGCAGAAGGCCGCGGCCGACGAGTTGCAGAAAATGATTAAGGGCTTTGAGGAGCGGCGCGAGGACGACTTGGACCGGCTCGCCAAAAAGCTGGCGGAAAAGCAGAAGGAACTGGAAGCGCTGGGTAAGGACCAGGACGAATTGCAGAAGCAGATCAAGGACGCCGAGAAGGCTAACGACAAGGAGGAATTAGCGCGTCTCGGCAAGAAGCAGAAGGCTCTCGCGCAAAAGGCGAAAGACCTGGCGGAGCAGCTAACGCGCATGGGCGCCGACCGCGCCGGCCGTTCCGCGGCGCAAGCCGGCGAGGCAATGGATCAAGCGGGCGCGCGGCTGGAGAATCGCCAGAAGCCGGAGGACGAAGACGCCGCATTGGACCGCCTCGCCGAGGCGCGCGACGAGGTGGATCAGGCCAAAGAGGATACGGAAGATCAATTAAGTCGTGAACAGCAAGCACGTATCGCCGAGGAGGTGCAGCGTTTGAAGGAGCGTCAGGAAAGTTTGAACGAGGAAGCCGTCCGCATCCGCGACGAGTTGAAGGCGAACAAGGAGCGCTCGCGTAGACTTCTGGTCAGCATGAGCGGTCTTTCGGGCGCGCAGAAGGGTCTCGGCGACGAGACGGAAGCGCTGGCTCGCAAGGAGTTGGCCGACACGCCGGTGTTTTTGCGGCTGATGATGCGCTCGGCCGAGTCGATGGCGGACGCGGCGGCCCGGCTGGATACGGGTCGTAAGCCCGACGGCGCCGGTGTCGAGGACGAGGTGATCCGCGCGCAGCAAGAAGCGTTGCACCGGCTGGATTTGGTGCTGAACGCGCTGAAGTCGGACGACGCCGGCCTAACGCGGCCGGGCGGCAAGAGTGGTCAAGGCGGACAGGGCGGCGACGCCGGCGGTCAGGCTGATTCTGTTCCGCCGGTGGCGCAACTCAAGGTGCTGCGGACGATGCAGAAGGAAGTGAACGACCGCACGGCCGCGTTGCAGAAGGACCACCCCGATCCGTCGAAGTACGGCGATAAGGAAAAAGGCGAGTTACAGGATGTTCGTAAGGAACAACAGGATGTGATGGATTTACTGGAGGAGTTCCGCCATCCGCCGGGACCGGGCGGCGAACAAGACGCCGCAGCCGACCGGCCACGCGAATAAAGGTTCGTCGAGCTTCAACGCCTCTATCCGCGTGAGCCGGCTGCTGAGGTCCGTAACGAGTTGATCGTCCCGCTGGCATCGCGGCGCCATTAGCCCATTAGCGCCAATTCAGAACGCGAAACACTCCTTCATGGTGCTTGATCCGAGCCGGCAGTGTCAGCAGCCGGTCGCGGTAGAAGGCCAGCACCAAGGCCACCCCGAACAACAGGCCGCCGCCGATCATCAGGTAGACCGCCATCTGTTGCAGCACTTTCGGCAGCCGTAGGAACGCCACGAGAGTCAGCACGTAAAGCACCAATATGACGGCGCCAGTCACCGTTGTGGATTTGATGTGCATTACGGCGCCGGCGCCCAGCAGCAGTAGCCCCGCCGCCAACATGCCCACTTCGTTTAGCGTGTGGAATGTGTCAAATTGGTCAGCGTGCGGGACGGCAAACCGGCAGTACAGCACCGCGTAAGTCAGTGGCACGCCGACAAGCATACTGCCGAGAAACAGGCCGAAACTGACAAGGTCGTTCTCGCGCTCTTGCTCGCGGTACCAGCCCAAGTGAGAAGCAATCAGCAGCGCCGCCCCTATCACGAGGCAGATCAATTCCAATTTCTGCCATCCGCTTAGGTCGGCTTGAACCAGCAGCACCAAAATGGTCAGGGCGCCGTTGCCGACTGCGGCCAAGAGATACCAGCGGCGCCAGTTGGCGTGCCGGACGAGGAACAGCGCCGCGGCGCTGGTCGCCGTTAGCACCGTATCCAACCCCACATAGCGTCCGAGATCAATCTGTTTACCGGCCAAGGCGGACAGGGACAACAGCGCCCCCGCGACCGCAGCTAGGGACAACAGGGCGTTGGCCGACTGGAAGGCCGCGCGGCCCAGCCCGATGGTCGCCCCTTTTTCCAGGGCGGCGAACCGATAGGCCACCAGCAAGAGCAGGCCCAGGATGGCGAAAGCGCCGATGTAGTATTCCGGCTCCAGCTTGTAGAACGTCAGAATCTGCCACACGGCGGCGGCCGCCGCGGCCGTGCAGGCGTAGACGGCGAACTCGCGGTCGCGCCAGATCGCCGCCAGGAGATAAAACAGAGCCGCTTCGGCGAAGAACGCCGCCAGCAGCAGGTTCAGCAGTTGGCCTTGTTGCAAGGCGAAGCCCTGGAAGGCCGTATCCAAGCACGAAACGAGGAGGATCACCGTGCCCGCGTGGGCCGCCCAGACGACTGCCGTCTCCGTGGGCCGGCCGCGATAAAGGCGGGACGCGATGAGATAAGCCAGCGGAATGAGCATCAACAACGGCGCCTGTTGTTCCCACGGCATATCGGGATTCAGCGTCCGCAGCAGGCCGGCCGCCCCGAGCAGCACCGCCCCGGCCGAACCGAAAAGGTAGACCGTCGCCAGCCACGGCCGTTCGGCCCGGTGCAGGAAAGCCCCGACGCGACAGGCGACGGCCGTTACCGCCATCGCCGCGACATAGGACCAGCCGAGAGGGTGATGCCAACGGTCCCAAGCCGGCAGCGCGACCGCCCGGATATGCAACATTATTCCCAGGAGGAGCGGCACGACGCACAGACCCAGGGCGAGGGCCGGCCCCGTCCGTCGCAGTAGGGATGCGGGAGGCAAAAGAGCGGTCAGGGCGAAATTAGCCGCCAAGCCCGTTAACGCCAGCGCGACGATGTACGCCTCAATGTGCGGCAGGTCGGGCAATTTCTGAAAAGCCAGGTTGAGCAGCAGCACTTCCGCCCAGAGAAAGCCGATCACCGCAAGGTGGATGTATATGCCGACCTTGCGCACCACCAGATCGGAGTAGACGTAGGCGTAGGTTCCGGCCGCGACGAGGGCCAGGGCCAGCAGCTGGCCGCCGACGCTGGTCACGAGGTCGGGGCGGTTTACGAATTTGAATGTTTCGAGCGTATCGAATGTTTTGTAATAAAACTCGTTGAAAGAGGTGTCAAATAGCAATAGCGTCCCGGTCAGCTGGGCGCCGAGGACGAGCAGTAGGCCGGCGGCCAGCACAGCTTGACCGGACCAGAAGAACGGCAGTCCGAACCGTTTTCGGCTAAACGGGCCCTCATCTTCCAGGAACGCGCGTTCGACGTGGATGCAGGCGAGGCCGAGGCCGACGAGAAACACCGCCGGCGCCGACGCTTCCCAGAAATGTTCCACCAAATGATCGGCCAGCAGGAGTAGGCCCGTCAGCGCGACGCCGCCCACGAAGACGAAGACGAGCATGGGGTCGCGCAGCAGCGAAGCAGAAACCGCGTATAGCACACAACAGACTAGAGCGGCTAACCAGAGATGGCCGCCTTCTGCGATCGTTATCAGACCTTGATGGTCATAGAACCAGAGATTCAGAGGCATCAGCAAGCAGGCGAGAAGCGTGACGGCTCGGCCGGCCAATTGATAGCGAGTGAAGCGGATCAATGCCCAGCCGCCGGCCAGTAGAAGGGCGTTGCCGACGGCCATAACCACGGCCGTGAAGATGGGGTAATCAAACAGGCCCGACGCCGCCAGCCAGATGACCACGCCCAGAACCAGCACCGCGGCGCCGGACGCCAGCAGCCATTGAATGCTGCGCGGGTCGAGCAGCATTTCCAGGAAGTTGCGACGGGGCGCGGGGATGGTTGGCCCGCGTCCCTCGGGCGATGGGGGCGGCGCTTCGGTGAAGAGTTCGGCGGACGACTTCGCGGGCGCGCCCACGGGAATGGCGGACGGGGCGCGCTGTCGGTCTAGCTTGCGGCGCAGGGCGGCGATACGGCCGTTGGCGTCGGCGAGGCAGCCGTGGGCCGCCGACAGGTCGAGCCGGCCGGCCTGTTCATGTTTCTTGATCTCATGGCAAAGGCAGACGAGATAGCGAAGTTGGTCCACGGCTTCCGTGTGGGCGGGCGCGCCGCAGGCGCCGCAGTAATGGGTCGCGCCGACAGGCGCTTTACAGCTCCAGCACATCTCGGACGACGGCAGCGCGAGAGGGTTCGCCGCTGTCCTTCCGGAATCGGTTTGTTGTTTGAGATCCTTATAAGTCGCGTCGATGAGGTCGTACTCCTCGCCACGAATCACGCCCTTCTCACGCCACTTGGCAAATGCGTCGCGCACGAACGCAAGCGTCCGCGCCAGGTCGTCGGCCGTCCCTCGGAGCGTGTCCATCTCGTACCTCATTCTTTCAGGAATTGAGCCTGGCCCGGGCCATGCCGTAGGCCCGAGCCGAGGCCCGGTCGGTGAAGTAGCTCGCACGGCCACAGAGTCGGATTGTGAGCCGTGTTGTCAGTGCCGCTCATTTGCGGTCCCGGCTTTGTTCAAATCGTTTCCGCGAGGTACGAAGTATTTGCGGGCGCAGTACGCGTACCACCACAGGCACCCGGCCCCCGTCGCGCCGTACAGCAATGGCGACCATTCGGGCAGCCAGGCCAGCACCGGCGCCAGCGCGATCACCGCAAGGCCGACCGGGATGAGCCGGCCCCAATACGTCGAGCCGGAGATGAACAACGCCAGGCCGGAAATCACCATGAGTGGCGGGTAGGCGGCTAGCACTTGTCGGGACGGGGCGGACGGAGTGAGCGGGCCGTACACGACGGCCAACGACGCCTCGGCCGCCAGATGCCCCAGGCAGATGATGAGCGTGTGCCGCTCGCGCCCGTCCAGCAGGCGGAAGCGAGTCATGAAATAGCGCCGAAACACCACCCACATGCCGGCCATGCGGGCCAGCAAGACGGCCCACACCCACGGAGCGGACGCCCCCAACAGAACCACCAGGAAGACGGCCCCATGCGCCGCCAGCACCAGTACGCCCATCCAGACCAGGGCCGGCCAGGCGTAGTCGAGCGGCGGCGGCCGGTTGCGCCACGCCTGCCGCGCCCACTCCCACACACCCGGCGGCCGCGCGGACACAGGCTCGTCGCGCAACCAGCGCTCGAGGTCTTCCGCTAGGGCCTCCGCGGAACCGTACCGCGCCGACGGCTCATGCTCTAGGCATTTCAGACAGACCGCCTGCAAATCCTGATCGACCTTGGGCGTCAACGAGCTTGGCGGAACAGGCTCCTTCTCAAGCGTCTGCCGCAGGACTTCGACTAAAGTCGCGGCGCGGAATGGCGGGCGACCCGTCAGCGCCTCGTACAGAATCGCCCCCAGGCCGTAGACGTCCACGGCAATCGTCAGGCCGCGCTCGCCGCGCGCCTGCTCGGGCGCCATGTAACCCGGAGTGCCAGACGCTTCGCCCATCGCTAGGCCGCCCGAGGCGTCTAATCGGTGCGCCAGGCCGAAGTCAGCCACGTGGGGTTGGCCGTCAGCGCCGAGAAGGATATTGCCCGGCTTGAGGTCGCGGTGCAGGAGGCCGCGCAGGTGGGCGTGTTGCACCGCCCGCGCCGATTGGGCCAGCAGGCCGATCACCGTGCGCAGGTCGCCGCCCCGGCCGGGGAGCGCCGACGACAGCGTGCGCCCCGCAACCCACTTCATGGCCAAGAATGGCCGTCCGCCGGTCTCGCCAACGCCGTACACGGTGACGATATTAGGGTGGTCCATCGCCGCGGCGGCCTCGGCCTCGAACCGGAAGCGCTCCACATCGCGCGCGGACGCCGGGCCGGCGATCATTTTCAGCGCCTCGGGTCGCCGCAGCCGGTGGTTCCAGGCCTTATACACCACCCCCATGCCGCCGCGGCCGACCTCTTGCAGTCCCTCGTAATCGCCGAAGGCGTCCGGCGCCGGCGGCTGGATTAAGGGCGGGAGGATGTCGTCGGTCGCGGCGGAAGCCCCGGCTTTCGCGACGTCCTCCGTACTTACAAGCGCCGGCGACCTTCCGCTCCAATCCGACGAGAGCGCTTCCTCCATCCAGGCTGAATCCAGCGTGAGAAAGCGGTCCAGGTACTCTCGCGGAAGGGGACTCTCCCCGACCCGGCGGCGATAAAAAACCTCTATCAGGATCAACTCCTTCAGGAGGATCTCGCGTTCCAGGGGCGACGCCTCCTCCAGTACGTCCTCAACACACGGCCGCCCGCCGGCCTTCCAGGCGGCCTCGAAGCGGAGGCACGCCCGGTCCACACGAAGCGCCAGAGGCAGCGGCAGCGCCCCGCCGTCCACCGAATGAATTTCGTCCATACCAATCGACCTTGGGCGCGGCGCGGGCTCGGCGCGCCCCTTTCGGAGCGACCAAGCACGCCCGCTGTCTTATAAATCCGCAAACAGGTGGAATGTCGATCACGACGCGGGATTATTTGCGAAAATTTATGCGGGCGATGCGACCTCAAGCGGTAGCGTCTTCCTTCGTCCCGTCGCCGGAACCCGCGAGTACCTCGTCGTCCCAGAGTTGGCGGATGAGCCGCAGGCGGCGTCCCACGGTCGGAGGCGAGCAGTGCAGACGGCCGGCAATTTCGCCGTTTGTATAGCCTTCCATCTTCCACAGCGCGATCAACCTCAGCTCGTCGTCCGTCAGCTTGGCGAGGAGCCGCCGGCACTCCTCCGCGGCCTGGGCCGCGAATTCGGGCGTCGGCTCACTCCCCACAACTTGCTCCCAATCGCCTCCGCAATCGGCCGCCGTCGGGCCGACCAGCGCCGAGTCGCCGCGCACCCCTCCGCCGCCGCGCTTGAGCCGGCGTTCCCGTTCCTGTAGGTCCGCGGCCTTGCGGGCCGTTATGACAACTAGCAGCTGCCAAAGGCCTTGCCGGTCGTTCAGCTGCGGGAACCGACCGCGCTCGGCCCCGCGGCAGAAGCTGTCGAAGGCGCTGAGGGCCGCGTCCTCCTCGTCCTCCGCCCGGCGATGGGCGCCGCGCAGCTTGGCTCGGGCGAGGACCACCAGACGCGTGAAGTAGACTCCCCAGAGCCGCTGGGCGGCGTCCGGGTCTCCGTCCTTGACAAGGCGTATCCAGTGCGTGACCGAGCCGTCGGTGGGCATTTACGGGTTTCCTCCAGCGTTGCGGTCGGGTTCGATAGCGAGTGGATTGTAAGCCGGGTCACTGAGCAAACGCAAGGATTTTGCATACCCCGTTGAGAGCCTCGCCGTCGCGGGAGCGAGTCTACCACAACGGAGGCGGGAAGTGTGAAAAAATACGGAGTCGGCTAGGATCTTCCCCTCTCCGCGAAATCCTCAAGCCGCTCGGCCGCAGTCTCCAGACCGTCGCCACTGCCAAATCGGGCGGCCGCTGTCCGGCATCGCTCCCGCACCGCGGGCGTCATCAGGCCCGCCAACGCCGTTGCCATGAGGGATCCCGTCCAGCGGCGGGGCGGCAGCCAGTCGCCTGCTCCCAGCCGCTTCACCCTCACGGCGTTGTCCGCCTGATCGAAGGCCAAGGGGAGTATCAATTGCGGCGTCCCCGCCGCCAGCGCTTGGGCGGTCGTGCCGACGCCGCCGTGATGCACCACCGCCGCGCAGCGCGGGAACAGCTCCTGAAAGGCCGCGAATTCGCAATGCCGGATGAACGGCGGCAGCGGAGACGGCAACTGGCTCCCGTGCTTCGTCAGAAACAGGCCGCGGCCGCCGAAGAGGCGGCAGGCCTCGAGCGCCGGGCGGAAGAAACGCTCCGTGTGCATCATCCCCGTACCGAACGTGAACGCTACCGGCGGCGGCCCGGAGAGGCAAAACTCCAGCACGTCCGGCGACAGGTCGGCCCTGGGCCGGCCGTCGTAGAGGGGGAACCCGGTCAATCGCACCTGCGGCGGCCAGTCGGCCTGCGGTGGGGCGTACCAGTCCGGAAACAGGCCGACGACAAGCTGCGGCGAGAACCACCATTTGAGGAGGGTCGGGTAGGCTTCAGGTCGAGTGAGACCCTAATCGGGTTGAACAACCGTCCCAGGATCAGGTCGAGCGCGACGTCCATCAAACGCCAGTAGAGCTTGCCGGTTGGCCAGGGCGCCCAGCCCGGCAGCGTGAGGCCGCTGGCCATGACGGGCGGTGCGGACACGCTGGGGATCAGCCACGGCTGAAGGACGACGGTCGCCAGCGGCCGCGACAGCTTTTCCTGAACGAGCCGGGCCGCGAAGACGGCCGGCGACGCCGCCAACACGGCCTCCGGATCGCTCGCCAGTCCGGCGAGAAGGGCGTACTGCCGGCCGATCAGACGCGCGCCCCATTGGGCCAGGAAGGCGGCGTTTTTTAATGGATGCCAAACGTCGGGATTGGACAGGCAGGCTCGGGTCTCGTCGTCGGACACCAGCGCGAGGAAGCCGAAGCCGTTTTCGGCGGCCAGTGTACGGTAATGTTCGTGGCTGGCCAGTGTGACGCGATGGCCGCGCGCGCGTAGCTTCGCACCCAAGCCGATGTAAGGAAAAACGTCGCCGTCGGTGCCGATCGAGGCGAGGATGGCGTGCATTGCGGCCCCGTATTGCCGAAACCCGTGGGATGATCTGAGCCGCGCCTCACGCCGGCGTTTGACACTCGCCCGAACCCGGGGCCGGCGCGATCGCCACCGGACTGAGGGGCGGCGAAGCCTGTTTCTTCGCGGGAAGGAATGGGTAGAGCCACTGTGCCCAGAAGGCCGCCGGCACGTCGTTGTTGTGAACGCCGTAGACCTTCGGCCAGCGCAAACCCGGCAAGTGAAGGGTTCCGAAGAACCAGTCCAAGAAAGGCAGGTGTACGGCGAAATTCTTGTCGATCGCCTCGGCTTCACACCCGTGATGCCAGTGGTGGAACTGGGGCGTCGCCAGCACCCACCGCAGCGGCCCGAAGGAGAAGCGCACGTTGGAATGGATGAACGTCGCGTGAATGGACACGAAGCCGATGTACGCGTAAAAGGCCATGTCGGAGAAGCCGAGGATGAAGGCCGGGACGTACATAGCCGCCCGGGTGACGGCCAGGTCCACCACATGGAGGCGCGACGCGGCCAGCCAATCCATCACTTCGGCCGAATGATGGACCGCGTGAAAGCGCCACAGCCAGGGCACGACGTGAAACATCCGGTGAACCCAGTACTCCATCACGTCGGCAAGCACCATGAACTCGAGAAACTGGGCCCACAACGGCTGCGACCGCACCTGCGCCTGGACCGAGGGATTCGCCGCCCAGCCGAATAACACGAAAGCGGGCTTTAACGTCAGCAGGGTAATCACTTGGATCAGGAGGGAACCTACGAAGAAGTAAATGAGGTCCGTGCGCCAGCCCTTGCGAAAGACGCCATGGTTGAGGCGCCCGAATAGCTTCTCGAGCGGCACGAAGATGAGTGAGAAAACGATGATGTTGAGGAGGAAATAGTCCAGTCCCATGTAGTAATCGTCGCGCAGTTCGCCATTGATTTGGACGCGAGAGCCGCCCAACAGGGCGGCGATCAGGACCAGGCCCATGCCGACGAGGCCCAGGGTTTTGTTGTGCCGAAGCATGACGCTGGTGAAGCCGAGCAAGAAGCCCCCGACAAGTACAAGGTGCAGGACGGCCCGGACCAGCGGAAGGGGGTACAGCGCGCGGTATTCCGGAAGGGTCAGGTAGGAGGGGAAGTGAAAGCAGAACACGGTGCCCAAGCCGACGGCGCCCAGGGTGACGGAGAGCGTACCGCTGATCCAGCCGGTCCCGAAATGACGGGGCGGGGACTGCTGTCCGTCGGCGCTCATGATCGCGTCCTCACAACGTAGTTTGGCCCTTTCGAGAACAGGTAGAGGCGATGCGGCAGGCCGTCCCCATTGCCAACTTGCGATAGACGCCAAGCATGATGAGTATAACTGCGGGCGGTGTGCGTCGGCCACCAACGTAAAACGCGGACGGGAGGAACGTTCGGCGCCCCTCCGCGTCCGCAGACGGCGTATGTACGACTTGTCTGATCCTTATTTATGCTTGAGGTGCTGTTGCATCGCCTTCTCGGCGGTACTCATCGCGGCGTTCATTTTATCTATCTTGGCCTGTTCCTTCTTCAGTTCCTTCTCGACGGTCTTGGCCTCCTTGCCGCTCGCGTTTTGCCGCTTCGTTTCCAGGGCGAGCAACTTTTTCTCCTGGGCGGCTTGGTCCTTGAGCTGCACGGCGTAATCCCTGGCCCAACTCATAAACTCGTCGCGGCTGATCTGACCGTCGTTGTCTTGGTCGAGCTGCACCAGAAAGCTGTAGTCGGGGTACTTCTTGTAATCCGGTTTCTTCGCGGGGGTCGTATCCTTGGAGTCGTCCTTCGCCGAATCCTTGGAGTCGTCTTTCGCCGCGTCTTTGTCGGCATCTTTGGCCTTCTTGAAGTCATACGGTTTGGTGTCGGCGCCGCGAAACGCCTTGGCCAACTCTTCTTTGTCGAGAGAATTATCGCTGTTGAGATCCCACTTATCGAAGAGTTTGCGCAGCTGCTCCATGTACTTTGTCGTGCCCGGGGGATCGGCTTTGTCTTTGGCAGAAGTCGAATCGCTTGGCGCGGCGTCCGCCAGGACGGCGGAGGCCAGGGCCAGCGTCAGGCAAGCCGCGAGGGCGCTGTAGCGCCGCCAGAACTTGTTCTGCATCGGTCGTTCTCCTAGGCGATGAAGCGTATGCGAAATACTACCAGAAGGGACGCCAGTGAAACCCCAATCGCGGCCAAAAGTTCCGCCGCGCCGGAGATTACGGATTGTCCGTGAAAAACCGCACGGCGTTACGGAACAGAGCCAACCCCTCGCCTTCGGGCGCGAGGCCCGTGCGCGTCCAGCGCGGGTGCTGAGTAGGTAGGACGTGGCGTTCGGGGTGCGGCATCAGGCCAAGCACACGGCCGGTGGGGTCGCATAGGCCGGCCACATCGCCTTGCGAGCCGTTGGGATTGGCAGGGCGGCCGTCGTCGTCCGCGCCGGGCGCGTACTTCAAGACGACTTGGCCCGCCTGTTCCAGACCTTGCAAGATCCATTCTTCCCGACACACGAACCGGCCTTCGCCGTGCGCGATGGGGACGTGCATCCGGTCGATGCCGGTGAGGAATGGGCAACGGCCGGGCAGCGCTTGAAGCGTGATCCATCGGTCCTGAAAGCGCCCTGATTCGTTGTGCGCCAGCGTGGCGAGGGGGCCGTCGTCGTCGGGCGGCGTCAGCAAACCGGCCTTGAGCAAGGCTTGAAAACCGTTGCATATGCCGAGTACGAGCTTTTCGGCGTCGCGGAATCGGCGCAGGGCGTCGCCAAGGAAACAGCTGAGTTGGTTGGCGAGAATCTTGCCGGCCGCCACGTCATCGCCGTAGGTAAAGCCGCCGGGCACGACGAGAATCTGGTAGCGTTGGAGCAAGGCCGGCTGTTCGCGCAGGCGGTTGATGTGGACGCGGTCGGCGACGGCCCCGGCCGTCTCGAAGGCGAACTGGGCTTCGGCATCGCAATTGGCGCCGGGGGCGCGGAGAATGAGTACGCGAGGCGTGGCCATGAAAACGCCCTCCCTTTCTTTCGTTGTCTTAGCGGGCGCGACATCCGATACAAGCCCTGAGCGCAAGCGAGGGGGTGAACCGAAACCCCTCGCTTGCGCTCAGCGCTTGTATCAAGAAGTCGCGCGCTCTTGCATTTTAGGACGCCCCTGCGCATGATGCGGCCGCGTGGGAGCCGGGCGCAGAGGAGAAACGAGCAATCAGGATGTTAAATAGGGCCGATAACCGGACGGTACTGTATCTGATCCGCCACGGCGCCACAGAAGCGAACCTGGCCCGGCCGGCGCGCATCCAGGGCCGCGCCCACAACCCGCCGCTGGCCCGCCTCGGCGTTCGCCAGGCCGAGGCCACGCGCGACTTCCTCGCCATCCGGCCCATCGACCATTGTTACACCAGTCCGCTGCTGCGTGCCGTGCAGACGGCTTCGCTTGTTGCCGCGCCGCACGGCCTGGCGCCGGTCGCGCTAGAAGAACTGACCGAATGCGACGTGGGACGCTGGGAGGGTCTCGACTGGCAGACCATACGCGATCTCGACGCCGATGGCTATCGGCGTTTTCACGCCGACCCCGCCGCGTTCGGCTATCCAGGAGGCGAATCTTTTCGCACCGTTTACGACCGCGTTCTCCCGGTTATCCAGGGGCTTCTCGAACGTCACCGCGGCGAGTCGGTTTTGATCGTAGCGCACCACGTTGTCAACCGCGTCTACCTCGCGGACCTGCTGGGTTTGGCGCTCGGCCAGGCCCGGCAAGTGAAGCTGGACAACTGCGGCATTTCCGTGGTAGTGCGCGACGACGGCGAAACGACGGTCGGCACCCTCAACGCCGCCTTTCACCTTCAAGGCGTGGCGGCGTGAACGCCGCTTACTGTATGGGCGAACGGCCGGCGTAAGCCGGCTGGTACGGCGCCAAGTCGGCGATAGCGTGACGTACCAGCCGGCTTACGCCGGCCGTTCGCCCTTTTGTCTGAGCGCCGTCCCCCCTCCACGCTACATTTCGTTTGCGGGACTTGTACAATAGGTCGGATTTGGCTTCCCAACGGATCGCAAACGACTCCTCCTTTCCTTGAGGTCTGCCATGAGAGACGACGCTCCCTACGGCTTGGACGATCCCCAGCGTCCCGACGACGACGGCGCCGCCATCCGACGGGTGAAACTCCCGGCAATCTTTCTGCTGATCGTCAACGTGTTGAACCTCCTAGCCGGCCTCTATTTCATGGTTAGTGCCATCGTTGTTAAAAAAGGCGGTGGCAACGTCCAAGCCCCAATGGAGAAACAGTGGGACGACATGAAACCGGACGAAAGAGACGCGATGAAAAGGTTTGGGATCAACTCGTCGGACGACTACATTGCCCTCGCCGGCAATATCTGTCTCGGCTGGGGCGGGCTGACGGCGCTCGTCTCGGTATTGTCCGTGTTTGGTGCGGCCCGGATGCTCTCGATGCGATCCTACGGCCTGGCCATGTTCGGCGCGATCGTAAGCTATCCCCTGCGTCACGCCCTGTTGCCTCATCGGGCAGGCCGCTGGCGTTTGGGCTTTTGTCATCCTCGTGCAGCCTGACGTGCGAAGGGCGTTTCATTGAGGCCAAAATGCGGGCTACAATGAACCGATCTTATTGCTCCGGCGTCGCCCTCCTGCTGGCGCTTGTTGGCATGACGGCTCGCGCCGCCGACCGTCCGCTCCTGTGGGCGGCGGACGAGTCGGGCGGCGCCCCCTACGTCTTCCAAGACCCCAACAACGCCGAGCAAATCGTCGGCTTCGAGGTCGATCTCAGGGACGCCCTGCAACGCGAGCTGGGCAGGCGGATCGAGTTCAAGCATTACGACTTCAAAAGCCTGATTCCCGGCCTGGAGCGCGGCGACTTCGACTTCGCCATGAACGGCCTGGAAGTGCTGCCCGAATATGAAAAGGAAGTATTGTTCAGCCGGCCGTATTACGTCTACAAGTTGCAACTCGCCGTCCGCAAGGGTGAACGCCGTTTCACCACACTCGCGGAGCTGAAAAGTCTCCGAATGCCGGTTGGAACCCTGAGCGGATCGGCGGCGGAGCGGTCGCTGATGCGCGCCGGCGTCGAACCGCCGGCCCTACACTCCTACGACGACCAGACGGGCATGTACATCGACCTGTCCAACGGCCGCGTCGATGCCGTGTACATTGATCTACCCGTCCATGCCTATTACCTGAAAAGGGTTCCGGGACTGGAACTTGTGGGCCGGGCCGGCGAAAAGGGCTACTACGCTATCGCCTTTCGTAAGAGCGATACTGCGTTGGCCGATCAGTTCAACGCGGCCCTCGGTCGGTTGATCGACCACGACGAGCTGCGGCCGATTTACCAAAAGTGGGACGTATGGAACGACGACCAGCGGGAGCTGTCCCATCCCGTTGATTTGCCATCGAGTGCCGATGCGGCGCAGGGGGAAAGCGCCGGCTATTACCTGGGATATCTGCTTAAGGGGGCGTGGGTAACGATCCAACTCTCGGTCCTGGGGATGCTACTGGCCGTGGCCTTGGGGATGCCGATTGCTTTGATGCGATTGTACGGGCCGGCGCCAGTGCGGTGGCTAGCCGTCGTCTACGTCGAGTTCTTCCGCGGCATTCCGGTGCTGTTGCTGTTGTTTTTCCTCTATTTCGTGTTGGGGTCGGCGTTGCACGTGGACGCTTTCACCACGGCTGTGGTCGGCTTCGGCCTGAACTACGCGGCTTATGAAGCGGAGATCTATCGGGCGGCCATCGGGGCGGTGCCGCTCGGCCAATGGGAGGCGGCCGCGTCGCTCGGCATGTCGCGGGCGCTGACGTTCCGCCGCGTCATCCTGCCGCAGGCGCTGCGCATTATTCTGCCGCCAATGACGAGCGATTTTGTCGCCCTCTTCAAGGATACCAGCGTCGTCAGCGTCATCGCCGTGGCTGAGTTGACCAAGCGTTACCAGACGGCCGCCCAATCGAGCCTGAAATACGTTGAGCTTGGGTTGATGACGGCGGCGCTCTATCTCATCATGTCCGTGCCGCTGGGTATTCTGTCGCGCTGGTTGGAGAAACGCTGGGGCAAGGGGGTTTCGTGAGCGACCCGCGTTTGATAGAGCGGACGGACATGCGCATCGAGGCGGCCAACCTCACGAAGCGCTACGGCGACCGCGATGTGTTGACCGGCGTCAACCTGTCCGTCGCGGCCGGCGAGACCGTGGCCCTGATCGGCCCAAGCGGCGGCGGCAAATCCACCCTTTTGCGCTGTCTCAACGGGTTAAACTCCTTTGACGGCGGCTCGATCCGCGTGGGTCCGCACTTGCTGACGGCCGCGGAGTCGGGGCGTTTGACGCCGGCCGTGACGCAAGTTCGCCGCCTGTTAGGCATGATCTTTCAGGATTTTCAGCTGTTCCCGCATCTAACCGCGTTGGGCAACATCGTGGAAGCGCCGATGCAGGTATTGAAGCGGTCGCGCGCGGAAGCGGAGAAACAGGGATTGGAGTTGCTCACCCGCGTCGGCTTGGCTGGGCGCGCTTCCGCCTATCCGAACGAACTGTCTGGCGGTCAAAAGCAGCGCGTGGCCATCGCCCGCGCCCTAGCGATGGAACCGCGCGGCCTCCTTTGCGACGAGATCACCAGCGCCCTGGACCCGGAATTAAAGGGCGAGGTGTTGGACGTGCTGGTGAACCTAAAACGTGACGGCCTGACCCTGCTGCTGGTGACGCACGAAATCGGTTTCGCCCGCCGCGCGGCTGACCGCGTGGTCGTGCTGGCGGACGGCGGCATCGTCGAAGAAGGACTGCCGGATGAGGTATTCGACCGGCCGAAAACGGAGCGGACAAAACAGTTCCTGAGCCGGGTGCTGGCGTAGTTATTTTGATGCAAGGATTGCGGTTAGAACAATGGCGAACGGCCGGCGTAAGCCGGCTGGTGCGTCATCTAGTCGGCGATAGCATACTGTACCAGCCGGCTTACGCCGGCCGTTCGCCTAAAGTACCCCGAGGAGTTTTTATGACCAAGCGCCTCATTACCGTCGGCCACAGCCCCGACCCCGACGACGCCTTCATGTTTTACGCGCTGGCCCACGATAAAATCGACACCGGCGATCTGCAATTTCGTCATGAATTGCAAGACATCGAGACGCTCAACCGCCGCGCCCTCCGCGGCGAACTCGACGTGACCGCAATCAGCATCCACGCCTACGCGCATCTGTTGGACAAATACGCCTTATTGCCCAGCGGTTGCAGTATGGGCGACCGTTACGGCCCCATGGTCGTCGCCCGCCGGCCGATGAAGATTGACGAGTTACGCGCCTGTCGCATTGCCGTGCCCGGTACGTTGACCACGGCGTTTCTTGCCTTACGCCTGCTGCTGCCGGAGGGATTCGCGTATGAGGTCATGCCGTTCGACCAAATTCTGCAAGCGGTGGAAGAGAAGCAATTCGACGCCGGCTTAATCATCCATGAAGGACAGTTAACGTTCCAAAATCAGGGCTTGCACCTCGTCGTCGATCTCGGCGTCTGGTGGCAGGAACGAACCGGGCTGCCGCTGCCGTTGGGCGGCAACGTCGTGCGCCGCGACCTCGGCCCCGAGCTGATTCAGCGTATTAGCCGCTTGCTCAAGGAGAGCATCCGCTACGCGCTGGACCACCGCGACGACGCCCTGGCGTATGCGCTGGCATACGCGCGCGACATGGACAAGTCCTTAGCGGATCGCTTTGTCGGCATGTACGTCAACGAATGGACGCTGGATTACGGCCCGCGTGGCCGGGAGGCGGTGCGCCGGCTGCTCGATGAGGGCTACAAGGCAGGCGTCATCCCGTCGCCGACGGCGGTGGAGTTTGTGGAGTGAAAAGCGAAAACAGATTTCACCGCGGAGAACGCAGAGATCGCGGAGAAATGCAAATTGTATTTCTCCGCGATCTCTGCGTTCTCCGCGGTGAAATAATTGGATTCTATGGCCGCGCTTCATCAATCATAAACTCCTGCGGCTGTCGCAGTTCGCCGAGGAAGAAGTAGCTCACCGCCGACCGGCCCACAGCGCGTGTGCCGCTGTAGGCGATGCCGCCGGCCACCGGCGCTCCCAGGAACGGCACGAACTTCATGGCCTGCCGGGCGACTTCACGCAAGGCAAAGCCCGCCGCCACCGTCGCCCCGGACGCGCCCATGAACTCGCCGGCCGTGCCTATGGTCATCGAGCGGCACGACAGACCGCCCACCATCGCGACCATTAACATCTGTAATGGCGTTATTAGCAGCATGTCCGCAATCGGTAGGGGTGTGCTGCCAATCAGGGCCGCGGTCGTCGCGAAGCGATCAACCATGTTAAGAGCCACGTTCTTTAGCAGCGCTTTCCGCTGCTGCGCTTGAAAAAAATCGAGCTGCGCTTCTTTCGGGATGAGTTGGCCGATGCACTCGCTCAACTGTTCCACATTCCAGAATGGTTCGGGCGGCGCCGGGGCCGCGACGGGGATTACGCCGCTGACGAACGACTCTTCGGTAATCTTGTAACCGTAGGCCGGCTCGGCCTTATCGAACGGCTCGAAAGCCTTGGCGCCGATGATTTTTACGACGACAAAATCGAGGATCTCTTTAATCCGAGTCATTTTGCGACCGCCCGGCGTCGGCGGCCACTCGCGCGCCGGTTCCAGCAGATCGGTCTGCGTCAGCACTATAACGGTCGGCGGAACGACATGGAGCTTGCGCTTAATCAACTCGCGTACTTCTTTGCCCACACGGACGTCCTCGGACATGGATCGCGTCTCGCGGGCGGCGATGGCGTGGAGGATCACGTCGGGCTTGTGTTTGAGGATGTCCTCCTGGACCTGTTCGACCGCGTTGCGTCCCGGCGCCCCGTCCGGCCGCATCGCCTCGAAAATACCGCGCGAGTCGATGATCTCCCAGGCGGCGTGGACCTCCGGGAACTCGATGCGATGGATTTCCGATTGCATGGTGGTCGGTTCCACGTGGCCGACCACAGCCACTTCGCGGTTTGCCAAGGCGTTAATGAGCGTCGATTTGCCGTGGCCGCTGCGACCCATCAGGTAGAGGCGCGGCGGCCGGGCATTGACCACCAGATCGCGCAGCTCGTCCACGGCCGCGCCCATGACCTTGTCCTTGATGAATTGCACGACCTCCATCGGCACCTTGATCGGCATCGCGTGGAGCACCTGCTCGAACAGGCCGTCGATCGAGCCGAGTAGGCCCTTGACCTGTTTCTTGTCGATCGCCATTAATCTTTCCCCTTAATGGGCCTACTCGAAAACCCTCGGCATGCGCTCATGTTACGTTGCCTTGATGAAGCGTGCAACATCCTCTCGCCGCCGTCAATTCGCCGTCCAATCATTGACTCATGCGCGTCGGCGCCTTAACCTGCCCTTCATCGCCGCGCTTGCATACTTCTCGGAGGAACTTCGATGAAGCCGCCGACTCTGTGGTCTGCTCTGCTCCTTGCCCTCTCCGTTTCCGCCATCCAAGCGGCCGACGCCGACCCGACCCGCGCCCTGCCCGAAGGCGAGAAGCCGCACGACGCCCGTATCGGCAAGGTCCGCACTCTCGACGACAAGGATTTCGACTTCCACGTGCCCACCACCCTCAAGGAATGGGAGACGCGGCGCCGGGCGTTGCGCGAACAGGTTCTCGTCGCCGAAGGTTTATGGCCGATGCCAGAGAAGACGCCGCTCAACCCGGTGATCCACGGCAAAATCGACCGCGACGATTACACGGTCGAAAAAGTCTTTTTCGCCAGTATGCCAGGGCACTACGTCAGCGGCAACCTCTACCGGCCCAAGGGCAAGACCGGCAAATTGCCTGCCGTCCTCAGCCCTCACGGCCATTGGAAGGACGGCCGCATGTACGACGCCGGCGAGACGGTTGCGAAAAAACAGATCGAGATAAATGCAGAAACCAACACGGCCGGCGCCCGCTATCCGCTTCAAGCGCGCTGCGTCCAGCTGGCGAGGATGGGCTGCGTCGTCTTCCATTACGACATGGTCGGCGTGGCGGACAGCCAACAGATCGCCCACCGCGAAGGCTTCACCGACGCTGCGGCCGAACTGCGCTTACAAAGCTTTATGGGTTTGCAGACGTGGAACAGCATCCGCGCGCTTGACTTTTTGCTGTCGCTGCCGGACGTGGACCCCGCCCGGATCGGCGTGACCGGCGCCAGCGGCGGCGGCACGCAGACGTTCATCCTCTGCGCCGTGGACGACCGCCCGACGGTTGCCTTCCCGGCGGTCATGGTGTCCACGGCCATGCAGGGCGGTTGCGTCTGCGAAAACGCCTCCTACCTGCGTCAAGGCACGGGCAACGTGGAACTGGCCGCCCTGTTCGCGCCGAAGCCGCTGGGCATGACCGGCGCCCACGACTGGACCATCGACATCGAAAAGAGAGGTTTGCCGGAGCTGAAGGCGCTGTACAAGCTCTACGGCGCCGAGGATCGCGTTATGGCCAAGTGCTTCCCACAATTCGAGCACAATTATAATCAGGTCAGCCGGCAAGTCATGTACAATTGGTTCAATAAAACCCTTAAATTGGGGCAGCCTGAGCCTGTCGTAGAAAAGCCGTTCGAGCCGATTCCACCGAAAGAACTGTCCGTCTACGACGCACAGCACCCGTTGCCCAAGGACGCCGTGGACGCCGCTCGATTGCGGCAGCTTATGGCCGAGGCGTCAGATCGACGCATCAAGGATTTACGGCCAAGGGCCGCTAAGGAGGTGTGGAGATATCACCACTTCTTCGGCACGGCCCTGCGCGTCATGGTTCACGACGACTTGCCGTCTTCCGACGAAGTCGAGGCAAAGGAGGTCGGCGACCGTCAGGAACACGACGGCGTGATCTCGCGGCGTTACTTGTTGAGCCGCAAGGGCCAGGGCGAGCAGATTCCGGCCGTTGGCATGTGCCGGGCCAACTTCAATGGTACGGTCGTTGTCTGGGTCCACCCCGCCGGGAAGTCGAGCCTCTACAAAGATGGCAAACTCGTCCCTGCCGCGGAGAAGATCTTGGACGCGAAAGCGGGCATCCTGGCGGTAGACGTACTCGGGACGGGAGAGCTATCGTTGGACAAACAGCCCATCGTCGATCCGAAATATGCTGGATTCACCTTCGGCTACAACCGGCCGTTGTTGGCCCAGCGCGTTCACGACATTCTAACCGCTGTGGCCTTTGTCCGTGGCAACGAAAAGACGAAGCAGGTCGATCTCGTCGGCTGGGATGAGGCGGGGCCGTGGGTGATGCTGGCGCGTGCGCTATGCGGCGACGCCGTGGCGCGAACAGCGGCGGATGCGAATGGCTTTAGCTTCGATAAGGTGAAGACGACGGACGACCCGATGATGTTGCCGGGCGCCGTCAAGTACGGTGGCTTGTACGCGCTGACGGGATTGGCCGCGCCCGGCGAGTTGTATCTGCATAACTTGGATCGGGCCTTGACGGACTCTTGGCTGCCGAGCGTATACGCCGCCTACTTCGCTGAGAACCTTGTCCGGAAAGCCGACAAAACGGACCCGGTTACTGTGGCGGATTGGCTGCTAAGGTAGGAGAACAGATACGGCGAGCGGCGGGGTTTATCC
>DHJA01000093.1:111586-111836 GCA_002404095.1 Planctomycetaceae bacterium UBA4732 | reverse complement strand
GATAAACCCCGCCGCTCGCCTTGGTTTATTTCTGGCGTCACAACGCCGCCAGCACGGCGTCGGCCACTTCCTTCGTCCCATCCTTACCTCCGAGGTCCGGCGTGCGCGGCTTACCCGCTTTTAGCACCGCCGCCACCGCATCGCGCACCGCGATCGCGCTCTTGGCGAATCCGAGATGGTCCAGAAGCATCCCCGAAGACAAAATCGCCGCCAAGGGGTTCGATATCCCCTTGCCGGCGATGTCCGGGGC
>DHJA01000093.1:104050-111458 GCA_002404095.1 Planctomycetaceae bacterium UBA4732 | reverse complement strand
GGCGATGTCCGGGGCGGAGCCGTGAACCGGCTCGAACATACTCGGATATTCCCGCTCCGGATTGATGTTGGCGCTGGCCGCCAGGCCCATGCTGCCGGTGATGATCGCGCTCAAATCCGTCAGGATGTCGCCGAACAGGTTGCTGGCCACCACCACGTCGAACGCCTCCGGCTTGCGCACGAAGTCCATCGCGGCCGCGTCCACTAATAGTTTGCCCGTTTCCACATCGGGATAGTCTTTCTTTACGGCCTCGAACACTTCGTCCCAGAGGACCATGCCGAACTGCTGGGCGTTTGACTTGGTGATCGACGTGAGTTTCTTACGGCGCCGTTTCCGCGCCCCCTCGAAGGCCGCCCGCATAATGCGCTCGCAGCCGCGGCGCGTAAAAACGTTGGTCTGGATGGCCACTTCGTTCGGCGTACCCTGATAGAGCCGGCCGCCTACGGGCGCATATTCGCCCTCCGTATTCTCCCGATAAACCAGCATGTCGATGGCGCCGGCCGGCTTGGCCCGCAGGTCGCCGGTCTTGGCGTCGCGGTCGCATAGCGGGCTTGGTACGCCCTCGAACAGGTAAGCGGGACGAAGGTTGACGTATTGGTCAAACAGGCGCCGCATGGGCAGCAGCAGCCCATGCAAAGTGATGTGGTCCGGCACGTCGGGATGACCGATGGCGCCGAGCAGCACGGCGTCATGGCGCCGCAGGACTTCCCATCCGTCAGCCGGCATGATACGCCCGGTCTGCTGGTAGTAGGCGCCGCTCCAGGGGAGCTTATTCCATTCGACCGCGGCGTTGTCGTGCCGTAGGGCGGCGCTGGCGACGCGGACGGCCTGGTCGATGACTTCGGGTCCGATGCCGTCGCCGCCGATCACGGCGATGCGGGGAACTGCCATTGCACGATCCTCGGGGGTACGTTATCTGCCTCGTTGCGAGTAATCCGGCGTCCGTACTGACTACTGACTATGGACTACGGACTATTGAAGCAAGGATGCGAGGGTGCGTCATGCGTCGAGGTCGCAGTTCTACGAGGGCAGGAGCGTTGCGTCTCTTGCCGCGCCGCCTCGGCTTGTTCGCGCTTGGGATAATTCTGGCGGGCTGCGCCCCGGAACGGGCTGCCAACAACGACCCTCTACTCGGTGGCGCTCCGCTGCCGCGCAATGGTCCAGCCGCCGCCTCTACCGCCGCGGTCGCCGTCGCCGCACCTAAGCCCCTGGTGGGACCGCCGCCGTTGCCGCCGTCGTCCGGACCGACGAGTCCGGCGGCGCTCGCCGCGGGCGGCGCCTCGCCGGACGCCAGCCCCCTTCGTATCGGGCCGTCGCCTCCTCCTGTCTCCGGCCCGCCTCAGCCGTCATCCGTGTTAACTTCCGCGCCGCATGACGGCGGCGATCCGTGGCACAGTGCGCCCCCGTCCGCCGGCGCGACGCTCAAAGGTCCAGAGACAATTAGCGACTCGCCAACGCACCCAATTGCGGTCATCGCGCCGCCGACCACCGGCGCCGTCGGAGCGGCTGGATTCTCCACGCCGCCCGCATCCCGCGATTCGTATGCGGACTTGCAGGACAAGCTGGCGCAGCGCAAAGTGTTGTTTCAAGCGCTTGAAGGGCCAGACGAACAGGGCGCCTGGCGTTTTAGCTGCGGCGTACCCAGCCGAGAGCAAGCGGGGGCGATTCATCGCATTGAATTAAGCGCGGCCGGCGATCACGGTCTGACGGCAATGCGCGCGGGGATCGATCAAATCGATAGCTATCAAAAATAATCGAGGCGTCCTATAGTCCCGTCCCGCCGTTAACGGCGGGTCTACAGGACGAAGCCCGGTAAACCGGGCTGTGTGGCAATTCCAACCCCGTTCACGGGGCTTCGGCTTGTAGACCCGCGTTTGAACGCGGGGCGGTCTTTCAGTTTTAGCGGGAGGAGGTGCGTACCTTGGCGGTAGCTGCTGTTTTATTAAAACGCGAGGAAGCCAGACCGACAGATCCGGCGGTCTCCCATCGGAGCCGGCGCAGTCGAACGCGGCGGTCGTTCGCGGCCCTCCTTAGCGGCCTGGCGGCGTTTGTGGCATTCCAGCTTGGGTTAGCCGCTGTCGTTGAAATCGGGATGCCGGAAGTCCGCGACCCGCTTTACGGACGCCGCCTCCACCTCGTCCAAAAACGGCTTCGTGCCGAACCTGCGAAGCCTTGGACCGTTATGATGCTGGGCAGCTCGCGAACGGAACACGCTTTCCGGGTACGAAAAGATGAAGAAAAAGCCTGGGCTGAAATCCTCGGTCATCCCGTGGCGACCTTTAACTTCGGCGTCCCTGGCGCAGGCTCGCTGACGGAACTGTTAACCTGGGGCCGCCTTCGCCGCGACGGTGTGCGGCCAAGCCTGCTTTTAATCGAGGTGTTGCCGGCTTACCTGGCCGCCCCGCCGAGTGACTACAATGAAGTTTTCTTGCCAACCGATCGGCTCGCTTGGCGGGATTTGCCGCTGATCGAACGCTATGTGGGAACCATTCGGACAGGTCTGCGGCGCGACTGGTTGGAATCTTGGCCGATGGCCGGATATACCCATCGACTCAGTTTAATAAAGCTCGTCGGGCCGGAACTTTTGCCGCCCGGTTATCGCCTGGCAGGCGCTGCAGGTCTGGACGAATCCGGGGCGCCGCCGACTGCCGACGCGCCCGTCACGTCCGAGCAGCGCCAGCGGGCGATCCAATTCGCCGGCATCGAATACCACCCGCGCTTTGCCGGTTTTCAATTGGGCGGCCCGCAGTGCCAGGCGTTGTGCGAGTTGCTTGCTTCCTGCCGCAAGGAAGGTGTGTCGGTCGCAATGGTGGTGATGCCCGAGGGGCCGACCTTCCGAAGTTGGTATCCTCCGGGGACTTGGGAGGACATTAAGGCATGGCTGACGCAGGTCGGCCGGGAGTACAACGCGCCGCTTGTTAACGCTCGCGAATGGCTTGACGACGAAAACGATTTCAGGGACTCCCACCACTTGCTGCTCAGCGGCCGCGACAAGTTTAAGGAACGACTGGGGCGGGAAACTATCTTGCCCCTATTACGGCGCCCTTCGCTTTCTTCACCTTGACGGCCCAACTGGCCGGCGGCTAAGACGCGCGTGGTTAGGATGTACGCGGTCTCAGGAGGAGGACGCTTCCCAATGGTTTTCTGTTCGATTGAATTCCTCGTCTTTTTCCTGCTCGTGGCCGCGGCCTACTGGACAATGCCTTCTCGCCTGGTACGCGCCTTTTTGTCGCTTGCCAGCGCGGCCTATCTCGGCTACGTCGGCTGGTTCTGCCTGTGGCCGGCCTACGCGGCAGGCGCTTGGCGCCTCGACGCCTTTAACGTCGCTTGGGCAACCCTTCCCTTCAACGGCGAACTCTTTTTTGTCGCCGCCATTGTTTTCTTTGGCGCTGGCATGGCCTGGGCTTTCGGACCCCACCGCGGCCGCGTCTGGCTCTTACTCGCCGCCAGCTTCTATTTCTACGCCAGCGTCACCCTCTGGCTGGCTCTACTTATCTTCGCCTCCACCATCCTCGACTATTTCCTCGCCCACGGCATTCAGGCGCTCAAGACGCCCGGCTGGCGCAAGGCGCTCGTCGCCGTCAGCGTCACCGCCAACCTTGGCCTCCTTTGCTACTTCAAATACACCAATTTCTTTCTCGGGTCGATTCTAACGGCGCTCCATCGTCACGGCGCCGCCTCTTCCTTTCACCTCTTGAGCATTCTCGCTCCTTTGGGCATCTCGTTCTACACCTTTGAAGCTATCAATTATATCGTGGACGTTTATCGCGGCCGCGTGCGCGCCGAACGCAATCTCGCCAATTTCATGCTCTTTATTCTCTTCTTCCCGCACTTGATCGCTGGTCCCATCGTCCGCGCCCGCGACTTTCTGCCGCAGGTCCGCCGCCGCAAACGGTGGGACTGGATGCGCGTCGAGCTAGGCGCGCGGTTTTTCCTCATGGGCCTGTTCAAGAAATGGTTCATCGCCGACCGAATGGCCTTGTTCGCCGATCCGGTGTTCCAATACCCCAGCAATTACAGCGGCGTTGCCATCTGGATGGCCGTGATTGCCTACGCCCTGGAGATCTACGGCGACTTCTCCGGCTACACCGACATGGCCATCGGCACGGCCCACATGCTTGGCTTCCACCTTGCCAAGAACTTTGACATGCCGTACCTGTCGGCCAACGTGGCGGAGTTCTGGCGCCGTTGGCACATTTCGCTATCGACGTGGTTGCGCGATTATCTCTTCATCCCGCTAGGCGGCAGTCGCGGCGGAAAATGGCAGACCTGTCGCAATCTGCTCATCACCATGACACTAGGCGGCCTGTGGCACGGGGCGAACTGGACGTTCATTATCTGGGGCTTGCTGCACGGCCTGCTGCTGATCGGCCACCGGCAGTTCCATAGTTTCTGCGAAGGCCGGCCGCTCTGGCGGCGAGTGCTACAGTCCGGGCCGGGGACGGCGGCGCGCATTCTGACAACCTTCCTGGCGGTTAGCCTCTGCTGGGTCTTCTTTCGCGCACAAACCTTTGAGAACGCGACGCGGATGCTTGGCGGCTTGGTGCGATCGCACGGAATGGGCAGTCCTATGCCTGCCGTCGGCCTGTATCTCACGGTCGGCGTGGTCGTGATCTGCCATCTCTTGGCGCGGCGCAACCTTTGGCAGCGCATCGTAGAGCGCCTACCCGCCCCGGTGCTAGGTGCCGGCTACGCGCTGGTGCTGGCGCTATGCCTTCTATTTGCCCCCATGACGGAAAAGCCCTTCATCTATTTTCAGTTCTGATGGGCGGAGGCCCGCGCCGTGTCGGTAGCCGCTGTTTCAGCAAAACACGAGGAGGCCAACCCGAAGGCGCCGGCGGTTCGCCCTCAGCGCCGGCGCGTCCGAACTCGGCGGTCGTTCGTCGCCCTCCTCTGCGGCGTTGGGGTGTTCGCCGCCTTCCAAGTCGGCCTGACCGCTGTCATTGAAATCGACATGGCGGACGTCCGCGACCCGCTTTACGGACGCCGCCTCCGTTTCGTTCAGAAATCGCTCCATGCCGAACCCGCGAAGCCCTGGACCGTGCTCATGCTCGGCACTTCACGGACGCTCTACGGTTTCCTCCCCGGCGCAACCGAAAAAACGTGGGGGGAACCCGCCGGCCGGCCCGTTGCCGCCTTCAATTTTGGCGTGTCCGGCGGCGGTCCCCTGACGGAATTGTTGATTTGGCGCCGGTTGCAACAGGACGGCGTGCGGCCCGACTTGGTTCTGGTCGATGTGATGCCGCCTCTCCTCTGCAGCCAGACTACTTTCCCCGACTTCGGCGCCGACCATTGGCCCGCCGCAAGGCTGCGATGGCGGGATCTGGCGCTGGTCAAACGTTATGCGGGAGCTTATCGTCCTGGCCTGCGACGTGACTGGCTGACGGGTTTCACACTGCCCTGCTACGGTCAACGCTGCATGCTGACGAACATTGTCTACCCTAAACTATTGCCCTTTGCGTATCGACTAGACGAAGAATGGAACGTGGACGAATGCGGGGGACTGACTCCCCTGAAAGCACCCACGCCTGAGGAACGCCGCCGATTTACCCAAATGGCGCGCGAGGCATATGAACCCTTTCTCACAGGATTTCGTCTGGGCGGCCCCGGGTGCGATGCGCTGTGCGAATTGATGGCGTCGTGCCGCAAGGAGGGCGTGCCGGCGGCGCTGGTGTTCATGCCGGAGGCGCCGTCGTTTCGCAGCTGGTACTCTCCGGAAACCTTGCGCGACGTTCGGCAATTTGTTACGCAACTCGGTCGAGAAAACGCCGCGCCTGTGATCGACGCCCGGGAATGGATGACCGAGGACGACTTCAGGGATTCCAATCACCTTTTAAAGGGGGCCGCCAATGAGTTCACCGACCGGCTCGGCCGCGAATACATCTTGCCCCTCTTGCGCCAGCAGCAGGAAACTCGTCGCTGACATCCGTTCTTACCGCGGCCGTCGCACCATGATAAGATGACGATGGAGCGACGGACGCGCGACCACCTGGGGGACGGCCAAGCGATGAAGCCTTTGCGGATCGGCAATGGGTGTGGCTTCTGGGGCGACAACCTCGACGCCCCGCGTGAGTTGGCCGAAAAGGGCGCTCTGGATTATCTCACACTGGAGTACTTGGCCGAACTCACCCTGTCGATCCTGGCGTTGCAACGGCAGCGTAACGCCGAAGCCGGCTACGCGACCGATTTCCTCGATGTGCTGCAAAGCCTCGTCCCCCTGCTCAAAGATCAACCGCATCTCAAAATCGTCACCAACGCCGGCGGTATGAACCCGGCCGGTTGCGGCGCTCGCGCTCGCGCGGTCCTGGACCAAGCGGGACTGAAAGACCGGAGCGTGGCCATCGTGGCCGGCGACGATCTGATGCCGCGTCTCGACGCACTCATGGCGGCGGGTTGTCTTTTCGCCAACCTCGACACCGGCGAACCGCTGTCCGCCGTCCGTTCGCGCGTGGTCAGCGCCAACGCTTACCTCGGCGCCCGGCCGTTGGTTGATGGGCTGCGGCAGGGCGCATCCGTCATCGTCACGGGGCGCGTGGCCGACGCCTCGCTGACCTTGGCGCCGGCCGTGCATGAATTGGGCTGGAAGTGGGACGATTGGGACCGCCTCGCCTGTGGGACCGCGGCCGGGCATCTCATCGAATGCGGCGCCCAGGCCACGGGAGGTTTGTGGTGCAATTGGCGGGAAGCCGGCGATCTCGCCCATGTCGGATATCCGATAGCGCAGATCGAAACGGACGGTTCGTTCCTGCTCACGAAGCCGGCCGGCACGGGCGGCGCGGTCAACCGCGAAACCGTGTCCGAACAGCTTCTTTACGAGGTCGGCGATCCGGCGGCGTATCTCACGCCGGACGTGGTCGCCGACTTTACCACCATTCAGTTGACTGAACGCGGCCGCGACGTGGTCCACCTCGCCAACACTCACGGCAAGCCTGCCACGGATAGTTACAAGGTCTCGATTGCCTATCGCGACGGCTACGGCGCGAGCGGTACGCTGGTGATCGCTGGGCCGTCGGCCGTGGCGAAGGCACGGCGTTGCGGCGAGATCGTATTGGAGCGCCTGCGTCGCGCCGGCGCATCGCCCCAACACGCCCACGTCGAAGTATTGGGGGCCGGCGAGTGCGTTCCCGGAGCGGCGCTGGTCGATCCGCCGGAGGTGGTGTTGCGGGTCGCGGTGCGCGACGACCGCCGGGCCGTGGTCGAGCGTTTCACGAAGGAGTTGGCGCCGCTTGTAACGTCCGGGCCGCCTGGCGTGACGGGCTATACCACGGGTCGGCCGGTGGTGCGCGAGGTATTCGCCTACTGGCCGTCCTTGGTTCCTAAAGATGCGGTCGCTCCCGAAGTTCGAGTAATGTCTCGGTTTGCTTCAAAGGTCCCATAAGTCCCATAGGTCCTATACGTCCTATAGGAC
>DHJA01000093.1:89095-103945 GCA_002404095.1 Planctomycetaceae bacterium UBA4732 | reverse complement strand
GTCCTATACGTCCTATAGGACTTATGGGACCTTTGAAGCAAACCGAGACGCCACGGACGTTTGTTTAATTAATGGATAATGAAGAGGTTGTTCATCTTATGACAGCTGAACCCTTTCCCTTGGCCGAAATCGCCCACGGCCGCAGCGGTGACAAAGGCAATCACGCCAACATCGCCGTGTTGGCGTACACGCCGGCCGGGTTCGCGTGGTTGAAAGAACACCTGACGGCCGAAGTAGTGCGGCGCTATTTCGAGTCGCTGGAGCCGTCGCGCGTGGTGCGCTATGAGGCGGCCAATTTGCTCGGCCTGAACTTCGTGCTGTACGACGTACTGGCCGGCGGCGCCAGCCGGTCGCTGCGCACCGATACGCAAGGCAAAACCTTGGCGCTTGCCCTGTTGCGCATGTCGCTGCCGCGCCCGGAGAACTTCGCCGCCATGACGCGGCCGCAACCGGAGGTGGTCGCATGAGCGCCGATCTGGTCCTCTACGAAGTACGGTCGCCGGCGGCGGTCCTCACGCTCAACCGGCCGGATCGGCGCAACGCGCTGAGCCGGGCGCTCATCGCCGCCCTGTCGGACTCTTTCGCCCGTGCCGTCGATGACGGCGCCGTCCGATGCGTCATTGTCACCAGCGCGGGATCATCTTTCTGCGCCGGTATGGATTTGGCGGAGTTACAAGAATCTTTAACTCCGCAAAGAGAGGAAAGTCCCATCTGGGACGACGCGCTGCGTTTGGCGAACCTTTATGATCGCGTTTACACTTCCGCCAAGCCGACAATCGCCGCTATCAATGGCACGGCAGTGGCCGGCGGCGCGGGGTTGGTTTCGGTGTGCGATCTGGCCGTTTCTGTGCCAGAGGCCCGGTTCGGCTATCCGGAAGTGCGCCGCGGACTGGTGGCGGCAATGGTGATGCCGCACTTGCTGCGTCACGTCGGCGAACGCACGGCCCGTTATCTGCTCCTGACCGGCGAGCTAATCGGCGCCGAGGAAGCTCAACGAGTCGGCTTCGTCAACGCCGTCGCGCCGGCCGACCGCTTGATGGAGACGGCCCTGCAATGGGCGCGGTCGCTGGCCGAGGGCGGGCCGGCCGCCCTGGCGCGCACCAAGGAGTTGTTGCATCGCTTTTCGCGTCAGAGTGGTTCGGTTGAAGAGACGGCCCAGGCAAGCGCCGCGCCGCGGCTGACCGACGAGTGTCGGCAGGGGCTGGAAGCATTTTTCGCCAAACGGCCGGCGCCGTGGGCGCCTGAAGGGACGTAATCGGGCGCGTCGAGCGTCCGCTATGTTCCAGTAAAACAAATGAAGACAAAATGGGAGCCGCCTATTGACAAACCCATTGCGGCGCCTTATTCTCATCCCAACAGATCGACTTTCTTCTCTGACCATTGAACGCTTGGTAGTCGATCTGAAGTTCGCGGATCGGCTCGGATGGTTTCTCCGTCGGTGTCATTCTCTTATCCATCCGCGAAAGAATCTCAAAGTCGTTAACGTACCCGGTTGCGTCCGCCGTAGACGGATGTGCCGGTCGCGTCGTCATTCCCATCTCTTTTTCGGAGGGTCTCTCATGGTTCTGGTCCGCTCGCGCCGGAGGGCCGGCTTCACGCTGATCGAGTTGTTGGTGGTGATCGCCATCATCGCCATCCTCATCGGCCTGTTGCTGCCCGCCGTCCAGAAAGTCCGCGAAGCCGCCGCACGGATGTCGTGCTCCAACAACCTCAAACAGCTGGCCATCGCCACGCACTCCTACCACGACGCCAACAACAAGTTTCCCAGCAATGGGCCGACCGCCACCTACAACATGAGCGGAGCGAACTGGAGTTGGCTGGCGAGAATCCTGCCCTACGTCGAGCAAGGCACCATCTACAACCAGCTAGGGATAGATAACGTCCCTTTCTAACAAATTGAACCAAAACGCGGCGGTACTCGCGGCGATTGCCTTACCCGTCAAGACCTTCCTGTGTCCCTCCGACGCCGCGGCCAACGGCCAACCCCGAACCAACGCCGCCGACCTTGGGAGTACTCCTGTCGGCCAGACGAACTACAAAGGCGTCTGCGGCGACAACTGGGCCTGGGGCTCTTTCACCTATAACCCGACTGGCAACAGCAACGGCCTCGACGCAGGCGACGGCATCTTCTACCGCACCGACGGGGTGCCAGGCACCGGCGGCCACGGCCCCTTAACGATGGCCATCATCACCAATGGCGACGGACTCGCCAACACATTCATGATCGGCGAGGACATGCCCGCGCTGAATCGATGGTGTTCGTGGCCGTATAGCAACAACGCCGTCGGCACCTGCGCCATCCCGTTGGACAATGCGAAGCGGGCCGGCCAACCGGGCTTCGGCAACACCTCCGATTGGCCGGACATCTACTCCTTCCGCAGCAATCACACCAACGGCGCCAATTTCGGTATGGGCGACGGCCACGTGCAGTTCATTACCGACAGCATTGATCTGACCCTCTATCGCCAGTTATCGACTTATAATGGCGGCGAACCGGTATCGCCGCCGTGATCGGCGCTTCCGTTCCAGAAGGGCGGGGAGACCCCGCCCCTACGGTAGGGGCGAGGTCTCCTCGCCCCCTTCTGGAACAGATTCTTATTGTCTCAATCGTTTGTTTCCCAGGAGCAAGAATTCTATGCGTCGGCTTCTCTGTTTCAGCCGCGGCGGCCTCCTCATGGCCTGCGCCGCCTTCCTCTTTGTCGGCTGCGGCAGCCCAGGCGTGAAGGTCGAAGGCCAGCTCGTCAAGGACGGCAAGCCTTTCGTTCCCCCGACGGGACAAATGCTTAGTCTTTCCTTCATCGGCAAGGACGCCGATGGCAAGGAGCAATCCCTCGGCGCCGCGGTCAACAGCACCGACGGCTCTTTCGCGGTGACGGGACCAAAAGGGAGCGGCATTCCGCCGGGAACGTACAAGGTCAAACTCAGCGTTAGTACCGAGAGTTCAGACCCGGACAGCCTTAACAGGATAGAAACACTCAACTCGCAGTTCGCGCTGATCAACCAGAAGGACTGTGTGATTGAGGCCGGCGACGCAGGGAAGAAGATCACTATCGATGTCAGTAAAGGTACGGTAACCAAGTAACGGCGCGCCCCAAACAAATGGAGTCAAAATGCGAGCGGCCTATTGACAAGCCCGGCGCGGCGCCTTACTCTCAATCCAACAGATCGACTTTCTTCCGTAACGATTGAACGCTCGGTGGTCGATCTGAAGTTCGGGGATCGGCCTGGATGGTTGCTCTGTCGGGCTCGCTCTCTTATCTTCATCCGCGAAAGATCCTTAGATAGTCTTTAACGTACCCGGTTCCGTCCGCCGTTGACGGGCGGGGAAGAAAATTACTATCGATATCGCCAAAGGGACGGTAACCAAGTAATGGCGCGGCTGACCGACGAGTGTCGTCAGGGACTCGAAGCATTTTTCGCCTAACGGCTGGCCCCTGGGCGCCCGTTCCCCCTGAAAAGTATCAGGGCGTTCCCCCGGAATAGGCGAAACGGAGGTGCATCACATACAGCAAGGTAGGCCGCGGCGCCCCCTTCCGAGGCTGCCCCAGTCCGTCGCCGCAGCGCCGTTTCAGAAGGTTGACGCCAGCGCGGGCGGTGATCGGCAAAGACACCAACGTCCCAGGACCGACTTCAACCGCCGCTTCCAGCTCCTGCCCGTTCTCCTCCGACGCCCACACACGACCCGTCAGCGCCTCCGGCAAGCTTGGGTCGGTCCCGCAATCGAACGACAATGTCCCTTCTCCCGCGCGAGGGGCCCAGAACTCCACCGTCACCGCCTCCGAACCGAGCTTGGCGAACGCTTCGCCCGCGGCGTTCCGCTCCAGGCGCCTTGAAGACCCAACCTCCATCACGAAGGGCTTCCGTAGGTCCACCGCGAATAGGCCGCAAGGAAGAGCCTCTTGCGAAGGAGTGAACGGCGGCGCGCCGACCATAAGGCCGACCGCGCCGTTAATGGGAGGTTCGGAATCGCGCCCCGCCCCACTCGTGGTAACTTTGAGTGGATAAAGAAGATATTGAATAAAATCAAAGTGAACAGGATTCACGTCGGCCTGGGGAATGAGAGGGTGTGCATCTGATACTTGGGTGGAAAATTCTTCTCGTCTCCGCAGTCCACAGAGTAAATCGGGTGCCATGCTTTCGCGGCCCCCGTCGAGGCGAGAAATCCCAGGAACCGCCGCCGCGAAAGCATGTCTGCCGCGCGAGGTAGACATGCTTTCGCGGCGGCCTTGCTGCTGTCTATGTTCAGAACAGGGCCGCGAAAGCATGGCACCCAACGTAAAAGTCACCCAAGTAAAAGACGCACACCCGGAATGAAATAGAGCGAGGGCGCGCCGAGCAGCTCAACGCGGTTCTGAAGGGAGCGGGCCGAGCTAAGCGGGGTCTTGGAATCCATTAAGCGCTGGTAGTAGGCCGCCATGAATTTGGCGTGACTCCAGGGGGCGGACGTCGATGCGACAAGGAGGGTCAGCCAGGCGGCGCCGAGGAGGACGCCGCCCCACGACGCCGGCCGCGCCGACGGGAGGAAAACGGCCCGTCCGCTCGCGGCCATGGCGAACCGATTGGGCAACTTTCGGCGAAAGACGCCTAACCTCAACACATAGTGCAATCCGGCGGCCTGCGCGGCGACGATCAGCGCGTAAGACCACTTGCACAATTTGAACTGATTCCAGGTTTGGCCGATAGCGTGAGTCCAGGGATCCCGGACGCACCAGTGATAATAGGCCGCCAAAGCGGTGAGAACCAGCAACGCCTGCAGGACCGGCCAGACCCGACGCGTCCGGAGTCTTCGGGCCACGCCGATGCCGAATAGGGCCGTACCCATCACCACGGCGGCGAGCGACCACCAGTGCCTCGCGTTGTAGTCGCGTGCGCCGGTGGCGAAGGACCAGTAATCCAGACTCGACCAATCGAGGCGCCACCCCACCCCGTTGAGGCCCGCCATGAACAGGACGGCCGGGCCTTGACCCGCGCTCACGGCGCCGTTCTAGTCTCTGCGTTACCAGTCGCTACCCAAAACATCCCTGCGATCCGAACGGCCGCCGCGCGCCGCGACGACCGCCCCGTTTTTCTTCATGACCTGCCAGTGTACCACCTTTCCGTCGTACTCGGTCGCACATTGGTATCGGTTTCCCTCCAGTGTGCGGATCGTGAGGGTATTGTGGGCGTTCACCTTGTCCTCGCGCTTCGACTGCTCCGCGCCGTCCTCAAGCAGTCGGCCTACGTCCGAAGTCGAAACGACCTTCGTCTCCTTCGCGATGTTCTTCAGCATTTCGGCCTGTACCGCATAAGACCGAATTAGACGCGGGTAGAGCTTCTGTAGCACCTGGTGGTTGGGATACACGTCGGCCTCTTCGAGTTGGCCGTTGACCGCCAACACCACCCCCACGGCGTCGGGATCCTGGTCCACCAGCCCTGCCAGGGCGTCCGCGTACTCCTCCGAAATCGTCTGGACCGCGGGGGAATCCAGCATTTCGTTGAGGCTGGAGTTTTTGTTTGAGGAGCCGCAAAAGGTATAGGCGTTCGCCTTCTGCACGGCGACGCATCTCCAGACGCCCTCCTGGCTGCCGTCGATTTTCGCCTCTCCGCGGACGCTTTTCGGCGCCAGGGCGGCGTTGGCGACGAATCCGAATCCCTGGCCGCGCACGCCCGCCGTCCAGCGGTTGTGTTCGACGCAGAACGACCGAAGTGGCGTCCAGCCGCTCCGGGGCGGGACCACCATGCTGGCGATGATGGTGCGGTCCTGCTTGCCGCCTTGCAAGCGCTCTCCCTCTTGCAGATAGAGGGGCCGGTCGCTCTGGTTGTCGATCCTTAGCTCCCCGACTTGCTCTTGCTCGTTCTCCGAGACCTTAACCAGACCCTTTGTAAGCCCTTCGTCCAGCGTGAGGAAGTCACGCCCGTCCTGTTCAGACGAATCGATGAGGAAGACCGTCAGGTTCTTGTGCGTGGAAGGCCCGGCGATGCGGCCCTCCATTCCCGCCAGGGTTACGCCGATCTGGGGCGGATCCTGTGCCTGCCGGCAACCGGCGAGAACCAGGATGGCCCATACGCCGGCGGCCGCCAACCTCCGCGTGCTGTTCATGACACACCTCTGAGAAAGGGGAATGAGATGAGACCGATAAAGAACTGTAATGTGGATGCTACTCGCAAATTCCCGCGGGCGCCAGAAAAATCCGCTCTGCGATTCCCGGTTTAGGTTTCCAACCATCACGGAAAGCGAAGCGCTCCTGGCACCGAGGGAAGGTTCGTGATACAACGCCAAAGCGAGCCGTCCACTTGCGATACAATGGCCGGTATGGCCGAGCAGCTATCCGGCGTGGTCGAGCGCGTCACCTTTCACAACCCCGACACCGGGTTCGCGGTGCTGCGCGTCCAGGCGCGCGGCCGGCGCGGCCTCGTCGCCGTTGTCGGCGTAGTGCCGTCGGTCACGGCCGGCGAATACGTCGAGGCGACCGGCGCCTGGGTGCGCGACCGCGATCACGGCGAACAATTCAAAGCCGACGAGCTGCGCTGTACGCCGCCGCAGACGCTCGAAGGCGTCGAAAAATATCTCGGCTCCGGCCTCGTCAAAGGCATTGGCCCCCATTTGGCCCACAAAATAGTTGAAGTCTTCGGCGAACGCACCTTGGCCGTCATTGATGAAAGTCCGTCATTTCTCAAAGAGGTTAAGGGCATCGGCCCGCGCCGCATCCAGCGCATCCGCGAGGGATGGCAACAGCACAAGGCCGTCCGCGCCATCATGGTCTTCCTTCAGTCGCACGGCGTTGGCACGGCCCGCGCCGTCCGCATTTACAAGACTTACGGCGATCAAGCCGTTGATGTAGTGCGCGGCAATCCGTATCGCCTGGCGACCGACATCTGGGGCGTCGGCTTCAAGACGGCCGACGACCTCGCCCGCCGCCTCGGCGTCGATCCGCGGTCGCCGAACCGCGCCCGCGCCGCCCTTCGCTTTCTTTTGCAACGCCTCAGCCAGGAAGGCCACGTCGCCTATCCTGAACCGGCATTGCTGGAGCCGGCGTTGCTGGAAGAGAAAGCCGGCGTCACCGACATTCCGCGCGAGATCATGGTTGCCGCGATTGAAGCGGAGCGACAGGCCGGAGATGTGGTGCGCGAACCGGCCGCGGAACCGCCGTTAATCTATCTCAAAACGCTGTTTCTTGCCGAGCTAGGCGTCGCCCGCGCCCTACACCGGCTTACGGACGGCGATCATCCGCTGCCGCCGTCGCTCGACGCCGACGGCGTGGTGTCTGCCATTGAGCGGAAAATGGGCATGGAGCTGGCGGCGGCGCAGAAGGACGCCATCCTTCAGGCGGCGCGGAATAAAGTGCTGGTCGTCACCGGCGGTCCCGGCACGGGTAAGACGACCATTGTGCGCGGAATACTCGAATTATTCACCGGCCGCGGTTTACGTTTCGCGTTGTGCGCGCCCACAGGCCGCGCGGCGAAAAGACTAACCGAGACGACGGGCCGAGAGGGCAAGACGATACACCGTCTATTGGAGTTCGACCCGGCCCTCGGCGGTTTCAAACGCGACGCCAGCAACCCGCTCGACCTGGACCTACTGGTCGTGGACGAGGCGTCGATGGTGGACGTGGCCCTGATGTATCAATTGGTACGCGCCTTGCCCGGGCGTGCCTGTCTGGTGCTGGTGGGCGACGTGGATCAGTTGCCGTCGGTCGGGCCGGGCGCGGTGCTGGCCGACGTGATCGCGTCGGGCGCCGTGCCGGTTGTGCGGCTGACCACGATCTTCCGTCAGGCCAGCCAAAGCTGGATCGTCCGCGCCGCCCACGCCGTCCGCCGCGGCGAAGTTCCGGAGTCGGCTGCGCCCGGACAGGGTGATTTCTACTTCGTGGAGGCGGACAATCCGTCAATCGTCGTCGAGCGCATTACGGCAATGGTGCGCGAGCGCATCCCGCGTCGATTCGGCCTCGACCCGTTCCGCGACGTGCAGGTGTTGACGCCGATGAACCGCTCCGAACTGGGGGCGCACGCGCTCAACGCCCACCTGCAGGCGGTGCTAAATCCGCCGACAGGGGGTGTGGAAGTCGAGCGTTTCGGCCAGAAGTTCCGCGTCGGCGATAAAGTCTTGCAGACGCAGAATAACTACCAAAAAGAGGTCTTCAATGGCGACATCGGCCGCATCGCCGCCATCGACGGCGCCGAGCGCGAGGTGGTGGTGGACTACGACGGCAAATCCGTCGTCTACGACTTCGGAGAGCTGGACGAAATCGCTCTGGCTTATGCGCTTACCATTCATAAAGCCCAGGGGTCGGAGTACCCGGCGGTGGTGATGCCGCTGCACACGCAGCATTTCATGATGTTGCGGCGCAACCTGCTCTACACCGGCCTCACGCGCGGTAAGAAACTGGTCGTTTTGGTGGGCAGTCGTATGGCTCTGGAAATGGCGGTGCGACGACAGGAGACGGGGCGACGTTGTTCGCGCTTGTGCGAGCGGTTGCGCGAGGGGGTCGTTTAGCCGCTCCCCTTAGGGTCGCGGCTAAACGGTCTCAACCCCGCGGCGAGGCCGGCGGCAGCTCTTTACCGATAAGCGCCTTCCAGGCGTCGGCGGCGGCGTTGCGTTGGTCGGCATCCCAGGCCGCGTTATAAGCCGGCAACGCCACGCGCGCCCCAAGCGACAAATGCCGTAATTGCCAGTTTGCCAGTTCGCGCACGGCCAACTGGTCGCTCCGCAGGCGCTGCACCAGCAAATCAAACGTCGCCGGATTGCCGGCGTCCTTTTCGCTGAAGTCGTGCAAAAAATCCAGTGTCGCCTGCGCGTCGCTGGTGCGCTTGTCGTATTTCATCAACAATCCCGTATCCTTTTTGGCGTCGAAAATTAGGTTGCCGTTTTCAGGGTCGCGGGCCAGCCAGCGCCGCAGCGTCAAAATGGCGGCGTTACGATCCGAAGCGTGCGTTTCCGCGTCGTCGGTGCAAAGTACGCCAAGCAGCTTATCGACCGCATCGATCGCGCCGAACGAGTAGATTGCCAGGGTGCGGAACATCGGGGCGTCTTCTTTTTGGCGGGCTTCCAATAGCGCCGAATCGACCGCCTTTTTCTCCGACATGCTGCCGCTAAGCGACAGGAGAGCGTCGCGCATCAGCTGGATTCGTTCCGTTTCTGGCTTAGAGGTTCCGACGGGCGGCGTCTTGTTCCAGACGGTCGTAAACGACGGCAGGACGTCCGACCCGATGCGCTGCGGATCGGTCGCGCCTGCCCCCTTGTTGTCCCAGCGTATGAAGGCCGGGGCCGGCAAATTGCCAAATTCGCGGTAGTCAATCTTCACGCCGGCCCGTCCCGTGATGAGGTACCAGATGACTTCCTGGACCGGCGCCTCGCCGCCGCGGTAGTCGATGTTGCGGGTGTAGACTTTGGCCAGATCGACGCCGATTTCGGTCTCGGGTTCGAGCAATGTCAGATCCCAAGTCTCGTTGGCGAAGCGAAGGCGGACCTTGACGGCGCCTTCCGGCTTGTGATTGGACAGGTAAATGCGCCCGCGGTCCAGCGTCAGATCGAGGTCGAAGCCGGCTTCCGGCTGATGCAATCGGACGGCGCTCTCCATGAGCAAATCCATCTTAAAATGAGCGGAATACTCGGGAACGTGGCCGTGCAAGAGCAAATGGGCGCCGCCGTTCGGGCCGAGGTCGAGTTCGCTTTGATAGCCGGGCAGACTGACGAGATCGTCGGTGGTGAAAACCTGACCGCCGTTCGCCAGCCGTTTCCAGCTGAGTTGGTTGGCCTCACGGTTCACAAGAATGCTTGGCCCCGTCTTAGCCGGCACGACGTATCGGCCGACAGCGGCGCGGGCCTTGCTCGGCGGATTCGGCCGCACGTCCGGCGGCGGCGGCGGTCCATCGGGCGGTGGCGGCGGCCCATCGGGCGTCGGCGTCGGCGTCGGCGTCGGCGGACCATCGGGCGGCTTCGCATCGTTCGTGTGATCCGCGACTTTTTCCGGTTGAGGCGCCTGCGGAGGGTTTGTCTTGTTGTTGGCAACGACGATCCGATCAGCGGGCAGCGCCTGCCAGATCGCGAGGGCGAGGGCGGCGATAAGGAGGGCGGCGGCCAACGGCAAGGCCCAGATCATCCAGCCGCGCGACGACGGCAATCCCCCAAGAAACAGGTCGTCGTGGTCGTCGCCGTCGGCGGACGCGCCGGGGCGGACGTGCGCCTTGCGGAAGGGAATGGCTTCGCGCCCTTTGACCAGGCCGTACATGCGTTCGCGCGCCGTGGGCGGCACGAGGGCCGGTTCGCCGAGGACGAGCGTGAGGATCTGATGGCACGAGGCGACTTCGGCGAGGTGGACGTCGGACTCTAGGCAGGTTTTTTCGAGTTCGGCGACCTGTTCGGTGGAAAGTTCATTGTCGAGGTATTCGGCGACGGTGTTGGCGCCGAACTTGTCACCGGCGCCGGCTTCGGGGGGCGTGGTGAGACGGCGCCGGCGGGTGATTTGTTTGATGCGCGCGACCAATTCCTGGGCGGCGTCGCTCTCGGCGACTTTCTGGCCGATCGCTTTGATCTCGTGCGGTTCCAGGGTGTCGTCGAGGTAGGCCAGCAGAGTACGCAGGGTTAATCGCACGGCAATCGCTCCATTAAGACATCGTTTAGCCGCGACCCGAAGGGGAGCGCGGGGGAGACGCGCTTCCCTTATTAATAGTGGCGCGCGGCGGCGATTTTCGTTCACGACTTTCCTGGCCTCCGGCTAACAAGGGGCGTACCTCTCGATTTAGGCGAACGGCCGGCGTTAGCCGGCTGGTACAGGATGCTGTCGCCGGTAGAATGTCGCACCAGCCGGCTCACACCGGCCGTTCGCCTAAATCGGGAGGCACACTGGCTAACAAGCACGGCTGGCGGTTGGCTTGCGCCGTCGGTATGCTTCCAATACGCCGAAAGAGGGATGCGCAAGAAGGGGACCGCGGTGCAAGATCGTCTCGCAAAACTGGAACAGACCGCGCCGCTGTCCAGCTTACTGGGTTGGCTGAACTTCTCCGACGGCCGACCGGATTCGCGCTGGCAAAAGCAACTGAACGACGCCTACGCCCTTCTAGCCGAACACGGCGAATCGGCGCCGTGGCAGTCGCTCTTGGATGCGCTGACGGCCGGGCTGTACGAACTTCACGCCACGGCGCCCGCCTTCCGCGACGTGCGCCAAGCCGAGCGCGCCCTGGCGCTCACCACCAAAGTGTTGCCGGCCTACCGGGCACATCACGCCGACCTATTGGCGCACCTTGATGATCGCGATCTATTTACGCCTTTTTTTCTCGTCCGTGTCTTTGAAACCGTGTTAGTCCTGGGCGTTTCAACCGAGGATGACGAGCGCGCCGTCGCCGGCATAGTCAGCCGCCTCAATGACTTCGTGGGCTATCGCCCCATCGCCGTGTTGGAGACGCGGCCGCAAGGTGAACCTTACGACCATGAACGCCATCGGCCCGTACCACTCTACATTCGCGGCGCCGGCACGGCGTTCGGCCGTTATCAGGAACTGACTTCTACCGCTTTGGCGATCCTGAAAGAGACCGATCCGGGCTTGTTGGCTGAAGCGCAGTTCGACCCGGATATCCTGGACGAGTTCGCCCTGGACTTGCGCGCTTACGACCACGGTCATCCCGTCAACCGTCGGCCGAACTACATCTTCGGCGAATGGGATCCGCACCACATTGACAACCAGGGCCGCTACCGTCGTTACGTCGTCCGCAAGATCGCGCTCGACGCGCTACTGGACCGTGTGGAGCAGCCAGGGCCGCTGGACCGAGGCGAGCGGTTGTGGGAGGCCGCGGCGGCGTTGGCAGGCACCGTACTCATGGCGTCCGGCGTCAGCGGCGCCGGGCCGTCGGCGCACGACTCGACCACGACCCTTGGAGTCTTGTTGCCGCGCATCGCCCAGTATCGCGATGCGTTTTATGAGCAATTGCTGGCGCAGCGCGGCGGCGCCCATGCGGAACGATTGCGTCAAGAGCAAGCGTCGATGCGCCAGCCGTTCGGCGGGGCGCGGCGGCACCTCAACAGTTACCTTGCGCGCCATCGGGCGGCGCAATTACAACAGCGCTATTTGGCATTGATTTATGCGCAAATGGGCTATCCAGAGGCCAGCCTTGAGGAAGCGCGTCGCATCCCGGCCGTTTCGGTGCGAATGCTCAGCGAAGTCGTGAACCGGCTGACAAGCGGCCAGCTGGAGGCGGAACACGGCGAACTGAAGCGGGCGGCGGCGCGGCTGGCCGAGGTGGAAGACCATCTGCGCCGCGGCGTGTCGTGCGGCGCGTTCGCCGATCCGTGGAACCTGCTGGGTTTCCAGGCGTTGTTTCCGTTGTCGCCGGCGCGCGAGGACAGCGTGCGCGATCAGCGCCTTGACGAGTTGGTGCAGGTGGTCGAGCAGATATTCAACCTGTATTCCCGGTTGAGCAGTGAGGCGGCGGCCGCCGGCGACGAAGCCCTGGCCGGGTCGCTGGCGGAGGGTATGGACCGTCTAGCGGCTTGGTGGGATCCGTTCGCCACGGTCGAGGTGAGCGAGGTGCGCCACGTTCACGGCGGAGAGGCGGCGGCCTCGGCCCGCCATGTCGCGGCGGCGCTGTCGGGCTGGCGTCAACGCGGCGAGGCGGCCGCTGACCTCGCCTTCTGGCGCGACCAAATCGACTCTTTTAGCTCTTCCAAGTCGTTTTATCTGGTCGTGGACGCTCTGCTACGCAAAGGCGACTTCCGCGCGTCGTTGGCGCTGCTCGCCAGTTGGCTGGGACGAGCCGAGCAAGTCCCGCTGGAGGACGGCGCCTATTCCTTCCACGGCTTGGCGCTGCGTTGGTTGCTGGCCCTCACTCAGCCTGCCGAGACGGAAGGCGCTTCTTTACCGCCCACGCCGGAACGCGCCGGCTTGGTCGTTAAGTTCTTCGACTATTTGGAGGCGAATGCGGAAGAATACTGGGAAGTCCCCGACTTGGACCTTGAGGAACTGGAAGGGGACGAAGAAGAGGAGCAAGACGATCTCTATGGGGCGGCATATGACGAAATGACGTTTCAAGACAGCACCGACGACGCCGAGGGCGCGATTTCCGACGGCGGCGAACCGACGGACGAGTTTGATCTGGAGCACGAGGGCGAGCGATTGGACGGACGGCTGCGCTTCCTGATGACGCTGGCGCGGCTATGGCAGGTGGCGGCGCGGTTTCTGGCGGCGACGGAAACGCAAGATTCGCCGCTGTCCGAATGGCTGCGCACGGCCCGCGAAAAACGGCGGCTGATGCTGACGCTGCTTGATGCGGTACACGATCAGTCGTTGCCGGAGCCGACGGGCGACTACGACTCCCTCGTCGAGTACGACCGGCGCCGCGTTCTTAGGGAACAGGTGCTATACACCACGATCGCCGCTTGCCTCGATATGACCCTAGCCGTCGGGGCGCTTCAGGGCGCCGTCGGCCCGGACGAAGCGCCGGAGATGGAGGACGGCGGTTCTCCGGCATGGGAAGCGGACGCGCTTCACCTCGAAGCGGCTCTTTTCCACGGCGAACCAGATGCGGCCCGTGAAGCGCTGCCGTCGTTCCTGGAACGGTTCCAGGAAGAAACGCTGCTATCCCCCACGCTAACCGAAGGCGGAAGGCCGCGGCAAATCCTGCAAGTCCGCATCGCTCAGACCGTATTGCGGGCGCTCCTGGCGAACCTGCCGCGCCTCGGCCTGGTGCGCGAGACGTTCGACCTGTTGCGCGCCGCGCGAGTGATGGAGCAGGCCCACCCGCCGCGCGGCCGAGGCGTGACGGAATTCAATCACTTCTTCCAGGCCGCCTACCAGGCCGTAGTCGAAAGCGTCGTCGATTCCTCGGCCGGCTGGCCCGCCGAACAAGCAGGCGACGGCGAGTTGGTCGCCGTGCTGGAACGATTGACGGCGCCGTTTCTGGCGTTGTGGGTGGAACATAGCCGGACCCTGCAACTTTCGGTGCTGGAGACGCTGGCGAATGACGCCGACTGGAACGCGCTTCAAACATTCGTACAACGCTACGGCGGCGACTTGTTCCACGCTCGCTTTATGACGTTAGCGAACTTGCGCGGTGTGTTGCATCGAGGGGTGGGCGCTTACCTCGACTACCTTAGCGACAATCCCGATCCGCTACATCCGGTGCGTCTGCTCGACGACCTTGGCCGGTTGGTGAGCCGCGAAAAAGCGGTGCGCTTCCTGGAACTGACGCTTCAGGCGGTGGTCGAAAACTACGAAGAATACAAGGACTACAACACGACCACGACTCAGTCGGATTACGGCGAGAATCTCCATGTCTTACTGGAGTTTCTCCGTATGAAGGCCTTGTATGAACGACATTCCTGGCAGTTCCGGCCGTTCGTGTTGGCGCATGAGGTGTTGGCACGGCGCGGGCGCGATGGGGCAGCGATTCGCTGGGAACATTCGGTGGCGCGGTTCACGCAGGAGCGGGCGGCGCGCCATCTGGAGCAATTGACCCGATTGGAGCAGGCGCGCGGCGTCCATTTAGGCACGGTGGCGGATCGGCTGAACGAGCGCTTCGTGAAGCCGCTGGCGCTGGATCGGCTATGCGCCTTGATCGAGCCGGCGATGACAGAGGCCCGGCGCGGCGGCGACCTGCTCGCATTCCCTCGGGTGCGTAAGGAAGTGGAAGCATTCACGGCGACGCCGGCGGGCGTGGGTTTGGACGTGCCGGCGTGGCTGCGGCGGTTGGAGATGGAAGTGCATCGCGTACAGGCGGCGCACACTACAATGGCCGCGTTGGCGGAGGGCTTTTTTCGCATTCCGCGACGGCCTCTAACTTATGAGGAACTGCAACAGCAGCTACGCGAGTGGGAGCGTCCGGCCTTGCCCGGATGAGGCGGACAATCCTTCGGCGACCTCTTGCTCCCTCCCCCCTTGC
>DHJA01000093.1:88651-88918 GCA_002404095.1 Planctomycetaceae bacterium UBA4732 | reverse complement strand
CCCGCAAGGGGGGAGGGAGCCGATCATCGACGGCGCCTCATTCGAGAGGCACATCCCTTTCACGCGATCAGCTCTTGCACCACCTTGCCATACACATCCGTCAGGCGGAAATCGCGGCCCGCATAGCGGTAGGTCAGTTTTTCATGGTCGAAGCCGAGCAATCGTAGAATCGTGGCGTGCAGGTCATGCACATGCACCGGCTTTTCGACCGCCGCGAACCCGAATTCGTCGGTCGCGCCGTACACCTGACCGCCCTTGACGCCGCCG
>DHJA01000093.1:76750-88534 GCA_002404095.1 Planctomycetaceae bacterium UBA4732 | reverse complement strand
ACCTGACCGCCCTTGACGCCGCCGCCTGCCATCCACATAGAGAATCCGTAATGGTTGTGATCGCGGCCGTTGGTCATGCCGCCGTTGAGGCCCGGCGTCGGCAGCTCCACCGTCGGCGTCCGGCCGAACTCACCGCCCCAGATCACTAGCGTCTCATCCAGCAAGCCGCGCTGCTTTAGGTCTTTCAGCAAGGCGCCGATGGCCTGGTCGCACTCCTTTCCCAGCCGGCGGTGGTTCGTCGCGATGTCGTCGTGGCTGTCCCACGGCTGCCCCTCGCCGTGCCAGACCTGCACGAAGCGCACGCCGCGCTCGATCAGCCGCCGCGTTATCAGCAGCTGCCGGCCCTGCACGCCGGGGCCGTACAGGTCGCGGATGGACTGCGGTTCCCGGCCCACGTCGAAAGCGTCGCTGGCCTCCATCTGCATTCGGTAAGCCAACTCGAACGATTGCACACGAGCTTCCAGCGCGGCGTCTTCGTCGCGGCGGTGTTCGTGGCGTTCGTTGAGGGTTCGCAGCAAATCGAGTTGAAGGCGTTGATCCTTCTGAGAAGTAAAGTTATCTTTGACGTTTTCGATGAGTTTTTCGATCTGTGTATGTTTCGTATCGATATAGGTGCCTTGATAAGAGCCGGGCAAAAAGCCGGACTGCCAGTTCTGCGTCTCCTGGATCGGATAGCCGCCGGGGCACATGGCGATGAAGCCGGGCAGATTCTGGTTGTCCGATCCCAGGCCGTAGGTCACCCACGATCCCATGCTCGGCCGCACCAGCCGGGCCTCGCCGCAGTTCATCAACAGCAGCGACGGCTCATGGTTCGGAACGTCCGCATGCATTGAGCGAATGACGGCGATGTCGTCGATGGACTCGGCGACGTGCGGAAAGATCTCGCTGACCTCGATGCCACTCCTGCCGTGTTTTTGGAACTTGAACGGCGAGGGAAAGGCGGCGCCGGTCTTGCGCTCGGTATGAAGGTTCTCGCGCGGCAATAGCTTGCCGGTGAACTTGTCGAGCATGGGCTTGGGGTCAAAAGTATCGACGTGCGACGGGCCGCCGTTCATGAACAAATGGATGACGCGCTTGGCCTTGGCCGGCAGCGGCGGCGCCTTGACCGCGAACGGCGAGCCGGCGATTTCCGCGGCGGAAAGCTGGCCTTGGGACGCCATGAGGCCGGCGAAGCCGATGGAGGCGAAGCCCATGCCCGAACGGTTAAGGAAGTCGCGGCGCGTCAGCGGCCGGCCGCTCAGGAGCGAAGGATGGTTATTCATAACAATTCCGCCTCTACTAATCCACAAAAGCGAACTCGTTGCCCAGCAACAGCACCTGAGCGTATTGCTCCCACGGCGATAGCCGATTCGGTGTCGCCTTCTCCGAGGCGACTTCCTTGATAAAGCGGGCGCCCAACGCAATCTCTTCCGGCTCCGCCGGCCGGCCGTAGGCCAAGCGGTACAGCCGATCAATGCGCGCCGCTTCCGTCGCCAGGCCGGCCACGTCGGGCCGCGCCGCCAGGGCGCGGGCCTGCTCTACCACGAACGGAGCGTTCATCAGGAACAACGCCTGCGGCGGCGTGGCCGTGGTATGCCGTTGGCCAACGGTCGCGTCCGGGCTGGCGAAGTCGAAGGTGCGGAAAACACCCGGCAAGTTCTGGCGGTCGATGAAGCCGTAAATCGACCGCCGGTGGGCGAACGGCTCATGCCCCATGGTAATGTCGTCGCCTTTACCGCCCATACGAGAGTCGATTCGTCCCGATACCAATAGCAGAGCGTCGCGCAGCGGCTCGAACTCCAGCTTGCGGCGGTTCTGATGACTCAGCAAGCGGTTCTCCGGGTCAGCCGTTTTGTGCGCCGCGTCCTCACCGCTTTCCTGCTGATACGTCTGGGAAAGCAGGATGAGCCGCTGCATTTTCTTGACGGACCAGCCTTCCTTCACGAAGGTCGAGGCCAGCCAATCAAGCAATTCCGGGTGGGTCGGCGGTTCGCCGCGGGCGCCGAAATCGCTGGGCGTCCGCACAATGCCCTCGCCGAAATGATGCTGCCAAAGGCGGTTGACCATGACGCGAGCCGTTAGGGGGTTGTCTTTATTGGCGATGGCGCTGGCCAGTTCGAGCCGGCCGCTGCCCTGCGTGAACGGCTGCCGTTTGGCGCCGGCCAACACTTCCGGGAACTGGCGCGGCGTCTCCGGCCCCAAGTTGTGCTGGTTGCCGCGCAGGAAAACATGCGCCACAACCGGCTGCGGCGCGTCTTCCAGCGCCATGGCCCGTTGCGGTCGACCGGGCGCCTCGGCGTTCCACTTGACGACTTGGTTATCCAGCTTCGTAAGCTGCTGGCGGAAATCAACATTCCTAGCGGCCAATTCCGCCTTGTGCGCCTCAGCGAACGCGGCAACGGCGCCTTGGCGCTTTGTAAGCTCCGCGGCGAATGCGGCGGCCGCGGCAGGTTGGTCGGACGGGCCGATGATCGGCAACTCCTTCGGCTCGGTCGAACTGGCGAATATGCCATAAAGGGAGTAATAATCTCGCGTTGGTATTGGATCGAACTTGTGGTCATGGCAGCGGGCGCAGGCGACGGTCAACCCTTGCAGGCCGCGCATTGTCACGTCGATGCGGTCGTCGATAATGTCTGGCGTTTGATTAAGAAAGCGGCGACCCAGCGTCAGATAACCTAGCGCCGCCAGGGAACGCTTGTCATCGCCAAGTGGCAAGCGATCCGCCGCCAGCTGTTGCAAAATGAACTGATCGTAGGGCAGATCTTCATTGAAGGCGCGGATGACGTAATCGCGATAGGTGTAGGAATAAGGATAGACGCGCTCCTCTATGAAGACGTAACCCTTGGTGTCGGAATAGCGGGCCACGTCGAGCCAGTGACGCGCCCAGCGCTCGCCGTACTGCGGCGACGCAAGCAGTCGGTCCACCAGTTTCGCGTAGGCGTCTGGCGACGGGTCGGCCACAAACGCCTCGACCTCTTCCGGCGTCGGCGGCAGGCCGATAAGGTCGAACGACACACGGCGGATCAGGGTCCGGCGATCCGCGGGCTTCGACGGCGCGAGGTTCTTTTCCTCCAACTTGGCGAGGATGAAGGCGTCGATGGGGTTTCTCACCCATACCGGATTTTTGACCGGGGGTATAGCCGGATTCTTCACGGGCTGGAACGACCAGTGGCGCTGGCGCGCTTCATCAGGCGAGGGACGTTGGGCCGCGACGGCGGCGCCGTCCGGCCACGGGGCGCCCATTCGGACCCAGGCGGTCAGCGCCTCGACCGCCGGGGGCGCGAGCCTCGTTTTGGGCGGCATCTTGATCTTTTTGTCGTATCGCACAACGCGAACGAGGGCGCTCTTATCCGGTTCGCCCGCGACAATCACCGGGCCGGAATCGGCACCCTTGAGCAGAGCCGCCCGCGAATCCAGGCGCAAGCCGCCGCGTTGCTTGTCCGGGCCGTGACACGAAACGCAGCTTTCGGCCAACACCGGGCGGACGCGCGTCTCAAAGAACTCGGCGGCGCGACGGTCGGCCGCGGCGTCGGCCGCAAAACAGGACGGCAAAACGGCAAGAACAAATACAGCGGCTATGAGAAGTGCGACCGATTTCATGAGGCTCCACTCCGAAGGCGGCGGGAGGCGGGATTCCAGGCAGGCGGGGCGGACGGGGGCGCGGGTTCGCCCTTCTATTATATCACGCCAAGGCGCGAATGGAGTGGCTAGCGCTCGCAAATGGGTATAGTTGTGTCGCGCAACACCATCTTCAAGCACAATGCGATGCGGAAGCAGCCTAAGACGCCACCGAGAGAAACCATCTTTCGCCGGAGCGCTCCTCCGTTTCCTTGACCTTATTTCTTGTCAGGGCAGTTGTTTTCAGGGTCTGGAGCGCTTGCTTGATTTTCTTCTCGCTCACGTTCTTATCGAACATTTCCCGAATCTCTGCCCAGTTCATTCCTTCTGGCCTCGCCTCCAAGGCTTCCATGATTCTGTTCGCGATCAATCCCATCTCATAAGCGCGCAGCCGCTTCTTTGCCTCAATGCGCTTGCGAATGTTTCGGTCGAGGATTTCCTCTTCTTCCGCGCTCACATCGGGTTCTTCAGGCATAGGGGCATTCCTCCTCTCTTGGGTCAAGCCAGTATTTGTTTAAGACCTTCATTGAACGAGACCCCGCGGCAAGGTCAAAGACGGCATGGTACAGTTCCACGCCGTTGATTTTCCACCACTCGGATCCTCCCTCTTCGTCAAACAAATCCAGGATGGATTCTACATCATCGCTGAACTGTTCCCGGATCATCCGCGCCACCTCGGGGAATGCAGCGGGCGTACCCTTCCGGACTTCATCTGCATTATCCGTTCCTTTTTCCAGTTCGTCGAGAGTCTGGTCGAAACCGTATTTCGGCCAAAGAGAGTAGCCAATGAAGGCGCGCGTCGGATCGGGATTCTGCGCGTTCACTCTGGCGGCGTGGCAGGCAATGTAAGCGATCCCCCCGTAAAAGGCGTTCTCCACCTGCGCCCGCAGCCTGCTCGCGCCAAGCCCGCCCCCCTGTTTGTCGGCTCGCACACGCATTTTCTCGTTCCAGATATACACCTTACCTGTCTTGTCCTTGCGCAGATGTCGTTCCCACTGCTCGAAGTCGGCGTGTTCGATTCGAGCATGGATTTGCTGTCCGTCCGGGTCCGGGCCGAGATGCACCGTCGCATCGTCCAGCGCGCCGATCAGGTGCGAAACATCTTCCGGGACGGCCCCTTTGCCCAGGAGACTCGTGACCAACTCCCGCACCTTTGCCAACTCTTCGCCCACGGGAAGCCGTACCGTCGCCCGCGTCGGGTGCGGCCAGTCGCGTGTCGGCGCCTTCCACATCATGGCGGACCCCGCTGTTTGCGGACAAGGGCTTTAGGCAAAACAAAGGCATCACGATCCTTTCGCCGACCGCTTCGTTCGTTCGCCGCTGTAGTTATCATGACAGAGGCACTCCCGTGCCAAAAGCCACGGTTGGACTTTCAATCCACAAGTCGAATCAGATCGCCCGCGTGCGCCAGCTTGTCCAACGTCCAACACGCGGCCAGAATCTTATCCGCCCGATCCTTACCGTAGCGCGGCTCGACCAAGGTGCGAAACTTGTGTTCCACCTCGGCGTCGGTCATCGGGTTACGCGCATGGCCTCGTGGGAACTCCACTTCTTTAACCAGCCGTCGGCCGTCCGCCAGCGTTACCGTCAGCCGGTTGGGGATGCCGCGCGGATAGCGTTCGTTCAACGCGGCGTCTCGGTGGATTTTTATCTTGCTCGTCAATTCCACCACGGCCGGCTCCGTAAAACGGCTCTGCTCAAACTGAGCGTCCGTCACGTCGCCGTCCATCAGGGCGACGGCGGTGCAGTAAGGCAGACTATGATCGGCCGTCTCGCGCGTTCGCGGTCGCCATTTTTCCGGGTCTTTGCCGATAATGTCCACCGCCGCGTCGAACGTGTGGATGTCGATGGAGCGGATTTGGCTTACGTCGCCGATCTGCGGGCGCAGCTGAAGGGCGGCGTCGATGGCGCTTTGGGAATGGTACTCGGCCGGCCAGAATTTGATGTACGTCTCGTTAATCATGAATGGCTGACCGTCCTCGCCGCCGAGCGCCGGCACGATGATCGGCGTCCTTGTGACCAGCTTGCTGAGACCCAACTCGCCCTCAAAGATCGGCGCGGGGCCGGTCATTCCGTCGGCGGCGAGCAGGGCGGCGAATACGCCGTTGCGGGCGGCGTTGGCAAAGGCGCATCCCTTCCACATGCTCAGTTCGCCGGCGCGCGTCTGTCGGAGAGCCGTGTTGCACACGCCGGCGATGCCGACGGCGTGGGTGGTTTTCACCGCGTCGAGGCCCATCAGTTTGCACGCCGCGAGGCAAGACGAGATGGCGCCATAGGTGACGTGATCGAAGCCGTTTTTGCGTAGGCTGGCGGCGTCGCACAAGCGACACTGGACCTCATAGGCCAATACGGCGGCGACAATCAAATCCTTGCCTTGCGAGCCGAGCATGTCGCCGACGGCCAGCACTGGGGCGAGGTTGTCACTGGGGTGGGCCGGTTCAAGCGACAAATAGGTATCGTTATAATCGAGATAGCGAATGAGCAAACCATTAACAAAGGTCGCCCATTCGACGCTGCTGCGACCACCGCCGAAGAGACCCGCGTCAGGCTGGCCCGAAACGCGCAAGGCGCAGCGGCGGGCCACGGCATAGGCTTCCGCCGACATGGCGCCGACCGCCGTGGCGATTGAGTCGATGAAGCGGCGTTTCACCTCATGCACCGCGGCGGCGGGAAGATCGTCGAATCCCAGCCGGCCCGCGTAGTCGGCGAAGCGGTTGGCGAGCGGCGTCTGAGTCATGGAGTCGGCTCCGAGGGCGAAGATTCGTTTAGCCGCGACCCGAAGGGGAGCGCGTTTCTTCATACGTGCAAGGCCGCCGCCAGCACCAACATCCGAGTAAAGGGGTCTTCGGCCGCCGCCTCCGTAAAAGCGATGACAACACCTTCCGCCTCGGATCGCAGCGTTGCCAAGGACCGCCCTTCCAGGTCGCGGAATACGTCGCACTTCAGCTCCGCGTTTAGTCGTCGCACCGCCAGAACGCGGCCGTTACGGTCTTCCAATCGGCGGCCGCGCACCGCGCCGACGCAATGGTCGTCGGCGTCGTAAACCAGCCGATGGTGCGGCCGAAGCCAGCTATTGCGGATCGTACAAAGGAGAGATGCGTCCTCGTGTTCGCGGACTTCCAGCACTGAACCGCCAAACCATCTCTCCAACAAACCAAGGCGACGCGGCCGGACGAAGCCGAGCGGCGCGTCGGCGGTCGGCTCGACGACCGCCCGCACCGATGAGGAATCGAGCGGCCGCAGCAGTAACGTCGCGTGTTCCAACATGCCGCCCACCGGATTCGGGACCGAAGGGATTTGCTTCAGCAATCGCCGTAAGCTACTTTTCAGCACCGGAACTGTAATGAGGTCTATTCTCCACAGGCTGAACACAAATGGAACTGCTCTGCTGTAACGTAGCCGCGCTCGCGGTGGCGCTCGTTTACTACACTTGGCGGGCGTACGACCAGGCCCGCGCCGCCCGGCAGCGCCTGCTGCACGAACGGGTGGCTTATTTGTTGTGGGTCATCGCCGATCGGATGGACTCGCACCATCGGCGATTTTCCGTCAATTGACGCGGTTGACCGCCGGCGATTGACGACCTATGGTTGTCGCAGTGAAAGACGCACGCGCGTCGCGGAAAGAGAAGCAGTCCTCCCCTCCCCGATTCTCTTTCCTCCGTCCGCCTCCCCCTGGTTTCCCACTAGTTATTTCATCCTCCGGCGAGCGACTCGGTACGCCGTCGGGCGCAACTCCCCCTTAAGGGAGCGGCATCCTCCACCGAGACAGAGGTTCCCGTTCGTGTTCCAACACGGGCGGGCCTCTGTTTTTTTATCCATCGGTCGCCACGGCCTCGAAGCGCTGGCGGAACTGCTCCGGCGCCATGTTAGCCGCCTCCGCGATGCGGCTCAACCGCGCCGGATCTTCAACATCGCGCTTCTCCAGACGGATCATGTACGCCCGAGCGCAGCGGTAACTCTCGCCGTCCACATCCACCTTGCGCGTCCTCATACGGCGCGTTTCCGGGTTAATCATCGTCTCGAAAGGCAGCGGCTTCAAGTGGCCGCCCTCCAGGCTGATGATGGCGCCGTATTTCGCCGACTCCTCGGAGAAAAGGAACTGCACCGCCCCATAACCCAGGTCGCGCGTGTACTCCGCGTCAAACGGAATCGGATCGGCGCAGCGAAGTTCGTAGCCGAGTTCCTTGTCGATGACCGTAACTTCCAGGCCAAGCGCCCGCAGTTTCTGGTTGAGCGCGTCTTTCATCATGCGGCCGAAGTCGATGTCGCCCAGCCGCAGATGGCCGTGGTCGTCGCGGCTAATGTTGCCGTAGCGCCCCAGCTGCTGGTCATTGAGCATCGTCACCAGCCCTTTTTCGCCGATGGCCTCAATCAATCCTTCCGCCAGGACCGCGACGCCGTAATTTAAATTGGCGCTGCGCCGCTTGACGATGGAACCGACAAGGATGTCGCACACCTCGTCGATGCTGACTGGCCGGCCGCGGAACTCCTCCGGGATGATGGTGAGCGTGGCGGCGGCGGCCTTGCCGATTCCCAGCGCCAGATGGCCGGCCGCCCGGCCCATGCTAACAATGAGATACCAGCGCGAGGTCGTGCGCGCGTCCTCGGCTAAGTTTCGCACGATGCCGACGCCAAGATGGCGGGCCGTTTCGTAGCCGAAAGTCGGGGCCGATCCAGGCAGTGGCAAGTCGTTGTCAATAGTCTTAGGGACGTGGGCCACGCGGACGGCGCCGCTGGCCCGCTGGTAGACCTGGCTGGCCGAGTACGCCGTGTCGTCGCCGCCGATGGTAACGAGCATGGTCACGTTTAGTTTGCGCAGCGTCTCCAGGACGTTTCGCATATGTTCGTCGGATTTGGCCGGGTTGGTGCGCGAGGTGCCCAGCACCGATCCGCCGCGCGGGTAGATGCCCTTTACCTCCTCAATGGTGAGCTTGCGGAGGTGCGTGGCGTCGCCCTTGACGAGCCACTTGAAGCCGTCTTGAAAGCCGATGACCTCAATCCCCTGTTCAACGGCCTCGATGGTTACGGAACTGATAACGCCGTTAAGCCCCGGCGCGGGGCCGCCGCCGACGAGCAGGGCCAGCCTGCCGGGAATAGGTGCGAGGGCCATGAGAACGCCTCACCTCGTTAAGCCAACAAATGGGACACTGATCAGTTTATGGGGCGCGACTGAATCGGACACCCGCTGGAAACCACCGCCCCTCCCGATTTAGGCATCAAGGCGGCCTCTTACTCCCTCCCCCCTTGCGGGGGAGGGAACTGATCAGCGACGCCGCCCCCTTTCGCCGGCCGCGGTTTTGTTTACACTGGGCGGATAGGCATCCTCGCGCCGAAACGAAAGGACTGACAATGTTCGACCTTGCCGCCGTGCAGACCGCCGTCCGCGACCTCGGCCTTGACGGCTGGTTGCTCTACGACTTCCGCGGCCTCAACGTCTTGGCTCGTCGCGTACTCGCCGTGCCGGCCGACGCCATTCTGACGCGGCGCTGGTTCTACTTCATCCCGGCGCAAGGCGAACCGCGGAAGTTGCTGCATCGCATCGAGCCGCATGCCCTGGACCACCTGCCGGGCGCGGCGCGGTCGTACTTGCGATGGCAGGAACTGGAAGCCGGCGTCGCGGCGCTCACGGCCGGCGCCCGTCGCGTGGCGATGGAATATGTGCCGCGCAACGCCAATCCTTACGTCTCGCGCGTGGACGCCGGCACCGTCGAGCTGGTGCGCTCCAACGGCGTCGAAGTCGTTTCGTCGGGCGATCTGGTGCAGCTGTTCGAGGCGTGCTGGGACGAGGAGCAATGGGCCATGCACTTGGAGGCGGCCAAGCATACACGATCCGCCTACGATGCGGCCTTCGCCTTCATCGCCGAGCGCGTCCGCCGCGATGGTGGAGTGCGCGAAACAGAGGTGCAGCAGCGCATTCTCGACCACTTTGCAGAACACAGCCTCGTCACAGACCACCCGCCCATCGTCGGCGTCGGCCCCCACAGCGGCGATCCGCACTATGCTCCCGCCGCCGGCCCCAACGATACGGCGATGAAAGAGGGTGATTTTGTCCTCATCGACCTATGGGCGAAACTCGACAAGCCGCGAGCCGTGTTTAGCGACCTGACGCGCGTGGCCTTCATCGGCAAGGAAGTACCGGCGCGCTACGAGGAGATTTTCCAGATTGTGGCGCGGGCGCGCGACGCGGCGATCCTCCGCGTGCGCACAGCTTACGACAAAGGAGAGCTTTTACAGGGCTGGCAGGTAGACCGGGCGGCGCGTGAGGTGATCGAGCGGGCCGGCTATGGCGAAGCGTTTTGCCATCGGACCGGCCACTCCATCGGCCAGGAAACCCACGGCAACGGCGCGAACATGGACGACTTGGAGACGCATGAGGAAAGGCGCGTGTTGCCGCGGACGTGCTTTTCCATCGAGCCGGGGATCTACCTGCCGGAGTTCGGCGTCCGCAGCGAAGTGAACGTCTTCTTAGACGGGGTTCGCAAGGTCCACGTCACGGGCGGCGATCCGCAGACGGAAGTTGCGGCGATTTTGAAGGAGTGGTAGTGAAGATTGGTAAGCGGGCTTGGATGGCAACGCGTGAAGTATGAGGAAGATGTGATGGCGGAGTACCGCCGTATAGCGAGTTTGAAGACCGCGGAAGACTTCCTTAGTCGCCTGGCGGCGCTCGGCATCGCTATGCCGTTTGACGCCGACCTATTGCCGGCGCCGAACGGTCCGCTGGCGCAACCCTTCGCCGTGGCCGGACGGATGATCGGCAACCGTTTCTGCGTGTTGCCGATGGAGGGCTGGGACGGCACGGCCGACGGTCGGCCGACCGAGTTGACGTTTCGTCGTTGGCGCCGTTTCGGCGCGGGCGGCGCCAAGCTGATCTGGGGCGGTGAGGCCGTGGCCGTGCGCGCCGACGGCCGAGCCAGCCCCAACGAGTTGCTTTTGACTGAAGAAACGCTTCCGAGCTTTGCCTCCCTGCGCGAAGCGCTGATCGACGAACACCGTCAATGTCACGGCCGCGTTGACGACCTACTTGTCGGATTGCAATTGACGCATTCCGGCCGATTCGCGCGGCCGCGCGAACACGGGCGCCTTGAACCCGTCATCCTGTACCGGCATCCCATCCTTGACCGCAAGTTCCACGTCGCCCAGGGTCATTCCCCACTCACCGACGGCGAGGTCGCGCGCCTAGTGGACGACTTTGTGCGCGCCGCCCGGCGTGCGCAGCGAGCCGGCTTCGACTTCATCGACGTGAAGCACTGTCACGGCTACTTGGGCCATGAGTTCCTCAGCGCCGTAGATCGTCCCGGCCGCTACGGCGGCAGTTTCGATAATCGCACACGATTTCTCCGCGAAGTCGCCGCTGGCGTCCGCGCTGAGGCGCCGGGGTTGGCTGTCGGCGTCCGCATCAGCGCCGTGGACTGGATTCCGTTTCGAGCGGGACCGGACGGTCGCGGCGAGCCGGAGGCGTTGCCTGACGGTGGTTATCGGCACGCCTTCGGCGGCGACGGCACCGGTGTCGGCGCCGACCTGACCGAGCCGCGCGCATTCCTGGACTTGTTGGAATCGCTAGACATTCGGTTGGCTTGCATCGCGGTCGGCAGTCCCTACTACAACCCACACATCCAGCGGCCGGCGCTGTTTCCCCCATCGGACGGCTACCTGCCTCCGGAAGATCCGCTGGTCGGCGTGGCCCGACAAATCGCGATCACGGCCGATCTGAAGCGGCACGCACCGGGGTTGATGGTGATCGGTTCGGGATATTCCTACTTACAGGAGTGGCTTCCGCATATAGGACAGGCGGTGGTGCGAACGCGGGCGGCGGACTTCATCGGCTTGGGGCGAATGGCGTTGAGCTACCCGGAAATGCCGGCGGACGTGCTATCGGGCCGGCCGTTGCGCCGCAAGCAGATCTGCCGCACCTTCAGCGACTGCACCACGGCGCCGCGCAACGGCATGGTATCGGGGTGTTATCCGCTCGACCCGTTTTATAAGGCGCGTGAGGAGGCGGTTCGGCTCACGGTTCTGAAGCGCTAACGCAGAATCAATACTAGTGCTCTGTCACTCGTCGATTGATGGGTGTCGTAGGACGGTTTTGCAAACCGTCCGGACGGTTTACAAAACCGTCCAACCCATCAATCGACGAGTGACAGAGCACTAGCCCCGCGCGCAAGCGAGGGGTGAGGCGAAACCCCTCGCT
>DHJA01000093.1:55778-76681 GCA_002404095.1 Planctomycetaceae bacterium UBA4732 | reverse complement strand
CCCTCGCTTGCGCGCGGGGCTAGTAATTTCGATTCGTTGCAGACGCGCTATTTCAAATTGCCAAGAGGCGTCGGCGCTTGCGGTACCGGCGCCGTCTCGAAATAAGCCACCCCGCGCGTCTCCTGTGTGCGGCTATCCTGGCGCACCAAGTGAGCCGCGGGCCAGGACCGGATCGCGGGCCTGCTCGTGGTCAACGGCTGTAAGGTCGGGCGGGCGGCCACGATGACCGGGGCTGGCACGGCGGCAATGGGCGTCAGGACAATCCTCGGACGCGCGACAATTGCTCCAATAACGGAAGGTTTCACGGTCCCCACGGCGGGCAAGCCGGAGGGGATGACGGCAAGTTTGGACGGAGCCAATGAGGTCGGCGCCGCCAGCCAGGCTGGCGGCACGGTTGGCGCGGCGAGCAAGTCCACTGCCGGTTTCGGTGCGATCGCGGAAATTAGTAGGATGTGATCCGTGGACGGCGGCAACCGTTGAGGCGGCGGCACCACGCGCGGCAAAGCCAGCAGCGCATCGGTTTCCGGCCCGCCGTGAACCACTGGCGCGAAACTGGAGACGACGAGGGACGGACCCTGAGCCGAGGCGGGCTGCGTTAGCCCACAGACAATGGCCGCCGTCGCAAGTAAGGTGAGGGCGTATCTCAAAATCTCGCGCATGGAAATCTCCGAAAATGGAAGAGAAAGAGATGTCGTTTAGCCGCGACCCGAAGGGGAGCGCTCTGTCGGAGCGCTCCCCTTCGGGTCGCGGCTAAACGACTTTTCCATCCGTCGCCGCTCAGGGGCCGGCAAGTTCGCGGTTGACCGCCCGCTGCGACTCGACCGTGCAGCCGGGATACAGATGCAGGTGGTCGAGGTCGATATAAATCACCTTCACGCGCGGCTTGACGCAGCGGAAGGGGAACGGATAACCTGATTCAATCGTTTCGGTATAGGTGATGGTGCATTTCCAGTGGCAATGATGCAACTGAGCCGGCCCGATCAGCGGGAAGAAGCGCGGCGGGTCGATGGTGTCCTTGACGCGCTCCTTGATGACCTCGACGTTGTCGCGGAACTCTTCATAGAAGTACGGCACGCCGCGGGTGACGTGCTCCAGGGCGCGCAGGACGCGGGCGTCGTCGGGCTGGTCCTCGCACGTCGGCGGCGGGAAGCCCTCGCGGATCGGCGGCAGCACCGGCGTTCGGAAGTCATTGGGGTAACAGTATTTTTCCTCCATGCGCTCCGTGACCCACGGGGGCACGGGGATGGGGGTGAAGAGACCGGCTGAGAAAGGGGCACAGCCGGCGGCCACCCACGGCGCAAGCACGGCCGCGGCCCAAAGCAACAAGGATCGCCTCGTTCGCATCCGACTACTCCCTTCCAACTGAAGTCCGCGCCGGCGCGAGATCGCGCCCAGCCCGGTCCACTATTCGCACTGCTTGTTAGCAAATATCGGACGCCATGCACGGCGACTTTAACGACGAATCCGTTTGGATGAAGAAAGCCGAAAATGAGGAGTATTCCGAAGCGGCCCGATATGTCCTATAGGTCCTATTCGTCCTATACGTCCTATAGGGCTTATAGAGCAAACGAAGACACTGCCAGTAGGCGAGATAAGGGGAGCCGGTCCATGTCTACGGCCGAAACACAATTGCTTGAACTCCTGAAAGATCGCTCGTTCAAGCGCGGGACGTTCCGCCTCGCGTCCGGCGACGTCAGCGACTACTACATTGACGGCAAGATGACTCAAGTCTTCTCCGAAGCCGCCCACCTGATCGGCGAGACGCTTTATGAACGCACCAAAGACCTGGCCTTTGACGCGATTGGCGGTCTTGAGGTCGGCGCGGTGCCGTTGACCACGGCGGCGGTCATCAGCTACCACCTGCACGGCAGGAAAATGGAAGGGTTCTGGGTCCGCGATAAAACCAAGGCTCACGGGACGCAGAAACTCATTGAGGGCAATCTGAAACCCGGTTCGCGCGTCATAATCCTTGATGACGTAATTACGCGAGGTTCTTCCTCCGTAAAGGCCATCGAAGGGGTCCGCCAAATCGGTTGCGAAGTCGTGTTGGTTGTCGCGCTCGTGGATCGTTTGCAAGGCGCCGAGGAGTTATTCAGGACGCATGGCATCGAGAACTTTCAGCCTGTTTTCACGATACGCGATTTTGGGGTCGTTTAGCCGCGACCCGAAGGGGAGCGCGAGGGAGACGCGCTCCCCTTCGGGTCGCGGCTAAACTCTGAAGCTCGTATTCCCTTCCCCGCAAAGAAAAGCTAGTATCGCCCCTTGTCCGACTGCACCCGCCTGAGCAGGAGGCCAACGAACCATTTTTGCTGGAGAACCATATCCATGCAACCAACCGCGCTGGAATTGTCCACGATTCGGGAATTGGTGGAAGAGCTAATGCGGCGCAAGACCTTCCTGGGAGTGATCGTTCACTCCGAGGAAGAACAGAAGGGGCCGTGGCGCGGCGAGCGCATGTTCAAGGTTCGGTTCAACGAGAACCTGGACGCCGGCGAGACCTCGCGCTTGTTGGAGCGCATCGCCGACCATATGGAACAAACGGAGACTTAAGCGGCCGTTTGAGACGCTAATCCCCCTGGAGATAGGCGAACAGGTCGCGGATTTGCTTGTCGTCCAGCGGTTCGAGGAGCTTTTCCGGCATCAGCGACACCGGCGACGCCTTCATTTCGTCGATCTGATCGCGGCGCAACACGCTGCGGACGTTCTTGGCGTCCACCAGCGTCACCGTCTCCGGCGTCGATTCCACCATCAGCCCGGTGAGCGCGCGGCCGTCCTTCATATTGACGATGTAGGCCAAAAATTCTTGGCGGATGATCGCGCTTGGATCGACGATTTGTGTGAGCAGATACACACGGTTCTTGCGGTCGGCGCCGGTTAGGTCGGGGCCGATCTTGCCGCCTTCTTTGAATAAAGTGTGGCACGTCGCGCAGTTCTTCGTGAAGACGGCCTTGCCCGCGACGCGATCCCCGGCGCCTCTCGATAGGGTCGCGCCGAGGTTGCGTATCTGCGTCAGCTTTTCGCCGGCGGTCGCCGGAGTGATCTTGCCCCAATGTTTCGCAATCAATGGATCGAGCCGTGTGTCCTTAAATTCGGCGAGGCGCCGCAGCTGATCGAGCGGCACGTCGCGCGGGACGATATGGCCGGCGTCCACGGCCTTGAGCAACTCCAGTCCCGACGCCGCGCGACCGCACAACAGGCTCAGCGCGCGCCCCTTTATGTCGGCGGAATACTTCGGATATTGCACCAAAACGTCGGCGCTGATTTGTGAGTCGGAGTACGGCGGCAAGGCGGATAGAACGGCGGCGCGCAACGCATCCGGCTTGGCCTCGGCTAAAGTTTGCAGTAGCGTCGGCACGCAGTCCGCTTTGCCGGTTTGCCCGAGCAATTCGATAAGGGCGATGCGGTCGGCGTCCGGCGCCTTGGCGTCGCCGGCCCGCTTCACGCTCTGTTCGTAGGCGTCTGCCCCGCCGAGCCGCACCGCCAGGCGTAACAGCGTCAGGTCGTCCGGCCGCGCCTTCCTCAATTGGCTCAACGCCGTTTCCAACGCTTCTGGCGCCTTCACGAGCCGACGACCCTCCAACGCCTTGTCCATGCCGCGTAGCATAAGGTCCGTTTCGGCCCGCCCCGGCGCGGCGGCCAACAGACGCGCGCAGGCATTCAGGTTCTCCGCACCGCCCTCGTCCATGTAACGCCGGGCCAGCCGCTCCACGATAAACCGGCTCACGATGGGCGTGCGCCAGACGGCCGGCGAGTCGAGCAGGCTAATGAGCAAATCGCGATCCGAAATAGCTTTATCCTCAATCGCCCACCATAACAGCATGGGAATGTACAAGTCGGCGGCGTCCTCGTCGCGCAGCAGCAACTGGCGAACAATCAGCAGGCAATCCGGCCCCGGCAGGCGCTTGCATGAACACGCCAGCTGACAACGCACTGTCGCACTTGTTTCGTTACGCGCCAAGGCGACGAGCCGGTCGCGGAATCTGGGTGAAATTTTCTTGCCGTCGCCTACAAGTCGGATTGCCCATGTTCGTACATCGGGGTTGGAATGGTCAAGCAGCTTGGCGGCGAAATCTTCATCGAAGCCGCCGCTGACGTACAACGCCCACAGCGATTCCAGCGCCAGCCGGCCCTTGTTCTCCAACACCGTCTTGCGCAGCATCGGAACGACAGAGGCGTCGCGCCGTTCACCGAGGATGCGCCGCGCCTCGCCGGTCCACCAGCTGTTCGGATTTTCGAGCAAAGCAACTAGCTCCTTGCTCGACCGTTTGCCTAGCGGCGGATTGATGGGTGCGACCGGCTTGGCCCCTTTCGTTTCGACCTTATAGATACGGCCGTTGCTGCGGTCCCAGGTGTCCACGGGATCGACGTGATTGGCGCGCTTGTCGTACCAGTCGGCGACGTAGAGGGCGCCGTCCGGCCCGGTCAGGCAGTCGATCGGCCGGAACCATGTATCGTTGGCAACGAGGAAATCGCCGGCGAACTTGCTGGTGAACGTCGATCCTTTGGCGTCGAGAGTATACCAGTAAAGCGAGTTGGAAAGGAGGTTTCCGGCGATGTAGGCGTCGTTGAATCGTTCCGGCAAGGCGCCGCCTTGGTAGACGATGCCGCCGCAGGTGACGTGGCCGCCCTTAAAGCCGGTGATGGGAACGTGGTCGAAATAGCCGTAGGAATGCGGATTGTGCAGCGGCCCGTGCTTGCCGAAGCCCTTGATGTAATAGCCGCCCTGGACCTGGTGCAGCATGGCGAAGCCGCCCCAATTGGTGCCGGCGATGACGTTGCCGTGGGCGTCGAAGTCCAAACCCCAGGTGTTGCCGCCGCCCTCCGAGAACAGTTCAAATTCCTTGGTGATGGGATGGTAACGCCATATGCCCTGTTGGAATTCGAGGCCGCGGACGTGGGCGGTGACGGTGCTACCCTGGGCGCCGTAGAGCCAGCCGTCCGGCCCCCATTGGAGCGAGTTGGCGACGGCGTGGGCATCCTCCATACCGAAGCCGCTCAGCAGCACTTCCGGGTCGCCGGCCGGGACATCGTCGCCTTCGCGGATCGGATAGAAGAGGAGGTAAGGAGCTTGTAACACATAGACGCCGCCACGCCCGAGACACATGCCGGAGGCGAGGTTGAGGCCGCCCATGAAGTCCTTGGCCTTGCGGTAATGGCCGTTTTCGTCGGGGTCGGAAAGGATGGTGATACGGTCGGCCCCTTTCGGTCCCTTAGGCGGCGGCTCCGGCACACGGTCGTAAACGGTGCGAAGGAATTGATCGACCTTGACCGCCTTGAGGCCGGCGGGAGCCGGATATTGCAGGTATTGGATAACCCAAATGCGTCCTTTGTCGTCGAAAGACATGGTGAGCGGCTGGCGGATCTCAGGTTCCGAGGCGACAAGCTTGACCTCAAGGCCGTCGGCGACCTTCATGCGCTGTACGGCCTCTTGAGGGGAGAAGCCCTGCGCGGCAAGGCGACCGGAGTTGAGGACGCCGAGCGCGGCGGCCAACAAGCACGAATTGCGGACAATGTGCATCGCGTTAATCCGAGGTAGGTCGTCGCGGGGCTGGAAGCGGGAATCATTTGACATCGTAGAGCGCCCACAGGGACAGGGCAAAGGCACTAACTACGCCCCTGAGCGGGTTGTTAGTTCCCGCCACACACTCTACACTAAAAAAGGTCTCGCTGAAAACAAGGTCTTATCACCATGACAACCATTGCCTCCTGGGAAGCCCAAAACTCTTTGCACCTGCTCCTGCGGCGGGTTGCCCAGGGCGAGGAAATCGTCATAACGGAGGAGGGCAAACCGGTGGCAAAACTGGCGCCCTACGGCCCCGCGGAACGCAATGACGTACCCCAAATAATTGAGGAATTCAAATCGTATAGCCGACGCCAAGGCCGGACTCTCGGCGGCCTCACCGCCCAGGAACTGATCGAGGAAGGCCGCCGCTATTACTGATTCCAGTCTGGAATAGCGCCAGGCGAGCCGCCGGGTTTATCCCATTGGTATCTACACAGTGGGGTGCCATGCTTTCGCGGGCCGGTCCCGAAACCTCGTCCAGTCCCAACCCCGCGAAAGCATGAGTCCTCGCGCGGGATTCATGCTTTCGCGGCGTCTCAGGCTGGGAATGGTGCGGACAGTGGCCGCGAAAGCATGGCACCCCACTTGTGTAGATACCATTGGGTTTATCCCGCCGCTCGCCGTGGCTTTCCTTATGCTGGATCAGTAGACGCTCTCCGGGGAGGTCCGCATCCCATGCACACCAAGCCGCCTCGTCAGCAAACTTTCGAGCACGCGCGAGAAGCACAAGCAGGATATTCGCGTCCTGGCCCGCGTCCTCGACAAGCAAACCGCCCGGCGTCTTCTGCTGACGGACGGGAAGGTATTTCTCGATGAAACCCTGATCCGACGGCGAATCGAAGAGAACTGGCGGTTCATCTATCAAGAGCCTTTGCAATTGGAGCCGACGGAAGAGTCGTGACATGCGCGGCCTGTTAGCGGACGTGAATGTTCAAGGTTTCCACAGGTTACTTCGCCCGCGCCCCTGCCATGCCGCCAACCCACGACCCGGCCCGCACCTGTTCCACGCGCTCCATCCCCAACGATTCTTCTTCCGCCTTCTTCCGCCGGCCGCCCCAGGTGGCCAGGAAGAACTCGCTGACCATCACCGCCAGCAACAACGCGAACCACCAGCCGCGACCCACTTCGCTCTTCTCGTCCGTTACCAGGCTCCGCACTCCCGCGGCGTCGGCCGAGGCGTCCACGTAGGTGAGCGCGGCCGACGGTAACATATCGTGCAGCTTGTCCTCGCCCAGCATCGTGAAATCCGACTCCTCCGGCGACAGGTTCACCGCGAATGCCGTGTTCCCCGCCTTGCCCTGTCCCACGCTCTTGCTCTTCACGTCCAGCGTGTAGTAACCGCGCTCCGACGTTTCGGTGAAGGAGCCGAGCAGGCGAGGGCCGCTGCGCTCGAACTGCTGGTCAACGATTCGGCCGGACGGCATTTTGACCTCGGCCTTCACGTCGCCCCACAGTCCGTTGACCGCGAACTCCGCCGTGCCATCGGCCAGCACCACCGACGGCCCATCGACCGGCGGCCGTCGCGCGACGTGGTTCGCCAACTGCATCGCCAGCGGGGCGAAGTCGGGCCTCGTCGGCAGGCTTGTCCAGCGCGTGTGAGCCGGGAACGCCGAGAGGATTACGTCGCCGTCGCCCAGGCGGCTCTCGACCAGGGCCGGCGAGCCGTTGCCGAACCAGGCCAGCGCCCAGGCGTTGCCTTTCTTCTCCGGCATCGCGATTTTGAAGCGTTTATAGATCCGGAATGAGGTTAATGGCCGGGCCTCCGGGTCGGGGCTGTCGAATAAGCTCAATGCCGGATGGCCGAAGTCGATCTTGCCCAGTTGCTGAAACGTCTCGGTCTTATCGGGGTCGCCTTCGGGTGCTTCGAGACGCGCGGCCGTCAGGCGTTCACCCTGCGGGCCGGGCACGGGGAAGAACTGGTCGTCGTACACCGTCGGGTTAACGCGGTCGCCGGGAAAGATCAGCAGGCCGCCGCCGCCAGCCACGAACGTGCGCAACATCTCGAATTGCGGCGGTTGCAGGCCGCCGCAGTTGGCCAGCACGACGAGCCGGGCGTCCTTCAGCGCGTCGGGCGTCACGCCGGCTTCGGGAATCCTCTGCACGTCGAACGGCCTGAGAAAATCGTCGGCGCCTTCCGCCAGAGGTTTGCCATCCGTCGCCGGCGCGTGGACGCCGGAGGTTAGTGCGACTTCTAGATAATGCGCCTCATCCACGTCCACAATGGGCTGGCCGGGCGGTTGGCCGTCCACAATGAGCGCCTTGATGCGCGGCGACACATTGAGCGCGAACAGGTAACGGTCGTCTTCGGGGAAGCGGTCGGGCGTGGTGCTGGCGATCTCGAAACGGCCGTGCAAAAAACCGGGTTCTTTAGGCGTGTAAGGAATGCGGCGCACGGCCGTCTCGCCAGGTTTGAGCGTCAACGGAAAGCGCGACACTTCCTTTTCCTCAATGAGGACGCTGAGCGTGACCTCGGCGTTTTCGGTCTTCGACGAGTTAACGACTCGCGGCTGAAGGAGATAGGGCAGGCCGGCCACCGACCGGCCGCGCCGCGGCGCATCGCCGACAACGGCCCGGTTGGACATATCTTCCGTGGAGCCGACGTTTACGACCACGAACGGCGTCTTATCCGGGATCAGGCCTTCAAGTCCCTGGTTTTTCACCTCGCGCCAGCCGCTGCCCTGACAATCGGTGAAGAGATAGACAAGCGGATTGGCCCGCTTCGAGGCGTCGGGACCGAACAGGTGCATGAGCGCAGCGAAGATGTTGCCGCGCGACGCCGTGGTCTGCAAGCCGGTGATAGCGTCTTCGACGCCCTTGGCGTCCGAGGTGAAGTTGCTGAAACGCTCGTGGGGCTGGGCGCCTACTTGAACGAGAGTCAGCGTATCCGTGGCTCGGAGATTCTTGGCCACGACGAGCGCGGCGGATTTGGCGCGCTCAAAGGCGGACTGGCCGCCGCTGCGGGCTTTCATGCTGGCGGAGCAATCGACGAGCAGGATAACGTCGCGCTTACCGCCGCCTGCCGCTCCGAAGAGAGAGCTGCGGGAGCTAAGGACCAGGCCGGCGATCATCAGCACGGCGGCCACGAGAAACAAGGTGCGCAGCATGGCGAGCAGCGCTTCGAGGAACTGCATCCGCCGTCGCTGTTGAATGTAGCTGTCGAAGAGGAAGCGAAAGGTACTCAGCTCAACGGTCTTGAGACGGTGGAGCGTGAGCAGGTGCAGGACGACCGGAATGGCGGCCAACGGCAGGAGCGCGAGCAATCCAAAGTGGAGGAAAGACATGGTCGGCTCGGGTCCAATCGGGGTGGGAAAATCGGCGCGGCGGGCATGTCTCGATTGTATCGCATCGGGGACGGGATGCAACGACTGGCGCTTACATCGCGTGCAGCGCCCTTTCCGCGTCGCCGATCTCTTGCTCGATCAGCCCGAGCCGCGACCCGGCGATTTCGGCGAAGCGCTTGCCCACGTCGCGGCGCGAGTAAATGCTTTTGGACCCCAGCGCTCGCAACTCCAGGTGTTGCCGCAAGCACGAGACGGCCGCGTCCCGGTCGCCGATGCGGTGCAAGCAGCCGGCCGCGGAATAGAGGCAGTCCGTCAGTAGGGAAAGCGCCCACGGCATTCCTTCGCCGCACTCGTCATCGGCGATCCTCTGCGGTCCACGGGCGAACAACCCCCGGTATGCTCGGAGGGCGCCGCGGTCGTCGCCGAGCATTTCCAGCGTGGAGGCCAGATCCCAAAGGACGAGGGGACACTCCGGCGCCAACCGGATCGCCCGGCGGGAGAGGTCGAGGGCTTTCGGGTAATCGCGCTCTTCGTAGTAGGTAGTACCAAGGCGCGTCAGGAGCCAGTGATTGTCCGGCTCCTTTTCGAGGCGCTTTTGGAGCAGTCTGCGGGCCGGCGCCCATCGCTCCCGCTTGAACAGGTCGTTGATCCGCTCCGAAAACGTCACGTCACCCTTCTTTCTCTGGCGGACGTCTCCGTTTCCGTCGGAAGTGTTTGCCGCGCCGCTCATCGCCCTTCTCCCCTCCCGCGTCCTTCTTCTGCCGCGTCTGACCCTGTTGATGCTTCTCTTCGGTGGAAGGCCGGGCGCGTTTCTTGTGTTCGCCCATGAGCGGCTCTCGAACAAACGCGGACGCGGCAATCATGCCATTGTATACTGCTCGCCGAAGGGGTGCGCCGCGTTTACCAATCCGGCCCCAGAACGTCCCCACCGGAGCGCGTGATCGCGGCCTTGAGCGTTTGTGGGCTGACGGTTTTGGAAATCTGACGCACCGATCCGTCCGCGAGGCCCACCGAAGCGCCGCCTGAGAAATGGCCGCCCAGCGGCGGCGGCGGCTGGTTGGGATCGAACTCCAACTCGTCCGGCTTCGTCCAGGGAACCGCCGTCGCCGCCTCCGCTACCAGAATCGTGTTGGCCGTGCCGTCCTTGAAGTCGTCCGGCATCTTGGCGCCTTTGCACCAGTCAAAGGCGGCCCCGTTGCCGACGAATACGCGGTAGTATGTGGAACCGGGCGGCGCCGTCTTGTCGCTGGGCAGAGCGTAGAACATCGGCATCCGCGCGATAAGTTTGCTATTATTCGGCCCGTCCCACGGTTCGTCGAGCTTGAACTGGTTGTACAAAGCTCCCGCCTCAATGTACGGCAGAATGGCCACGCGCCAGCTCAACAGATGCTTGCCGTTCTGATCGCAGATGGCCGCAGGCGGGAGCGTCCCGTTCGCGGAGTTGTAGGAGTGCATGGCCACGGTTATCTGCTTGAGGTTGTTTCCGATGCTTATGCGGGCAGCGGCTTCCCGCACCGTGGAAACCGCCGGTATCAAAAGCCCAATCGCAATCGCAAGCACAGGCAGCAAAAGGAAACTAACGCCGCCCGTGACAATGCCGGTGATCGCCAGCCCTTTGCCCTTGAGCCGGCCGCGGCTGCGGCCGATGGCGCCCAGGCCAATCCCACCAAGAATGATGGCGGGAAGCCCGGTGAACACAGAGCAGAGGAAGAGCGAGAGTACGCCGAGAATCGTGCTGGTGATCGCCATGCCGCTTGTCTTGGACGCGATTGGACCCTCATCCAAAGCGTCGTCGCGGCCGGGCCGCGATGGGCGGATGCTATCATCCGCCGCGCCGCGCGAAACCGGCCCGGCCTGGACGCCCTCGCCGCCGGGGATGGTCAATTCGCGTTCGCAGTCGGGGCAGCGCGTCGTCTTCCCGCCGTACTCGTCGCGGGCGCTCAAGGACTTGCCGCAAGGACAGGTGAAGCGGATCATAGGTAATCTCGCGGGTGGATAGTGGCGCTCAATGCTCCGTATGGTACGGCCAGCACCAACGGCGCGGCAAGAAGATTCCCAACAGTTGGACGCGACGCCCCACGCCGCTTATGAATGAGTTAGGATCGGACGACGGACTATTTCCCCTGACACTGGAGGATTTCATGGCGGCAAAGCCGGAATCGGATGCGAAACTCACGCGCAAACAGCTGATCGCGCTTCTGAACGAGGATCTGTCGCGCGAATACCAGGCGATCATCGCCTACGTGGTCTACTCGCAGGTACTCAAAGGTCCGCAGTACATGAACATCGCGGCGGAGCTGGAGGTCCACGCGGCCCAGGAACTGCAACACGCCCTCCTGATCGCCAACCAGATCGACTACCTCGGCGGAATGCCGACGGTCACGCCTAAGCCAGTGAAGACCTCGGAAAAAGCCGAGGACATGCTCCAATTCGATTTGGACAATGAGAACGACACCATTCGCAATTACCGGGTGCGAGTGCGGCAGTGCGAAGCGCTAGGAGAATACGCCGTAAGCGAACACCTCCGCGAAATCTTGATTCAAGAACAGGATCACCAGATCGCCCTGGCGACCGCGCTGGGCAAGAACGTGCCCGACGTGACCACGCCGGAAGAGCGGGCGTAGAATTGGTTTCAAACACGGCGAGCCGGGCGAGTTCACACGCTCCGGCTCGCCTTTGTTTTGAACTCCGGGCGCTTACGAGGCCCGGCTCGCCTATTGCCCTGGCACGTCTCCCGCGCATCCAATACCCTTCATAGCAGTATTATGATCCACCCTTTGAGAGGGTTCCTATCCCATGCGCGCGCTTCGCATTACGCCATTTGCCGCCTTTATTATCTTTTTTATCGCCCCGGCCGCAACCGGCGCCGGTACCGTGGGCTATTACCGCCAGCCCGCCCTCATCAAGGACGGAATCGTCTTCGTCGCCGAGGGCGACCTATGGAAGGTCGGCGACAAGGGCGGCAACGCCACGCGCCTTACCAGCAACGTCGGCGAGGAATCACTGCCGGCCATATCGCCCGACGGTAAAACACTGGCGTTCGCCGGCCACTACGACGGCCCCACCGAGGTCTATACCATGCCGATCGCCGGCGGCGCGCCGCGCCGTCGCACCTTTGACGGGGCCGCCGTCACGTTTGTCAGCTGGACGGCGGATGGCAAAATCCTCATTGGCACGGACGCCGATACCACCCTGCCGCAGACGCGCCTCGTCGCTTTGGACCTGAGCAAAACGGAAGTCGCCGCGGTGCGCCAACCCGTGCCGTTGGCCCAGGCCGCCGACGGCGTCTACGACGAAGCCGGCAAGACGCTGTTCTTCACTCGCTTGCCGTTCCAGGGCAGCCATACCAAGCGCTACAAGGGCGGCACCGCCCAAAATCTATGGAAATACTCCGTGGATGGAGCCGAAGCGGCGCCGCTCACCGCCGACTATCCGGGCACAAGTAAGAACCCCATGTGGTGGCAGGGCCGTGTCTATTTCCTCAGCGACCGCGACGGCACGATGAATCTCTGGTCGATGAAGCCGGACGGCGGCGACCTCAAACAACACAGCAAAAACGCGGGTTGGGACGCCGCCTCCGCCTCGCAATACGGCGGCCGCATCGCTTATCAACTCGGCGCCGATATTCACCTTTTTGACATCGCCACTGGTCAAGATCAGGTTGTGCCGATATCGCTCGACTCCGATTTCGACCAGACGCGCGAACACGTCGTCGCCAAACCATTGGACTATCTGACCGCGGCGCATCTTTCGGCCGACGGCGACAAGGTGGCGCTCACGGCCCGCGGCCGGGTCTTCGTCACGCCGGCCAAACAGGGCCGCTTCGTCGAGGTCGAGCGTAAGCAGGGCGTGCGTTACCGCGAAGCCCGCTTCCTGACCGACAAGACGCTTTCGGCCCTGTCCGACGAGTCCGGCGAAGTTGAGTTATGGACGCTGCCGGCCGATGGCGTCGGCGCGGGCGAACAACGGACCAAGGACGCCGAGGTGGTGCGTTTTGACGCCGAACCGTCGCCGGACGGCAAGTTCATCGCCCACTACGACAAGAACCTACGCCTATTCCTCTACGATGTGGATAAAAAGACGAACCGCAAAATCGCCGAGACGACAGCCCCGGACGGCTTCGCCGATTTGCGCTGGTCGCCGGACGGCAAGTGGCTGGCCTATGTCGCCGCCGGCCAGAATCTGTTTCGGCGGATCATGGTCTATAACACGGATAACAACGCTACGACGACGCTAACCACCGACCGTTACGATAGCTATAGTCCCTATTGGAGTCCCGACGGCCATTGGCTCTATTTCCTCTCCGACCGCAACCTCAAGTCGGAAGTGACCGACCCGTGGGGCAGTTACCAACCGGAGCCGTTTCTCAACAAGAAAACGAAGGTTTACCTGATCGCCTTGACCGAAGGACTGCGCTCGCCCTGGACGCCGCCGGACGAAGCAGCGCACGCCGAGAAGGGCGACAAGGCCGACGACGTGAAGATCGACCTGGCGGGCGTTCAGGCGCGGTTGATCGAGGCGCCGATCCCGGCTGGCAATTACACCTCGCTGACGGTCAACGACAAGGCGATCTACTGGCTGGCAACGCCGGCCGGCGACAAGAAGTCCTCGCTCAAAGGCGCGGAGATCACTGAGGGCGATGTGGAAGTCAAGAACCTTACGGACGACGTAAAGTCGTTTGAAATGTCGGAGGACGGCAAGAAGCTGTTGATCGAGAAAACGGATTCTCTGTACGTCATCGACGCGGCCGTGACCGCAGCAGTGGACTTGGCGAAGAAGGACCTGCCGCTGACGGATTGGGCGCTGACGGTGAACCCGCGCGAGGAATGGAAACAAATGTTCGCCGAGGCGTGGCGCATGGAACGCGATTACTTCTACGACCGCAATCTGCACGGCGTCGATTGGAAAGAGATTCGCAAGAAGTATGAGCCGCTGGCCGACCGTGTGGCCAGCCGGACGGAATTAGGAGATTTGCTAGGTCAAATGGTGTCCGAGTTGTCCGCGCTGCACATATTCGTCCGTGGCGGCGACGTGCGCAAGGGCGAAGAAGTATTCCCGCCGTCGTTCCTCGGGGCGGTGCTGGCGCGAGACGAAAACGCCGGCGGCTATCGCGTCGTTCACATTTACCAGACGGACGGCGACGATCCGGAGCTAACGGCGCCGCTGTCCAAGCCGAACGTCAATGTCAAGGAAGGCGACATAATCCAGGCGATCAACGGAACTCCGACGCTGAGCGTGGCCGACGTCGGAGTGTTGCTGCGGCGCAAGGCCGGCCAGCCGGTGCTGTTGAGCGTCAAGCCAGCGGCGGGCGGCGCGGTTCGCAAGGCAGTAGTCAGCCCCATCGACGCGACCGCGGCTGAGGATTTGCGCTATCACGAGTGGGAATATACGCGGCGCAAGACGGTAGAGGATTTGGGCAAAGAGCAGATCGGTTACGTCCATTTGCGGGCGATGGGGAGCGATGACTTCGGCGATTTCGCCCGCGAGTTTTATCCCGTCTTTACCCGGCAAGGACTAATAATCGATGTGCGCAACAATGAAGGCGGCAACATCGACAGTTGGATCATCGGCCGGCTGATGCGCAAGGCGTGGTTCTACTGGAGCAACCGCGTCGGCAAGGCGCCGATGTGGAACATGCAATATGCTTTTAGGGGCCATATCGCGGTCTTGTGCAACGAGAACACGGCGTCCGACGGCGAGGCGTTTACCGAGGGCGTGAAGCGGCTGAAGATCGGCAAGGTAATTGGAACGCGGACTTGGGGCGGCGAAATCTGGCTCAACGGCGACGATTTTCTGGTGGACAAGGGCATCGCGACGGCCGCGGAGTTCGGCGTCTACGGCCCGGAAGGCGCCTGGCTGATCGAGAATCACGGGGTCGATCCCGACATGGTGGTGGACAATCCGCCGCACACGACGTATTTGGGAGAAGACGCCCAGCTCAAGGCGGCGATCATGTATTTGCAGAAGGAAATCAAGGATCATCCGGTGGAATCGCCGCCGCCGCCGCCGTACCCCAACAAGGCGTTTCCGGTAGGGAAGGCTGCCAAATAGGGCGCGGGTCGTTTAGCCGCGACCCTAAGGGGAGCGCGTCTCCCCCGCGCTTCCCTTAGGGTCGCGGCTAAACGACCCGCGCAAGCGGATGGAAAACGTCTCATGTCCTATCACCTGCGCATCAAGATTTGCGGCATAACGCGGCCCGCCGACGCGCGCGAAGCCGGCCGACTCGGCGCCGACGCCGTCGGGCTGAACTTCTTTGAAGGTTCGCCACGGCGAATCGACTCCGCTGCCGTGGAGGACGTGCTGGCCGAGTTGCCGCCATTCGTGGAGGCGGTAGGCGTCTTCGTAAATCGCCCGCTGGGCGAGGCCTTCGCCTTCTTGGAGACGTGGCGCCGCATCCGCGTCGTCCAGTGGCACGGCGAAAATTGTGGACTTGGCGACGGCTATCCCCATCGACTCATCCCGGCGTTTCCGGTGCGCGACATAAGCAGTCTGGCGGTCGTGACGAGCTATATCGAAGCCTGCCGCTCTTTAGGGCGAGTGCCGGCCGCCGTTTTGTTGGACGGCCACGCGCCAGGGCAACACGGCGGCACCGGGCGAATCGCGCCGTGGGAGCTAATTGCGGCGTTCCGGCCAGGTGTGCCGGTGATCTTGGCCGGCGGATTGACATCCGACAACGTGGCCGAGGCGGTGCGCATTGTAAGGCCCTACGCCGTGGACGTGGCCAGCGGCGTCGAAAGCGCGCCGGGCCATAAGGACGCCGAGAAAATGCGCCGCTTCATCGCCGCGGCCTACGAAGCGGCGGCGAAAATCAACGAGTAGCGAGATTGGCCTCCTGGTTCCCACGCTCCGCGTGGGTACGAGAGCACCGGACGCTCTGCGTCCCGAACCCGCGAGACGCTGAACCTGGCCAGACGCGACGCAGAGCGTCGCACCCGTGGGTTCCCACGCAGAGCGTGGGAACCAGGGTTTTCTACAGAGTAAGATTCACTCCTCTTTGGGCCAGAACACCGCGAAACCCTCCGTGTTGAGCGCGATGCGGTACAGAGACTTTCCCGCGGTCACATAGAGCATTTTGCGATCCTTGCCGCCAAAGACGCAGTTGCTCGGCGTCTCCGGCGTTGGGATGAACCCCAGCCGCTTGCCTTCTGGACTGAAGACATAGACGCCGCCTTTATCGCCGTCGCCGGCCGCGGCGTACAAATTGCCTTTCACGTCCGCGCACATGCCGTCGATGCCGCGCCCTTGGCCGAAGTCGTACAGCACCTTCTTGGCACCGACGCTGCCGTCCTCCTTTAACGGAAATGCTAACAGCTGTTGGTTGCCTTTGGGATTGCTGTCAGCTACATACAGAGTTTTCATATCCGGAGAGAGAATGACGCCGTTAGGCTTTTCCACGTCGGTGATGAGTTGCGTCAGTTTGCCGTCTGGGTCGATGCGGTAGACGCTTTCCGTATCGATCTCGCGCGGCTCGTCGCCGACGTAGCGCGGGTCGCTGAAATAGATGCGACCTTTGAGGTCGATGGTCAGGTCGTTGGGGCTGTTAAACTTCTTGCCTTTCCAGCGGTCGGCGAGGACGGTGATCTTGCCGTCTTTCTCGGTGCGCGTGACGCGCCGAAGGCCGCCGCTGTTGGCGCCCTCCGCGGCGACGAGGCGCCCTTGCGGGTCGAAGTCGAGGCCGTTGGCCCGGCCGCTCGGGTTGCGGTATTCGCTGGTTTTGCCTGTGGCCGGGTCATACCGCATTATGCGGTCGCCGATGTCGCTGAAGTAAACGCAACCGCCGGGGCCGTAGGCTGGCCCTTCGGTGAACTCGCCTTCGCCCCATACCTTTTCGAGCTTCGCGCCGGGCGGCACGATGGGTTGCGTCGTTTCCGACGGGTCCGCGGCAAGCAGCGCGACCAACAACATTGAGACGGTCATGGCGGGTTTCCTCTCTTTTCATTTTTCCAGTAAGCCAAATTACATCAGGCGCCTCTTACCCTGATAGAATTCCCCTACGGACAACCGCCCTCTGTTGTAAGGAGAAGCGAATGAAAAACATCAAGGCGATAGCGGTTGCACGGCGACGCCGGACGTTCACGCTGATCGAGATGCTGGTTGTGATCGGCATCATCGCCATCCTGATCGGCCTGCTGCTGCCGGCCGTCCAGAAAGTGCGCGAGGCCGCCGCGCGCATCTCCTGCACCAGTAATCTGAAGCAAATCGGCCTCGCCTTACACGGCTTCCATGACGCCAACGGCTACCTGCCGCCCGGCATGGTCACACGGCTCGACGTTCAAGACTCCTATAACACGGGCTTCACCGACATATTACCTTACCTCGAAGAGAGCAACATCCAGCGCCTTTACAACTATGATGTGCCCTGGTACGACATGGAAAACTATGAGGCGGTCAAACAGGAAGTAAAGGTCTTCTACTGCCCCAGCAACCGCTCGCGAGGCTCCATCGACCTGGCGCCCTTCGTCCAGCAGTGGGGCGCCGCCATGCCGCCATTCGTCGGCTCCTGCGACTACGTTCTATGCAAGGGGGCGAACGCCGGCTTTGGCCCCGATCCTAGCAAAATCCCTCCTGAGGCGCGCGGCTTATTCAACGTCACCAAGGCGGACTCGTCAGGCAACAACAGCCAACCTCAGTGGGGACCGACGCCAAGATTCCGCGTTCGCTTCACGGATATAAGCGATGGGCTTTCGTCCACATTCGCCGTGGGCGAGGCGGCCGGCGCCAACCCCTTTTACCAAGCAGCCGACCTCAACAACCCTTCGCAGCCGGCGACCGAACCGTTCGTCAACGGCCCGGCGATGATGGATCAGGCCTGGGCCGTCGCCAGCCTGGGGGATCCACAGCATCCTTGGTACGCGGGCATCTTCGGCGTGACGGCTCAGTTTGGCCTGCCTCCCGACCCGCGCGACGAACCGATGAACCGTCGGCCTTGTACGCCGACAATCGTCGGATCGGACGGCTCCGGCTACAACGCCACCGGCAAGGACCGGGTCAGCGGCTTTCGCAGTATGCACGTCAACGGCTGCAACTTCCTCTATGCCGACGGAGGCGTACACTGGATCCGGCAGGGGATCGACCCGGCCGTTTATCGCGCTCTGTCCACCTACGCGGGAGGCGAGGCGATTTCGGGACTAGACGGATACTGACGCGGAGGACGGCCATGGGGCGACGATCGGCGGAACGCTTCGTGTTGCTTATATTTGTGCTGGGGTCCGGCTGTAGCAATAGGCCGCCTTATGAAGGACGTAGCGTAGCTGAATTGGAGAAGATGCTCGCCGACCCAAGCCAGGCCGTGCGGGTTCAGGGGGCGCATGGGCTGAGCCTACACGGTGCGGAGGCGCGCCCCGCGGTCCCGGCCCTGGCTCAGGCGCTACAGGCGTCCGACGGCTTGCTGCGAATGCAGGCGGCGCTTGCCCTGGAAAAGATCGGTCCCGGCGCCCGCGAGGCTGTCCCCCAGCTGATCGTCGCGCTGGACGATCTTGAGTGGTCCGTCCGCCGGCAGGCGGCTCTGGCGCTGGGCCAGATCGGCACGGACGCTCGCTCGGCCGTGCCCGCGCTGCGCCGCCTCCAACGCGGCGATCCCAACGGTCTGGTTCGCAAAGCCGTCGAGCAGGCGCTGCCCAAGATAACGGGCTGACGAGCCTGTCTTCTCGCGCCGAACGAGTTCGCAGGAGCGGTCGATGCAGATTCTGAGCGCCATCGCCGGGCTGGTTTTGATCGGCGTGATCCTCGTAGACGGGTTTCAGGCCATGGTCTTGCCTCGGCGCGTGACCTGGTTGTGGCGACCGACGCGGCTGTTTTATCGGGCCGCCTGGGCCTTCTGGGGAGCCATCGCCCGGCTACTGCCTGCCGGCAAGCGCCGGGCCAACTGCCTAAGCGTCTTTGGGCCGCTGTCCATGTTCGCACTGTTTATTATTTGGGTATTCGGCCTGGTCGTCGGCTTCGCCCTCCTTCACGAAGCGTTAATAACGCCCCTGAACGGCCCGCCCGGCGAGGAAGGAGGCCTTTTCACCTATTTCTATCTAAGCGGTGTCACGTTCTTCACCCTGGGTTACGGCGACGTGACCGCTGCCTCGACGGCCGGACGGCTTCTGACGGTGATCGAGGCGGGCATGGGCTTCGGTTTCATGGCGGTAATCATCGGCTATCTGCCGGTGCTGTATCAGGCGTTCTCGCGCCGTGAAGTCGGCATCTCACTGCTGGACGCCCGCGCCGGCTCGCCGCCTAGCGCCGGTCAGCTGTTGCTCCGGTTGGCTCGCACGGGGGCGGGCGCCGGTGGTGCGACGGCGATCCTCGCGGAGTGGGAACGATGGGCGGCCGAGTTGCTGGAAAGCCATCTCTCCTTTCCCGTATTGAGTTATTATCGGTCGCAGCACGACAATCAGTCGTGGCTGGGCTCGCTGACCGCCGCCCTTGATACGTGCGCCCTATTGCTGGCCGGCGCCCCGGCGGCCGACCTCTATCAGGCCCGATTGACGTTCGCCATGGCAAGGCACGCGGCGGTGGATCTGGCAATGGCGTTCCGCCAGCGGCCGCGGCCCCCGGCGCCGGATCGCCTGCCGCCGGAACGTTTGGCGCGACTACGCGACGCCTTGCGCGACGCGGGGCTGGCGTTGCGAGATGGAGCGGCGGCCGACGCCCGTTTGACGGAGCTGCGCGGTTTATATGAGCCGTTCGTCAACGCTTTAGCGGAGTTTCTGCTTATTGATCTGCCGTCGGTCAATCCGGACCGGGAGCCGGTAGACAACTGGCAGACGAGCGCTTGGATGCGCCGCGCGGCCGGCATCGGCGAACTGCCCGCCGTCGATCCGCGCGACGACCACGCGGATTGACTGGTAGGAGCGAGGAGCGCGGAAAAGGCCGGTTTGTGTTTGCATCGCGCCCCTTCATGCGATACACTCAACTGCGCATCGGTGATGCTCGCACCCGCTCCGGTTGAGGCTCGCAAACCATGTCCGAACCCCAGGCGCAGATGGTCGGCTGCCCCGTCGTGGTTCTCTGCCTCCGCGAGGCGCAAATCAACAATGAAACAGTGTGCGAAACACTCCGCGACGAACTGCTCGGGCTTTATCTCCAGTCCGCCGCCGTCCATGCGATCCTCGACCTACGGGCGGTGACGTACATCTCGAGCGCCGGCTTCGGGCCCCTGCTTAACTTGAACCGCCAAGTCCGCGAGCGCGGCGGCCGGCTCGTGCTGTGTAATCTCCGCCCGGACGTGGAGGAGATATTCACTGTCACGCGCCTCGTCGATCCCACGGGTACGGCCCGCGCCGCCTTTCTTATGCAGCCCACCCTCGCCGCCGCCGTGACTCATCTTTGTGAGCAGGCCGTTTCGCCATGAAGCCATTTGCCGCTATTTGCCCTCCACGGTGATAGTCAATGGCGCGCTGACGATGGATACGGCGCCGAAACCCTCGTCGGCGGCTACCGCTTTCGCGGGCGCCGGCGACACGGTGGTTTTGTAGCTGGCCGTCAGCGTGTACTTGCCGGGCGCCAGCCAGTAGGCCGCGTGCGATCCTTTGAACCCAAACGACAAGCTATTGATCGGCACGGTCTGACTCTTGCCGGGCGCCAGGGTGATGGTCTTCGGCGCAATCGCCAGATGATTGGTGACGCGGCCCTTGAGCGTCACAGTCACGGCGGCTGGTCCTTGCAGGTCAAGGTCGATGATCGTGGTCGTGCCGCCCATGCGGATCAGTACGTCCTTGTCCCCGCTGTTGCGCAGCTCCAGGCTCAGATCGACCACGGGCGGCGCGGGATAATCTCCGGCGTCGATTTGTTTGCGGACCTCGTCGGCCGTTTTACCGCCGAGGTCGAGGGCGTAGGACGCCGGCTTGCTGGTGAGCAGCGCCGCCAAAGGGACGCCGGGCGGGTCGGTCTTGCCCTTGTCCGTGGGCTTGGGATCGCCAGCCAGGAAGCACAAGACGACGCATAGAGGAAGTCGCATGGAAGCACCCTTAATCAGATACCTTATGTCGCTCCTATAGGTCCTATAGGTCCAGGGCTTCCAAGGTGTGAAATCACGAATAAACGCTGGATTTGTAGCCGCGTTCGCCAGAACG
>DHJA01000093.1:52516-55671 GCA_002404095.1 Planctomycetaceae bacterium UBA4732 | reverse complement strand
CGTTCTGGCGAACGCGGCTACAAAACCCGATAAACTGACACCTTGGAAGCCCTGGTCCTATAGGTCCTATGGGACCTATGGGACCAATTGCTAGGTCTTACTTAATCTGCCTTCCGCGCGGAGGACGCGGGAAACTTTCGTGAAAATCTTTGGAACCAAGCGCGAAACTCTATAGAATAGTTATAGTCCAGCACTCATACTGGACAATCTCAGTAGCCGTGCGATCCGACCTCCCTTTTCCTCACCGGGGCAAAGCCGCATGGACGAATTGCACCACGAATGCGGCATCGCCGCAGTCTATCACCTGCCCGGCGCCGCGTCCGTGCTGGGACCTGTACAGGGACCGCAGCACGTCTCCCGCCTGATGTCGCGGATGCTGCTCGACCTGCAAAACAGGGGCCAACTCGCGGCCGGATTGGCGTCTTTCAATCCGCAGCGCGAAAAACTCCTCGACACCTACAAGCAGATCGGCACCGTCATTGAGGCGTTCCGCCTCAACCAGAAAGCCAAGTACGAAAGCATCATGGAGGAGTTTGCGGGCCCAGCCGCCATCGGTCACGTCCGCTACGCCACCTGCGGCGCCACCGACAGGAGTTACGCCCAGCCGTTTGAGCGGCATCACGGCTGTAAATGGAAATGGTTCGCTTTCGCCTTCAACGGCCAGCTGGCCAACTTCGCCGAACTTCGCAATGAACTCCTCACCCAGACCGACTATCATCTCACCCGCAACATCGACACTGAAGTCATCATGCACTACCTCAGCCACGAGCTGAGCAAGTGGGGCGACGACCGGCCCGATCTAGTGGAAGTCTTCCGTAATCTGAGCCGGAAATTCGACGGCGCCTACAACCTCGTTTTTCTCAACGCCATGGGCGACATGGTCGTGCTACGCGACCCCAACGGCTTCCGGCCGCTCTGCTTCGCCCAGGACGGCAACCTATTCGCCGCCGCCAGTGAGAGCGTGGCCCTGTTCAACCTCGGATTCAAGGATGTGCGTTCGCTGGAGCCGGGCGAGATGATCCTCGTTCAGGACGGTGAAATTCGCCACGAGCGCGTTGCCCTACGGCAGACGCCTACGCATTGCTTCTTCGAGTGGATTTATTTCGCTAACGTCGCCAGCACACTGGACGACCGCAGCGTCTATTTGACGCGGGCCGCCTTGGGGCAAGAGTTAGCGAAGCAAGAGTTGCAGCTGGGTAAGGTGCCGCTGGATTCCGACACAATCGTCGTGCCGGTGCCGGACACCGGCAAGGCCGCCGCCGACGCGATGGCTTTCGCGCTTGGCATTCCGTCCGTCGAGGGGCTGATCCGCAACCGCTACATCGGCCGGACCTTCATCGAAGGCCAGAATCGGGCGGAGCGCGTGCAGCTGAAGTACACGCCGTTGCGCGAAGTGCTCAACGGCAAGCGCGTGCTGCTGATCGAGGACACCATCGTCCGCAGCACGACAATGAAGACCCTACTGCACGACCTGCGCGAGCGCGGCGGCGCCCGCGAGATTCACGTTCGCGTCGCTTGTCCGCCCATCATCGCGCCGTGCTTCTATGGCGTTGACATGTCCACGGTGCGCGAACTGTTCGCGCCGCGCTTCATGCACGGCTCGCGCATCACCGAGGCCGAGCAAAAAGCGATGGCCCTTGAACTGGAGGCGGATAGTCTCTTTTATCTGCCGTTGGAGGCCGTGGCCCGCTGCATTGGCCTCGACGCCAGCCGCCTTTGTCGCGGCTGCCTGACGGGCAAGTACCCCACATCGACGGGGGAACAGCTCTATCAACTCTCGCTGCGCAACCATAACGGCAGCGTCAACGGCCGTACCTACGAGCTGGCCGCCGCGACGCCGCATACGTGATCGCTAAGACTCTGTTCCAGAAGGGGGCGCTACCGACGAGCCGCGCCCTGACGAGCCGCGACCGTAAGGGAGCGGTCTTCTCCCGCTCCCTTACGGTCGCGGCTCGTATTCAGAAAGACCCCCCATGAACGTGCGCGACTACACCTTTCTCGGGACCACCCGGAGTCTTTGTCCGCAGTGCCGTCGCCTGGTGGACGCCAAAATCATCGTCCGCGACGGCCGCGTCTACTTCCGTAAGCGCTGCCCCGAACACGGCCTCATCGAAGACTTCGTCTGCTCCGACGTTTCCTACTACGACCGCAGCGAATTCAGCCAGCCCGCACGTACGCCGCGCGCCTACGGCGCCCGCTCCGACAAGGGCTGCCCCTACGACTGCGGGCTTTGTCCCGAACACGAACAGCACACCTGCATCGGCCTCATCGAAGTTACGTCCAATTGCAATCTGAAATGTCCAATGTGTTTCGCCGAGTCCGGACCCGGCGGCAAGAACATCGACTTCGAGACGTACACGCGAATGGTAGACCGTTACGTCAGCCTGGAAGGCGTCGCCGATGTGTTGCAATTGTCGGGCGGCGAACCGACGTTGCACCCTGATCTGGTGCGCATGGTGCGCTACGCCTACGAGCAGCCGATCCTGGCGGTGATGATTAACACCAACGGCATCCGCCTTGCGCACGATCCGGCCCTGGTTGCGCAGTTGGCCGAGATGCGCGACCGGCTCGAAATCTACCTTCAGTTCGACGGCCTGGACGACGCGGCGTACAAGGCGCTGCGCGGCGAAGCGCTGCTGGAAACCAAGCTGGCCGCGCTGGAGGTACTGCGGAAACACGACGTCCGTTGCACGCTGGTCTGCACGGTGGACCACAACGTCAACCTGCACGAAGTCGGCCGCGTGTTGCGTTTCGGCCTGGAACGGCCGGGGGTGCGCGGCGTCAGCTACCAGCTGGCGACATACTGCGGGCGGCACCTCAACCCGCGCGACCTCGAAAACCGCGTCACCATGCCCGACGTGGTGAAGGCCATCGTTTCCCAGACGGAAGGGCTGGTCGCCGAAAGCGACTTTTACCCTCTTCCGTGTGCGCATCCGAACTGCCACATGATGTGTTACCTCTATCGCGGCGGCGCCGCGCCCGTGCCGATTAACCGGATCATCGACGTTCGCAAGCACATGGACCTGATCGCCAACAGCGTCGTCTTCACGCCGGCGCGGGCGCGGCAACTGGTGTCGAGGTATCTGGAAGAAGCGGGCGGCTGCGGCTGCGGGCCGAACGGCTGCGGTCCTTCTTCCTCCCCTCTCCCCGGTACT
>DHJA01000093.1:49318-52426 GCA_002404095.1 Planctomycetaceae bacterium UBA4732 | reverse complement strand
GGAGAGGGGTCGGGGGTGAGGGGAGTGGCGCCCCGAGTGACCAACTCAACGAGTTCATAGTCAAAGCGCTGGCCGAAAAACTCAACGGCGAAGACGTTTTTCGCGTCACGCTGACGGCATTCCTGGACGTTCACAATTTCGACACGCGCCGCGTGATGAAGTGTTGCCTTGCCCACATCCTCCCGAGCGGCCATATCGTGCCGTTCTGCGCCTATAACACCCTCTACCGCGACGGCTTTGTACCGCTGCCGCCGTTGGCCAACGCGCCCCAACAAGCCAAACAAACCCTCACGCTGGTGCATTCGTGACAGGCGCCGACTCCCGCCGACTGGCCTACGGCGGATTCATGCTCCTGGCGTTGGTCTTGTTCCTGTTGGCGCGGCGCGTGTTGCCGAAGCCGGCTGGTTTGGAGACGCTGCCCTGGTGGAAGCGATTAGCCCTACTGCTCGCCGCGTTCATCGGCGGCTCGCTAGGCGGGAAACTGCCGTTCGTGATTTCCTCCATCGCTTCCTGGCTGTCCGGGTCGCCGCCGGTAAATGCTCAAAGCATTGGCGCGGAGTTCCTTTCGGCCTGGTTCAGCGACGGCAAAACCATCACAGCCGGCCTGATCGGAGCGTATCTCGCGGTGGAGTTGGCCAAGCGTCTGGTGAACGTGCGCGTCAAGACGGGCGATTCGTTCGCCGTGCCGTTGGCGTTGGCGTTGGCGGCGGGTCGTTGGGGCTGCTTCTTCAACGGCTGTTGTTACGGCGTCGAAACCTCGCTGCCTTGGGGCGTCTGGTTTAATGTGCCTGGACCGGACCGCCTGCCGCATCTGGTGAAGTGCCATCCGACGCAGATTTACGAAAGCCTCTTTCACTTCACGATGGCGTTGTTGCTGCTTTGGCTGACGTTGCGCGACTTGCTGCCGCGTCAGCGATTGAAGCTATACCTGATCGCTTATGGGGTTTATCGGTTTCTGACCGAGTTTATCCGTCCCGAGCCGGTTTATTGGCCGGGACTAACGTTCTACCAATGGGCGGCGCTGGCGCTGGTCGTCGGGCTGCTGGCGCAATGGTGGATGGATCGTAGGCCACTCGCTCCGCGAGTGGCGTGAAATACACGGCCGGTGTACAATGACCGCGCGGGGCCGTGGCCGACAGTCCGTTTGCCGTCCGCGCCACATGGCAGGAAATGAGAAGGGGGAGTAATGTCAGCAACCACGGTCGGAATCAACGAAGGATCCTATCAGCGACTCCTTCATCTGATCGAGCAAACCGGTCGTCCGGCCGGCGCCATCCTAGAACAGGCGTTGGCCGACTACGAGTGCAAGGTTTCGGGCGGCGCGAACCCCGGCAACGGCCGGCCCCAACCGGCCGCCGCCGAGGAAGCCGAACTTCTTGAAGACGCCGGCCGCATCCGCATACGGCCGCGTGACATTCGCCTGGTCGCGGCGCACGTCGTCCCCGTCCCCAGGCGCGCGCCCCGGGCCGGCCCCGAAGCGCTGGCGGGGATTTGAACGGAATCCTCGCTTGCGCTTCGGGTTAGTGTGGCGCTCCCGCTTCGCGTTATTTCGGCGTCCAAAGCGAAACGATTAAAATGTCCGCTTTATCGTTCCTCGCTAGAAGTTCCGCCACCGTTTTCCCGCCGTTGTCCTGATGCGTATTGTTCATCTTCAGCAAATAGAACAAGGGGACTTCAGTCGCTGAACCGGCGCCAGGAGGGAATGCTGCAGTGCCGCCATCTTGGGTGAAGTCAAAAACACTCTTGGGGACGTCCACCGATCCGTCGCCGCCGCCTATGTCGAGGCCGCCCGTCGAAAAGAAGTGACAGTTCATCTGGAGGCGGCAGGAGCCTTTTTCACCCCCGGCCAGGGGTAAATAATCCAGGTCGGCGGCCTGCAACGAGAATCGAGCCACGTCCACCTTCCAGGTAACCGCGCTGAAGTCGTTCAGGCCGCCATCGGACTGTTGCTTCAGCTTACCGGCCTTGTAGTAGGCGAGCCTAATCCCTGCCTTTTTGAACGGTTCGGAAAATTTGACTTCGCCGGAGTATTTGTGGATGTGCAGAAGCGAGGCGATGTCGTCTACGTCCTGCGCCTTCATGGTCACTTTCGGAGCCGCATCCTTCTGGGCCTTTGGCTTCGCCTCATCGGGAGCGGGCGCCCTGCCATATCCGATCGCCACGGCACCGGCGCCCGCGACGCCCAGCATCAAGATCACCGCCAGTGCGAGTTTCATTTTTGACCAAAACATTTCTTTCAACACTCCTTTCGCCAATGCGGCCGCGTGAACGGAAACGACTCCGGCCATACCTTGGCCGGCCATCGTTCTTACTGCGGCCGCTGTTAGGGATTTCACTACTTCAATTCGTAACAGTTCCGATGACAAGGGGGCGAGAAGGCCAAGCGAGAACGGCGCCGCAGTACGTTCCAACCGTCGGCGGAGGAGATCGCGCGCACGAGACAACCGACCCGAAACGGTCCCCTCCGCCCACCCGAGAACGCGTGCCGCCTCGGTATAGGTCTTGCCTTCGAGGTAACAAAGCACCACCGGCGCGCGGTATTTGTCCGGCAAGCGCCCGATGGCTTCGTTCAACTCGCGGTGGAGTTCGAGCTTTTCCGCTGAGACGTCCGATTCCGGCGCCGGCCCGTCTACGAGCGGTACTTCTCTGATCCGTCGGCGGACGGCGCCGACCCGCGCCTTAGCGGCCACGCGCTGGGCCACGCCGTAAAGCCAGTTGCCGAGCAACTCCGGACGGCGGAGCGAGCCGGCTTTGCCAACAAAGACGAGAAACGTGGCTTGAAAAGCGTCTTCGGCCTCATGGGCGTCCCCAAGCGCCCGCCGACAGACGCCAAGCACCATACCGCCATGTCGCCGGAGGATCGCCGCGAACGCCGCCTCGTCGCGCGCGGCCGCGAACCGACGGACGAGATGACGATCCGTCTCGCCGTCGGCGGGGGAAGTAGTCAGCTTCCGAAGGTACTGAAGGATCGCGCCGACGGGTGCGCGTGTCATGCCGCAATCTCCTGCCGTTGCCGTCTCACTAATGAATACTGTCGCAAAAGCGACCGGCGCGTACAACTTTATGGGAAAAAAACATTTTCCGGATTAAGGCGAACGGCCGGCGTGA
>DHJA01000093.1:40007-49199 GCA_002404095.1 Planctomycetaceae bacterium UBA4732 | reverse complement strand
TCACGCCGGCCGTTCGCCTTAATCGGGAGGCAAGCCCAGGGGCGCCCGGCTTCACCTTTACGCATTATCGCATTCTGGTAGACTTAGTAATGATTGCCTCGTTCGCCCCTCCCAAGGTACATTAGGAACAATTCATGTCCGCCGAAACCCCCACCCTTGACAGCGCGGCGACGACGGGGCCTGTACCCCCTGCTCCGCCTAAGCGCTCGGCCACGGAAGGCATCAAGGAAACCAGTCGGGCGCTGCGCGGCACTATTTCCGACGAACTGCGGCAGGACACCGACCGCTTCGGCGAGCAGGATAAACAACTTCTCAAGTTCCACGGCACCTACCAGCAGGAAGACCGCGACGCCCGCAAGAGCCGTCGCGCCGACGGCCTCGGCAAACACTATATGTTCATGGTCCGTTGCAAGATCCCCGGCGGCCGCGTCCTGGCGGATCAGTACCTCGCCGTGGACGACCTGGCGGGCAAGTACTCCCAGGGGACCCTGCGCTTTACCAGCCGACAGGGCATTCAGTTCCACGGCGTCATAAAGCGCGATCTGCACTCCACAATATCCGGAATAAACGCCTGCCTGTTGACCACGCTCGGCGCCTGCGGCGACGTGGAACGCAACGTCATGGCCTGCCCCGCCCCGCATCATCACGACGGCGTCCATGAGGAATTGCAGGCCACGGCGGCGCGCCTGGCGGCGTACTTGGCGCCGCGTACTCAGGCCTACCATGAAATCTGGGTCAACGGCGAAGCGGTGAATGGGGCCTTGAACGGCGACGCTTCCCACGCCGTTGAGACTGAGCCGATGTACGGCAAGGTTTATCTGCCGCGCAAGTTCAAGACCGGCCTGGCGACGCCAGAAGACAACTGCATCGACCTTCACGCTCAAGACCTCGGCCTGTTGGCCATCGTCGAGAACGGTCGCGTCGCTGGCTACAACCTGCTGTGCGGCGGGGGCATGGGCATGTCGCACGGCAACGCCAATACCTTCCCCTTTTTGGCGAAGCCCATCGCCTACGTCCTCGCGGCGGACGTGGTTCACGCCGCCGAGTCGGTCATCAAGCTGTTCCGCGACCACGGCGACCGTGGCAATCGCAAACACGCCCGACTCAAATACGTCGTTCATGATTGGGGCGTCGAGCGCTTCCGCGAAGTGCTGGCCGGCTACTTCGGCGCCGCGTTGGTTCCACCGCGTCCGGTCGAAGTCAGCGGCTACGACCTTCATCTCGGTTGGCATCCGCAGGGCGACGGCAAATGGTTTTACGGCCTCAGCATCGAGAACGGCCGCGTTAAAGACGACGGCGCCTTTCGTCTTCGCTCGGGCTTGCGGGCCATCGTCGAAAAGTTTCGGCCGGAATTGCGCCTGACGCCGATGCAAGACGTCTTGTTATGCAATCTCGATGGCGGTGCGTTGCCGACTCTGGAACGAATGCTCGATGAATATGGCATTCCCCGGTCGGAACAGCGGTCGAACGTGCGCCAACTCAGCATGGCCTGCCCTGCCACGCCGACGTGCGGCCTGGCGATTTCCGAAGCGGAACGGGTGATGCCGACGATTCTGGACGAATTGGAGGCCGAATTGAAGCGGCTGGGTCTGGCGGACGAAAAGCTCAGCGTGCGCATGACCGGCTGCCCCAACGGCTGCGTGCGTCCTTACCAGAGCGACGTCGGCATCGTCGGCCGCAGCGGCGATAAATACGTCGTCTATGTCGGCGGTCGCATTCAAGGCGACCGCCTTAATTTCGAGTTAAAAGATCTGGTTCCGCGCGGGGAGATTGTGGCGACATTGCGGCCGCTGCTGCTGCACTTCCGGGAAGAACGGCAAGCGGGCGAGTCGTTCGGCGAGTTCTGTCACCGGCTGGGCGCAGAACAAGTGCGCGCATTCGTTTAGCCGCGACCCGAAGGGGAGCGCGTCCGCCCGCGCTCCCCTTCGGGTCGCGGCTAAACGAACCCGCGCCCCGCCGTGCTACCCGTAAACCCAGCTGATGACCAGTCCCACGGCGGCCGCGAACATAGCCGCGGTCGTCGCCCAGCCCAAGACGTTGATGGACAGGCTGTTGACGCGCTTGCCCATGACCGCCTTATTGTTCGAGATGAGCATAATCACAACCAGCAACGGCGGTGCCAGGAAGCCGTTGAGGATCGCTGTCCAAAAGAGGGCTGTCACCGGCTGGACGCCGACATAATTGATGAGGGCGCCGACCACGGTCGCGCCAATGATAAAGGCATAGAACCATTTGGCGTCGCGCACTTTTTTATTCAGTCCATGTTTCCAACCGAAGGCTTCGCAAACCGCGTAGGCGCTCGATCCCGTCAAAACGGGCACGGCGAGGACGCCGGACCCGACCAGTCCCAGCGTCATCAAAAGATAGGCCGCGTTTCCTGCCAATGGCCGTAGCGCCTCCGCCGCGTCGGCGGCGGTTTGGATATCCGTCCGGCCCGCGCGGAACAGGGTCGCGGCCGACGCCAGGATGATGAAATACATGACCACGTTCGAGAAAAGCATACCAATGTTCACATCCCAGGCGGCGTAGGAAAGCTCGTTGTCGGTGGCGCCCCGTCGTCGCCAAAGGCGTTTGCGGTGGAGCGTCTTTTTCTCCTCCACTTCCTGACTGGCCTGCCAGAAAAAGAGGTACGGAGAGATAGTAGTGCCGAGGATGCCAACCAGTGTTGCCAGGAACGTGGCGTCAAAGCGGATCGTCGGCGTGAATGTGCCTTGGAGGAGCGCGTACAGGTCGGGATGTGAACAAAAGGAGGATGCAATATAGGCAAATAGGGCCAGCGTCAGCCATTTGAAGGTACGCGCAATCAGACGGTACGAACCCCAAATCTGCAAGGCGAGAAGGAGAACGACCACTATCGGCACGAAAACGACTATCGGGATGGGAATAAGGAGATTAAGTCCCGCCGCGATGGCGCCCACGTCCACGCCAGCGTTAATCGTATTGGCGGCCAGGAGAAGAAAAACGACGGGGTAGAGCAGAATCTTGGGATAATGCTCGCGCAATACGCCAGCCAGGCCGCGCCCTGTAACTAGCCCCACTTTGGCGCAAATGTACTGCACCGCGGCCATCAGCGGGAACGTCACCCACGCCATCCAGAGCGTCGCGTAGCCGAGCGAGGCGCCGGCCTGCGAGTAGGTGCCGATGCCGGAGGGGTCGTCGTCGGACGCGCCCGTAATAAGACCGGGGCCTAACAGTATGAAGAAACGGAGGACCGGGTTTCGCTCGCGTTTCATCCTGGCTTCGAGCGACCCGGCGCCGGGATCAGGTTTTGCCGTCGGCGGCGAGGCCATCGCTTTATCCACATGGGAATCGGGACCGGACGGGGCGTAAATTGGCAAATGACGTGCCGAGAATGCCGATCCTCCTAGAATAGCTTTTTACTCGCGGACAAGGATCGGCGCATGAAAGTTCTCGTTCTTGGCAAAGGCGGTCGTGAACACGCTCTGGTTTGGAAGCTGGCCCAATCGCGGCGCGTCGAGCGCGTCTTCTGCGCGCCCGGCAACGCCGGCACCGCCGAGGACGGCGTCAACGTCCCGCTCGATACCGACGACTTCGACAAGCTCGTCCGTTTCGCCAGGAAAGAAGAAATCGGCCTCACCGTCGTCGGCTCCGAGGAACCGCTGTCGCGCGGCGTCGTCGATCACTTCCAGAAAGCCGGGCTGCGCGTCTTCGGGCCTACGAAGGACGCCGCCCAGCTCGAATCGAGCAAAGCGTTTGCCAAGACGCTGATGCGCCATGCCGACGTGCCGACCGGCGAATTCAAGATATTCGACCATCCCGACCCGGCGCGTCAGTATATAGCGACCCGCGAATATCCGGTAGTGGTCAAGGCCGACGGCCTCGCCGCCGGCAAGGGCGTCGTCGTCTGCTCCACGCGGCAAGACGCTTTTGCCGCTATTGACCGAATCATGGTGCGCGAGGAATTTGGCCGCGAGGCCGGCCGAAAGATCGTGATCGAGAAGCGCCTTGAAGGTGAGGAACTGAGCATCCTGGCCCTGGTGTCAGGCCGCACCATTGTCGCGCTGCCGCCGACGCAAGACCACAAGGCGGCGTTTGACGGAGATACCGGACCCAATACGGGCGGAATGGGCGCCTACTGTCCCGCACCGCTGGCGACGCCGGCGCTGCTCGACGCCGTGGACCGCGACGTGCTGGCGCCGACCGTTCATGCCATGAAGAGGCGCCGGCAACCGTTCCGCGGCGTCCTCTACGTCGGCCTGATGACGACGCCGCAAGGTCCGCGCGTGCTGGAATACAACTGTCGCTTTGGCGATCCCGAAACGCAGCCGGTGTTGATGCGTCTGCGTACCGACTTGGTGGATGTGCTGGAAGCGGTGATCGACGACCGGCTGGAAACGCTACCGGAGGGGTTGGAGTGGGATCCACGGCCGGCGGTGTGCGTGGTGATGGCGGCGAAAGGCTATCCCGGCAAATACGAGCGCGGCCTACCGATCCTTGGGTTGGCGGAGGCCGGCCGGTTGCCTGACGTGAAAGTGTTCCATGCCGGCACGAAGCGCGACGGCGACCGTGTGCTGACGGACGGCGGCCGCGTCCTCGGCGTGACGGCGTTGGGGGATACGCTGGCCGACGCCAAGCGGCGGGCGTATGAGGCGGTCGCGCTCATTCAGTACCGCGACGCGCACTATCGAACCGACATCGCTGATAAGGCGCTGCGGTGCGAAACCGTTTAGCCGCGACCCGCAAGGGGAGCGCGTTACTCCTGTCCCATCGGGCCGTATTTCTCATGAAACTTCTGCATGGCCGCCTTCAGTCGTGCTTCGTCCTTGTCCCGAATGGCCCACAGAGCCTCCGTTAGCGCTTCGTTTGCCAGCATTAGCCGCGCCTGAAACCGGTCCACTGTCGCCTGTTCGTCTCGGGAAGTCGTCTTATTGCCCCACCCGGCCGCGGCCGAAAGGCTTGTTATTGCTTTGGATGCGCGATCCGCGTTTTCCTGGGCCGCGCGCCAGTCCTTCTGGTGCATCGCTTGGTCGAGCGCGCCGACTGATTGGTCGATAGTTGCCATGCGCCGGATTGCCGACGACGTGGAAATCTGCCCCATCCCTCGCAACTGGATAAGGAAGGGCAATTCAATCGAGCCCGCCGTGATTACAGCCACAACCGTCATTGCCAACGCCGCCGTTCCCAACGCCGCCAGCCGCATGAAGGGCTTGTTCTCGCCGCGCACGCGCCACTCAAACAATCCCCACAACGCCGCCAGCACTAGGATTATCCACCACGCCAGCGTGTTCCACGTCCATTGAAGACCATTTAAGAAGGAAATCGTCCACGTTATGGTTGAATCCATAGTTTCCCCAGAGAGGGGAAGCATTCCGTCGGTCCTGAGCTTCTGCATCTTGGGCAGTTCAAACGTCACGACATACCAAGAGAACAACAGTTCCATCGCAACCACGCCCACCGTGGTGAGATACGCCCACGTCGTCCACAGCCATTTCGCCTTCATTGTCGTCTCCTTCCATTGCATGGCCTTGTCAACCACCACCGCCATGAGCCGATGCCCATGCGTTGCTTCCAACTCGGATCGAACCTGTTCAGGCCCTCCGAAGTCCGCCAGCGCGCGGGTCAGGGCTTCCTCTTCCGACAACCCGGCCGCCCGATGCTCGGCCGCCGCGTCCCGTAAATGCTCGCGCAGCTCTTGGCGAATGTGCTGGCGAAGGGATCTTGGGCCGCCAACGCTTCGACAGACTTGATCGAGGTAATGCTCAAGGTTGTCCATCGGATTTCTCCAGGATGCGGTTTACGGCCTGACACAACTCGGTCCAGGATTGCACCTTTTCTCGCAGGGCCGCCTTTCCCTTCTTCGTGATCTGGTAGTAGCGCCGCTTGCGTCCGGTCTCTTTTTCTTCCCACTCGCCGACGATCAGCCCGTCGGCCTCCATCTTGTGCAGACTCGGATACAACGACCCCTCGCGCCACGTGAACGAACCATCGGTGTCGCGATGCACCGTCGCGGCGATCTCGTAGCCGTACATCGGCTTGCGGCTCAACAGCGACAGGATGAGCAGCGAAAGCGTACCCTTGAGGAGTTCAGAATCCATGAGCGCCCATATACAAAGGAATCCGATACATCGCATTCCTATGTATTATGGCCGGCAAATTGCTTCTGTCAATGCTGCCGCTGTCACTGAGCCGGTTGTTTTGAAAGCGAATCACGAAAGCACGAAAATACGAAAACACGAAGAACTCTTGAAGGCGATATCTTTGCCTTGAATTCTTTCGTTTTTTCGTATTTTCGTGCTTTCGTGATTCGCTTTTTGCGCCGTTTAGGTGGCGTATGCGGCCCGCGCCGATTCCATCCCGGCCCCCTCACTGCAATCCACCTCGAACGGCCCTTCGCCTTCGATGCGCAGTCCAATCAGCTCGCCGTCGTGGAACTCCGCCTCGACTTCGCGCACCCTTCCGGCGATGGACCGCAGCGGCCTGCCGGCAAACTCCAGCCGCGCCGGACCTTCTTGCAATACTTCGACGTGAATCCGCTCCGGCGTGTACGAATGCAGCAGCCACGGCAGGTTGCATGACACGACCCGGTTGGCCGGCGGCGGAATGAGATAATCGCGATAGTCATTAGGGTCGCCCGAGCAGCCCGCCTCCGCGGCCTTTACGATGTTGTACGCCTCGCGCGCCGTGACGTAGTGCAGCCGGAACGGCGGCCGATTCCACCACGTTTCCATCGCTTCATACATCGCGTCCATGTCGGCGCTAAGAAACGAATCGCGATTTTGCATGGCATGTGTGTGCGTCTTGACGAATATCCATTCCGGCCGGCCGGTCACGTGGACGTTGCCCGCCAATAGGCCGGCCAACCGTCGGGGATGCGGCCGCGACGAGTTCTCCAGGGCGCCGTCCTCCATTCCGCCCATGTGCCAATCGACGGTGATCGGCCCCTGGAAGAGGAGGAGATCGCCCGAAGGCGCCCGACCGACCTCAACATCGACGCCGTTGTGGTAAGACTTCGGCCGGCCGTCCTCGGTGGCGTAATAATGGGTGTTGCATTTACGCGGCTGCGCAGGCGAACCGAGCGACGGAAAGGTGAAGTCGGCGTAACAACCGGCGTCGCGCAGGGCGCTGATCTCGGTGTCGCAGCCGCTCAGAGAGTCATCGCGGGCGCCGTTGTCGAGGGCGGAGTTGCCAGCGACATAGCCGAAAAGCTGGCGTGGCCGCTCCTCCGCCGTGCGCATCGCCCCACAGCGGCCGAACCAGTTTACGCCGTCGCGCAGAGTGGCGGCCATCGTCTCGTGGGTGTCGTGGTCGTGATGCAAGTGGAACTCGACTTCGCCGAAGCCGCGGAAGACGCTCTCGCTGAGCGCCTGGACGCAGTCCCGGTTGGGATAATCGTAACGGTAGAACCAGGTGTGTTGCGGCGGCCGGCCGTCGGCGTCGCCGTGCTTTCGGGCCATTTTTTCGTAAGCGGCGCACCAGGAGCGCACCGACTCCACTGCCGCGGCGTCGCCGAAGCGCTTGGCCGGCTCGTAGTGGTCGGCGGTAAGGACCATCACGTCGATGGTCTGACCGGGCGCGAAGCTCCTCCGGTCGAAGCGGCGCCGGCGCAGGTATTCCGGCAGCCAGCCGCCGCGTAGGGCGCGCCAACGCAGAGCGCGGTACGCCAGCAGCGGCAAGCGGGACAGGGTGCGCGACCAGGATGCTCGCATTTCAGGGTCGGGAGAGGTCAAATGAAGGCTCATGGTTCTTCCTGGGGTAGTGCTTCATTGCAATCGACGTTCACGGATGCCCTTACACAGTTGCTTCGTTCGATTTATGCCTGTGCCGCGAGGAAGCGCGGTGCGACCGTAGAGCGGCTGAACAGGAACTTGCCACTCGCTTCGGCCGGCATTTCGTCCACCGCTTCCCATTCGCATACGGCGCCGGCGCCGAGGCGCCGCCGGGTAGCCTCTCGAAGATATTCGCCATCCGCAATTGGATCAAAGTCCCGGCCGGGGCGGATGCGGTACACGACCGCGCCCGCCGTATGCTGGCGGATCTGCACCTGGCCGAGGCTGGGCCGCTGGGCCACCACGTAGGTGGCCAGGAAGACGCCGGACACCAGTCGGCCGTCGGCGCCGACGAGGAAGTCAGTAACGCGCCCTGCCACACGCTCCAGTCGCGGCAGACCACGGCCGCACGGACACGGTCCATCGGCCCACGCGGCCATGTCGCCGATGCGATAGCGGATCAACGGCATGGCGCCGTTGAGCAAATCGGTCACGAGGACCGCGCCCATCTCGCCGGGCGCGGCGGGGCCGTTCGGCGTTTCGATTTCCAGGTATAAGCCTTCGGCCATGACGTGAAGCCCGGCATGAGCGGAACATTCGCTGGCCACTACGCTGACCTCGCGGCAGCCGTAACGGTTGTAAACCGGACAGCGAAACACCTGTTCCAGCAAATCCCGATCTTCTTTTTCCAGTATTTCAGCAGAGGTCACGATGGAATGAGGCTGGTACGCCGTCAAACCCCGAGCTTGGAGGAAGCGGGCGAACATCACGACGGCGCGGGCGTAGGCTTGGATGATGTGCGGACGGACGCGGTGCAGCGCGTGATGGAACTCCACCATGCGCTCCTCGGTGAGGCAGCCGGCGTCCAGCCACATTGGCTCTCGCAAAAGGGCGTTGCGAAACCGCGAGCGCCAACCGTCGGCCGGCCGGTCTTGCGGGGCGCCCCAGATGACGGCCGCCTTGTCGCCGACTTCCCAGCCGGCCCAGCGGTTATGGCGCAGCGTCGCCGCCGCCCGCGAACACTTACGAGCGCCGCTCAGAAAGAACGTCACCGGCGTTCCCGTCGAACCGCCCGTCTGGTTGCGGATCAAGTCGGAACGCGGCCAATTGCGCGCCACCATGTCGGCGCCGTGTTCCTGAATGTCGCGTTTTTCCAATGGCGGCAACGCCCGCAAGTCTTCCAGGTTGCGCAGGAGGCCCGGCGCGAAGCCAGCCTGCTCGAAACGTCGTTGGTAGAAGGGGCAATTGTCCGACGCATGGAACAACAGAGATCGCAGACGGGCGAGTTGAAGTCGGCGAATCTCTTCGGGCGGCAAAAACTGCGTCCGCTCGAACTCACGCTCGAAGCGCAGTTGGGCCGTCTCGCCGCGGCGCCAGAGGGCCAGCGGCGTCAGCACGTCGCGTACGATGCGTTGGTAGAGCGGCATGACAAAATCCTAACTTTATGGGCGAACGGCCGGCGTAA
>DHJA01000093.1:12562-39931 GCA_002404095.1 Planctomycetaceae bacterium UBA4732 | reverse complement strand
GCTTACGCCGGCCGTTCGCCATTTGTTACAGCCTCTAACGCGACGGCGCGAGGATCGCCGCGGCGCGATGCGCCGGCACATCGCGTTCCGACCGCGGCAGTGAGCGTTCGATGAACAGCTTGTGCCAAAGGTCGTAACAAAGCAGGCTGTACAGGAACCAGTTGGGCCCGGCCCGCGCTTGCTCCAGCGTCTCGGGTCGAACGAAATCGTAGGCGCCTATGCGCTCAACCAGCGGCCGCAATTGCCCGCCTGGCGCCAACCACTCGAAAATCGGTTGACCGAAGCCGAGTTTGCGCCGCCGCGCCACTTCGCGTGGGACAACGCGCTCCAGCGCCTTTTTCAGCAATTCCTTGGGCCGACGGAACGGGTAACGCACGGCCGGCGGCAGGTTGAGCGCGAAGCGCAGCATCCGCGAATCAAGGAACGGACATAAAAGGTCCGCTCCGGCGTGATTAAACAGCGTGGTCCATAGCGAGGCGCTGTCCACCGCTTCACCGAGAAAGCCGGCCCCGTGCAGGCGATCTTGCGGCGCCGTGGGCACGGCGAGACGGTCGAGCAGCGTGCGCCGCTGGGCGGCGGCAGCGGCGACCGCGGACTCGCCGAAACACGCCCGCGCCGCCGCCCAGTCGGCGAACGACGCGGCTTGATTAACCGGATGTTCCAGATCGCTGAAGTCGTTTAAGGCGTTCGCCAGTCGCAAGGGGCCGGCGAGTCGTTCCATGCCGAGTGTGCGACACAAGGCCGCGGCCGCGCTCCGCAATCCCCGCGACGGCAGCGCCCGCCGGGCAAACTCGGCCTCATGGATCGCGCTGGCCAATCCCACGCCGAAGAGGCTGTCAGCCCCTTCGCCGCATAAGCCGGCAGGGGCGCCTTGTCCCACCATTGCGCGCGCCAAACCAGGGAAATACGCGGTCTGAACATGGTTGGGCGGCTCGCCCGTCGCCGACAGCGTTTCCACCAAATAGCCCGCGTAAAGGCCGTCGGCGGGGATGAGCGTATGGGCCGTGCCGAGCGCCTGCGCCGCCGTCATGGCGTAATCGGTATCGAGCCAGGTGCGCGGGTGATCCACGCTGATCGAGAAGCTGGGCGGCGCCGCATCGCTGACGGGGGCGACGCGATTCCAGATCGCTTGAATGTAAGAGCTATCCACGCCGCCCGACAACAGGTTGGCCGCGCCGGGATATACGGCGCTGCAATCGTTCAGGATGGACCCCATCACGTCCTGCAAGCGCTCCACCGCATCGGAGCCGGCTTCTGTTTCGCGCAAGTCGGCGAAGGTGTGTCGCTGGGTTCGCGTAAGGCCGCGTTCATCCCAAGTAATTTGTTCGCCCGGCAGTAGGCGATGGAAACTCTCAAACAGCGTGTCGCGCCCAGGGGTGAAACGGTAGAGAAAGAACAGCGGAAGTACGTCACGGTTCGGCCGCCTCGGCGCTTCCGACGCTTCCACGAGATGGGCAAGGTTGCCGCCGAAAAGGAAGCCGTTCGGCCCTGTGTGGTAGTAGGTGAAGCCGGCCCCGACGAGGTTGCGGTAGAGCAGTACGCGGCGCGCCTGGCCGTCGATCAGGGCGACGGTGAAACTACCCTCCAGGCCGTCCACGGCGAGATCGCCGTGTTCCAGGTAGTGACAGCGAATCGCCTCCGCCGTCGTTTCAGCGTCCGGCAGGCCGCCCCGTCCCGCCGCGACGTAGCCGCGAATGAGTAAGGCGAGCGAACCCCAGGTGAAGAGCCGGCAGCCGGCGGCGTCCGCGCGAAGGAATGTTTCGCCACCGTCGCCGACGACGCGCCAACCGTCGCCGGCGTTCGCATCCGTCGCCGGGCGATTAAGCATTCCGCCTAAAAAGGTGGTTTCCATCCGTGGAACCTCTTGATGACAACTCCATTCTGCCGCTTACCGGAATCCGCTCGCCACGGCCTCAACCGGGACCGCCTCTTCACCTGTGCATTCCGGGATCACCAGCACGACCGGCGCCCGCGATGGCGGCGGTTCAGCCGGCGCCGGTTTGCGCCGCAACCTGGCCCACGTCTGCCGGACGGCGGCGAAAACGTACTCCTTTTCCTCGGAGGACGGCAGCCCGCACATCCAGACCAGCAGTGGCCACGACAGCCACAGCGCGCCCTTGGCCGCGATTGCCCAGCCGGTCGCCGGCAAGAAGCGCGACACCAGCCATAAGCCTACCGCCAAGCCCATGAGGTCCACCAAGCGGCCCCACTCATATTCCACCGGAAAGATCCGTTGTGTCGTTTTCCAGGTACATACGGCCAGGAAAGCGAAACCCGCAACCGTGGCAAGGGCCGCCCCCATCGCTCCGTAAGTCGGAATCAAGACGACGTAGAGTACCAAAATTACCACGGTGGACGCCAGAGTAATGTAGAGTTTTAGTCCGGTGCGGCGCCGCACGTAGAAGCCGGCGTCCATGAGGGCGGCGGCGGCCTGAAAGAAGCCGGCCAGCACCACGGGAGCGATGATGACCGCCGCGCCGGGGTATTTGGCGTCGCCCAGAATGCGAACCGCCTCATCCTGGAACAGGCACGCGGCCAAGCCGACCAGCATGAAGGCGCTCATAATGCGCGTGAACGTCCGTCCGAAGACTTGCGGGGCGTCAGGCTCCTCAGCTGCTTTGTACATGCGCGTCGCCCAGACCATGTACAACGGCGCCACGCTGAACGTGGCCACCGTTAGAGCTACCTTGTAGCCCAGGCCGTAAACGCCGACTGCCGCCACGCCGCGGCAGCGCAAGAGGAAAAAGCGGTCGCCGTGCTGCAAGATAAAAAAGCCGAGCGCGCCCGGAAGAAACGGCAGCGCGAACCGCATCAGGCCCATTAGGTGTTCTCGATCCGGCCACGCCCCTTTGCGGCACAGTTCGCGCAGGCTCAGGCCGACGCCATACGAACCGCACGTCAGAGCGGTGGCCGTAAACACGCCGGCCACGCCCCATTGCAAGACCACCACGAACAGGACGCAGAGAGCGATGCGGACTACGAATTGGCTGATGGTGATGATTACAAACAGGGCCGATTCCACCCGCGCCTGCAACAGAGCCAGCGGCATCATCGCCAACGGCTCCATCAGTACGCCGAGTACGGCAAGCCGCATAAGACCGGCGCTAATTATCGGCCAGCCGCCGCTCTGGAACAAGTTACAGACCGGCCCAGCCAGCGCCATGATGAGACCGCCGCCCACGACGCTAATCACGACGAGCAGCGCCATGGTCGAGCGAAACACCTGCTCCCGTTCCGCGTCCGATTTACTCTGCTGATAAAAGGTCATCAGCCCTTGGCGCAGCCCGCCGATGAGCAGGAGCGTACCCGCCATTTCCGCGCAGCGCCCCAGCACTTCGAGAGCGCCGAAATCGTCGGGCCTTAGCCAGCGCGCGTAGAGCGGCACCAGCACGACCCCGCCGGCCTGCACCAGCACGCTTCCCAATCCGTACAGCAGCGCGTGTCGGAAAAACGATCGGTTTTCCATGCCACAGATCCGCCTGTCCCGTCGTTTCATGTCTTCCCGAAGACGCCCCACCCGACGCGCGAACACCGGCGCGGCCGCGACGACGGCGCATAAAAAGATTTGACAACCCGCAAATGGGCGATAAAGGCTTCGATGCAGGCGCGGAGATCGATCACGGGCCGGGAGGATGTGACGCCGGCCTGTCGGGAGAGAGAGGATTGGTGGGGAAAGGGATTATCATGGCCGTCATCCTTGCGCCGTGGTGCTGATCGATCCTCGATCATCATCGCATGTCTGCGGAGTCCAAACGGTACCGGAGTCGCCTCGTCCTGTCAAGCCGGTCCCTACGACCTCGCATTTGCCTGAACCGCGATAGTTTGACCCCGCCGTCCGATCCACTATGCTGCCCGCTGTGTCCCAGACGACGGCCGGCCTTTACGACGTGAGACCAACATGGAACGAATTGCGCAACGCGGCCTATGGATGGCGTTGGCGGCCGCCCTATTGGGCTGGATGTTCGATGGCTTCGAGCAGGGCATCTTTCCGTTGGTGGCGCGGCCGGCCCTGACTGACCTACTCGGCCTGTCCGACGACGCCCGCCGCGCGGCTGACCCGACGATGGATGTGCGGACGCGGGAAGAAGCCAAGCAACGCATCGACGCCGTGGTCGGCCCGTGGAACGGCGGGATCACGGCCGCCTTTCTGGTCGGCGCAGCCTGCGGGGGCTGGTTCTTCGGCTGGCTCGGCGACCGCGTCGGCCGTGTACGCGCCATGGTCTACAGCGTCCTCACCTACGCCGTCTTCACCGGGCTGTGCGGTCTGGCCCAATCGCCGTGGCACCTGGCCGGCCTACGCTTTCTTTCCGCGCTCGGCATGGGCGGCGAATGGGCCTTGGGCGTGGCGCTGGTTATGGAGTGCTGGCCCGAACGGTCGCGGCCGCTCCTCGCCGGCCTCATTGGCGCGTCGGCCAACGTGGGCTTCATCCTCACCGGATTGCTGGTCACGGTCGTACAGGCCGCCGGCCTAAAGATCGACGGCGGAGGCTGGCGTTGGGTGTTGGCCGCGTGTGTCTTCCCGGCCCTTCTGACGTTTTTCCTACGTACTTTCGTGCCGGAGTCGGAGAAATGGAAAGAGGCGGCCTCCTCCGGGCCGCGAGCAAGAGTAGCAGACATTTTTACTCCGGCTATTCGCTCGCGGACGCTGATCGGGACTGCCCTCGCTTGCATCGCCCTGATAGGCACTTGGGGTTCGGTGCAATGGATCCCGCTTTGGGTTCTGAAGATGACTAACGGCCAACAGCAGGCGGCGAACAACGCGCAGATGTGTTCCGGTTTGGGCGCCGTGGTCGGCTGTATTCTCGGCGCCGTCGCCGCCGGCCGACTCGGTCGGCGCCGGACCTATTTCTGCATGTGCCTCGGCTCCCTGCTGGTGTGCGCCTACCTATTCCGCTGGCAGACGCAGCTGCATCCGGCCGTGGACGGCTGGTTCCTGGCGGTGGTGACGCTGACGGGCGCCCTTACGGCGTCCTTTTATGGCTGGTTGCCGCTGTACTTGCCGGAACTGTTTCCGACGCGGATACGGGCCATGGGCCAGGGCTTCGCCTACAACGCCGGCCGGATCATCGCCGCCGGCGGAGGGCTGGTTATGGGCTATCTCATGAGCAAAGACCAGTCCTCAGGTAATTATGCGCAAGCGGGGGCGGCCATCAGCCTCATCTACATAGTCGGCTTGGCGATCATCTGGCTGGCACCGGAAACCGGCGGGCGGCCGCTGCCGGAATGAACCTGGAAAAGCCGCCCGTTTTGAGTTACGCGCTCCCCTTCGGGTCGCGGCTAAACGGCGCGTCTTCATTCTACATGCGCATTCCTCAGACTTTTTCTTGCCTTTCCTCAATTTATTCCGCATCCTTATTAAGTATTCGCTCTTCCCGTCCTCCTTGCGCGAGTACGCATGCGCACTCGGTTGTGGCCCGGGCTATTCGGTGTTGTCGCGGCGGTCGTCGTGACCGTCCCTCTCATTTTGCTGGAGTGGCTGGGAACGCCGCTTCCGCCAACGTGGATGCTGCTGTTCGCCGCGACCGGTCTGACCGCGTGCGTCGGACTGATCGCCGCATGGTTTGTCCAGCGGCGTTATAAGCACCAGCTGCAAGAATTGGCGGTGCGCGTCACGGCCTTACAGACCAACCCATCGCAGCAACTCCTTCAAACCAACGGCCGTTTAGGGGAGTTCGACGCCGACGCGCAACTAGTCCTGGACCGATTGAGTGGACTGGTCGGCTGCTACCGAGAAGCCTTGGTCGAAGTCGTCCGCATCCAGGAATTGGCCGAAAAGCTCCGCGCTGACGACGCCCATCGCGGCGCCGCTGACGATGCGCTCGGCCCGACGCGCTATCTGGGCGGCGGCACACGGCGGCGTATGATCGCCCGGCTGGCCCCCAACCTCCACTGGATCGCCGCCACCACGCCGCTACAGCAGTTCATCGGCCGCGGCATCTCCGACCTCGTGGCTCATTCTTTTCTCGACATTGTTCACCCGGACGACATCGCAGGCTTACATGCGACCCTCCGGGAATCGCTGAAAGACGGCGAAGGCCACGACATCACCTTCCGCGTCCTGACGCCCGATAAGCCGGGGCGCAAGCGGTCGCGGCGCGGCGACTCCGGTTTGTCGTTGGTGGAAAGCCACCTGCTGATGGACGCGATGACCTGCTATAGCGAGGCGGGCGTTCCGCTCAATCTGCGCTGTCACTTGCTCGATGTGACCGATCGCGTCCTGACTGAGCGCGAGCTGCGGCGCCGCACCGAGGAAGTGTCCCAGGCCAACGCCCGCTTACGCGAAATCAACGCCGACCTTAAGCGGCTCAAGGAAAGCTACCGCGATTTGTACCATCACGCCCCCGTCATCTACTTCAGTCTTGACGCCCGCGGCCGGGTGGCCGCCTGTAACGAGACAATGGTGCGGACCCTCGGTTATCAGCGCGACGACCTCATTGGACGCCCGTACACGCAGCTACTAACGCCGGCCGGCCGCTCCGCCTTTCGGCGCGACCGGGCGGCGTTTCAGCGACCCGGCGAGGTGGAGACCCGCTGGCTCAAACGCGACGGCGCCGTCATCGACGTCTGGATCGGCACGACGACCATCATGAACGCCGAAGGCGAGTTCATCCGCTCGCGCAGCGCCGCACTCGACTTGACGGAGCGTAAAAGGCTGGGCGACGAACTGCGCGACAAGGCCGTCGAGTTGGAGCAGGCCAACGGCAAGCTTCGCCGTATCAATCAGGAGTTGGAAGATTTCACCTACGTCGTGTCGCATGACCTCAAGGAGCCGTTGCGCACCCTTGAGGCGTTCAGTACGTTTTTGTCGCAAGACTACGCCCCGGCCCTTGGCGAGGAGGGCCGCGAGTACATCGACCATTTGATCCAGGCGAGCCGGCGCCTCGGCGCCCTGATTGACGACCTGTTGGTCCTGAGCCGGGCCGGGCGCGTCATGCACACGCCGCGTCCGTTTTCGTGGGACGAGACCGTGGATGTGGTACGGGCCGACTTGCATGATTTGATCCAAAGAAAACGGGCGGTGGTGCGCGTCGAAGGCCCGCTGCCGGCGGTGGTCGGCGACCGCGAGCGCGTCATGCAGCTCCTCGCCAACTTGTTCGCCAACGGCCTCAAGTACAACAAGAGCGAAATGCCTGAAATCGTCCTTGGCGCCAAACCGGAGACCGACGCCCAAGCGTCCGGCGAGGCCAATGGGGATTTCGTGACTTTCTTTGTGCGCGACAATGGTATTGGCATTGAAGCCCAATATCACGACCAGATTTTCCGTATGTTCCGCCGACTGCACCGGCGTGAGGAGGTCGAGGGTACGGGCGCCGGATTGGCGATCTGTAAAAAGATCGTGGAGGCCCACGGCGGCAAGCTCTGGGTTGAGTCGGAAGCCGGCCGCGGCGCGACGTTTTATTTCAGCCTACCGAAGCCCACGGCGGTCGCGGCCCTGGCGCCATTGGTATCTACGCATACAGCCTCTACAGTCGGGGGTGCCATGCAACGCCGTTAACAAGTACAGGGGCGGTTTTGTGTCAAGGTCTTTGCCATCAATGACTTTCGATGATTTTCTGCCTCAGCTGCGGAGAAGGCCGGGCCGAGCGTCCGACCTAGGTAGCGCAGCTGAAAGAGCCGTTTCCCGACAGAAGGGGTGTTGTCACGCACACCCTTCAGGAAAAACGGCTCATGACCAAGACGAATCGGCCGTTCGACTTCTGCGGCCAAGTCCGTCGGCTCTGCGCCGACGTGGTGCGGCACAGCGACGCCCTCCGGCACATCGACGTATCGCGTCTGCTCTTCGGCGTCCTCCAGGCGCGTTCGGGCCGGCGTCACGGCCTCCAAGCCCGCGTGACGCCGCTGCGCTGCCATGGCGGCGCGCTGACGCGACGGCGGCACGACGTTCCGTATCAGGTGCAGCGCTTTTTCGTGGACGGCCGGGAAATGCTTTATCTGGTGACGTTCTGTTTGCCGCGCTTCCTGGACCAGAGCTTCGACGACAAGTTCATCACTCTGTTCCACGAACTGTATCACATCAGCCCCGCTTTTGAGGGCGACCTACGGCGACACAACGGCCGCTGCGCTTTGCATACGCATAGTAAACGACTTTACGACTCCCACATGGCTGAAATGGCGCGCGCCTACCTGTCCAACGGGGCCGACCGTCAATTGCACGAGTTCCTTCGCCTGAACTTCGGCCAGCTACAGCAGCGTCACGGCGCCGTCGTCGGCGTCATGGTGCCGCGGCCGCGGCTTATTCCTGTGGCGGTTGCCCCGCCGGGATTTTAGGGAGCGTCGCCCGCCAACCGCCCGCCAAAGGCGGGTTGGCGAGCGGGGGTTGGCGGGACGATGTCCTTAGCGGCAAAGGACTTAGATGCCGCCCGCCAACCCGCCAAGCGTTTTGCCGCCCAAGGGTTCGTGCAATATCTGCACAAGTTGGGCGCCATGCTGTCGCGGCCTAATTTCCGCACTTTCCATCCGCCAAAGCCGCCGCGAAAGCATGACTCCCGCGCGAGGTCGAGCAAACGCCAATAGGATAAACCAACGGTTCGCATGGCGCCTTTCAAATGTCGCATTCGGTAAGATTCACCACAGAGACACAGAATATACAAAGAAGAGCAAAGACTCATGCCCACGCTTGACTGGATCGGCAAGAAAGCGGTTGTCAATCATCATCGGGAAGTGCCGTACCGTTTGCTCCATTGCGACAAGGCGCTCTCCGCCGGCGATGGACAACGGGCCGACGCCGGCAATCTGCTCGTGCAAGGAGACAACCTGGCCGCGCTGAAAGCGCTGCTGCCGTACTACGCCGCCCAGGGCAAGTTGGCGGATGAAGGGTCGCGCTTCCGGCCGGTGCGCACGGGCGTAGCGCTGCGTCATCTCTACCCCAACGACTGGCAAGTGGATCGCTACGACTGTCTGCTCGGCAACGCCGCGCCGCTCGCCGGTCTGAAGCGGGGGGGCGAACTGGCACGAGCCGGAAAAGCGATGGACGATGGAATTGACGCGCTTCCGCGAACGCCGTCGGCCCTATTTGCTGTATACAGAATGAAAAGCAGGCTCCCGGATTTGCTGATCTCCTTGACTGCGGCCGCCACAGGGCGACAATGTACTCTTGACCGGATGGCGACGGACTAAAAGAGGACGGCATGCCGCCATGAAAACTCAGGTCTCGCCCACGCTTGATTGCAACGGCGACCATCCCCTCCTGTCTTTCCTCCCCGAACGGCTTCGTTCCCTGAACGACGTTCAGAGGGACATACCCCGTCTCGCCAAGGATCAGACTCTTACCGCCGAGATTGAGCGGGCAATCCCTCACATTCCCACCACGCATGACGTCTATCGTCAGGACTCGCGGGAAATACAGCTGCCGCCCGGTAGCGTTCATCTTGTCCTTACCTCGCCGCCTTATTGGACGCTCAAGGAGTACAACAAGACCGACGGACAGCTCGGCCACGTCGCCGATTACGAACAGTTTCTGGCGGAGTTGGACAAGGTCTGGCGGAAATGCTTCGACGCGCTGGTTCCGGGCGGCCGTGTGATCTGCGTGGTCGGCGACGTCTGCCTTTCGCGCCGGAGGAATGGGGGGCGCCATACAGTCGTGCCCCTCCACTCGTCCATCCAGGAACACTGTCGTGTCCTTGGTTTCGATAACCTCGCGCCCATCATCTGGCACAAGATCGCCAACGCGCGGTTCGAGGCCGAGGGCAATGGATCGAGTTTTCTTGGCAAGCCCTACGAGCCGAACTCGGTTATCAAGAACGATGTGGAGTTCATTCTGATGGAGCGGAAGCCCGGCGGCTATCGCACCCCAGACCTGCCCACCCGTTTACTCAGTATTATCTCCGAAGCCAACTACCAAAGCTGGTTTCAGCAAATCTGGACCGGCCTGACCGGCGCCTCCACTCGCAACCATCCCGCACCCTATCCGCTGGAACTGGCCGCGCGGCTTATCCGCATGTTTTCCTTCGTGGGCGACGTCGTTCTTGACCCGTTCCTCGGCACGGGCACCACTTCGCTGGCCGCGGCTCAGTGCGGCCGTAACAGCGTCGGCGTAGAAGTGGACCCCCGCTATTTTGATTTCGCTCAAGCCAGGCTCTCGGGTAATACCGCGGGCCTGTTTTCAACCACGACCGTGACGGTTCACCCTTGAGGCCGTCGCCCATGAGCGACCTGCTAGCGGATCTCGACCAGCGATTGCGTCAAGCCGTCGTCTTTTTCTGGCAGCAGCGCGGCAGCCAGTCGCAGAGGCAGGGCGGAGACGACGACAAGGATCGAGGCGACCGCGGCGCCGTCACTGGGGGCAAGCACCTCGATGGCTTCCGCGAACTAGTGGCGGCGCTTCTGGAGGCCGCCGGACTACAGCGTGCCACGATCTACTGGCGGAAAAAGACGGAACTGCCGGGCTGGTTCCGGGCCGAAAAGAATTGGGATCTGCTGGTAGTGGCGGACGGCAGGCTTGTGGCCATCGTCGAATTCAAGTCCCAGGTCGGTTCTTTCGGCAATAACTTTAACAATCGTAGCGAGGAATCGCTTGGCAGCGCCGCCGACTTGTGGGCCGCGTATGCGGAAGGCGCGTTCAAGCCCTCGGATCGCCCGTGGCTTGGCTATCTGATGATGCTGGAAGACGCGCCCGGCTCCAATGCCCCGGTGCGTGTAAAGGAGCCGCATTTCAAGGTCTTCGCCGAGTTCAAGGACGCTTCCTACGCCGAAAGATACAACCAACTCCTGACCAAATTGGTGCGAGCGCGCCTATACGACGCGGGCTGTTTCCTTATGTCGTCGCGCGAAGGCGGCCTCAAGGGCGAGTACCGAGAGCCCAATCTCGAACTGAGCTTCCATAATTTCGTGACCTCACTGCTAGCCCGCGCTATCGCGGTGGCCAGAACCCAACAGCCGGGGCCGTCCGAGCCGCCCAAAATCGAAGCTGGGCCGCCGGTGACACCCTCAACGGGTTAAAGGCGGGAGCAAGCTGGCACGAGTGGGAAAAGGGATGGCAGACGGAGTTGACGCGCTTCCGTGAACGCCGTCAGCCCTACTTGGAACTCGTCGGCGAAAGTCACTTTCTACAAGCGCGGTGGAAACTTGCGGAATGCGATCACGTTTTGAGCGAAGGGATTTTTCCGTCCACCTGGAGCGGCGGCAAGACGGGAGAAATCGACGTAACTCAAGCCGGCCGGGTCGAACTGAAGCATTTCACCAACGAGCTACACGAGCAAATGGCGTTGGTGACAGGCGAACCCGGCTGGGATACGCCGGCTCTGGTGAACTGGCTCGACCGGAATATCCGCCATCTTGACGTGCCGCAGGTGCAATCGTCGTTGTTCATTCATCGGCTAGTATCCGACCTGATGGAATCGCGAAAAGTGACGGTCGAACAACTAGCCCGTTTGAAATATCGACTGCGCAACGCCATTGAGGAAAAGATCGGCCAGCTTCGCGGCGCCCATCGACAGCAAGCGTATCAGGCGTATCTCTTCGGCCCCCAGACGGCATTAGTCGAAGTGGACCCCGCCTCTTGTTTTGAATTCGACGTGGATCGCTACGCCCCGAACTGGTTTTACGACGGCCACTACCGATTCCAGCGTCACTACGTCCCGCCTGTCGGCGAACTGAAGGGCGAGGGCGAAGAGTACGAATGCGCCGTCCGGCTCGATCAGATGGATGAAGTGGAAGTCTGGATGCGCAACTTAGCCGGTCGGCCCGAAACCTCGTTTTGGTTGCCAACCTCAACGGATCGGTTTTATCCGGATTTCGTGGCAAAGTTGCGCGACGGCCGTATTCTCGTGGTGGAATACAAGGGTGATGTTTACTGGAGTAATGACGATTCCAAGGAAAAGCGCGCCCTGGGCGAACTGTACGCGGAGCGGAGCGGCGGCCGGTGTCTTTTCGTGATGCCGAATGGGCCGGACTGGCGCGCCATGTCAGCTTGTGTTGGAAACCCGCAATAACGCTCCAATCAGCGGTGGATGCGCAAGGTCGTCCGCATAAGAGTAAACGGGAATTACAGTGGCGTCGGTTCGCCCCGTTCACGTTTCACGCCGCTCGCCGCGAAACGTAAACGCGGCGAACCAAAGGACGCGAACCAGTTAGTTCCCGATGGCAGCGTCGTCAGCATCCTATATGGGGATTCCGCTTGCCAGCACCGCGACCGTCGTGAGACAATCCTCATAGCCGCCTCGTCCCGCGCTCGACAGAGTTCCAAGTTAAGGAAGAATGCCAATGTCGTGGAGCCTTCGCCGGGTTGTTGTGGTCCTGACGGCCGTCGCGGCCCTGGGTTGCGCGGCTTGCCTGCATTCCGCCTTCGCTCAGGTACAAATCAAGGAGGGAAAAACAACAGTCATAATCGACGGCCCAGCCCTCCCGCCCTCCGCGACCGGCAGTGCCGACGCCGCGTCCTTCGACTTGCCCAAGGACGCTCAGGCCCGTCGCAGCATCGAAGCAGCCTTGGATTACATCAACGCCAAGCGCTGGCCGGAAGTCGTCGAAGCGCTGCAACGCATCCTCGACGATCCCCAAGACAAGTTCGCTCCACTGCCGCGTAAAGGGCCGGACGGCAAGGAAGTCATCGTCCCGACCAGCGTTCGCGCCGAAGCCAACCGCCTGCTCGCCAACCTGCCGGCCGCCGGTTTGGAGGCGTATAAGACCTTCGGCAAGGCCGGTCCCAAGGCCGACGAGTATCTCAAGAAAGCCAAGGACGCCGCGACCACCGAGGAGCGGCTGGCCCTGCTCGGCCTGGTGGTGCGCAGATACCTGCACACCGACGCCGGCGGCGAAGCGGCCGACCAGCTCGCCACCCATTACATGGATCGCGGCGATTTCCGCACCGCCGGCCGCTACTTCAGTCTGCTGATGACGCGGGCGGGCGGCGCTGACTCGTTGTCGCCGGAGACGCTATTCCGCGCGGCCTACGCTTTCCACCAGGCCGACGACAAGGGCGGCGAAGACTCCATCTGGCAGACGGCCCGCGCCCGCGGCATCCGCGAGGTCTATTTCGGCGACGAAGCCAGAAGCGTCACGGAATTGAAGGATTACCTGGGCGGCCTTGCCCGCGCCGTTGACGTAGTGGGCCGGCAGTGGGCGTACTTCCTGGGCGACGTCAGCCATACCGGCAAGGGCGAGGGCGGCCCCGCGTTCATGGGCCCGACGAATCTGATCCAGCGGACCGACGTGCCGAGTGGGGCGACGAACGCAAACGGCTCATCCCGCCCACAGACGTTCGATACCAAGCTAGGTATTCTCTTCAAGACAGCCGCCGATCACCTGGCGCGAGTCAATCAGCCCGTGATGCCGTCGCAGTTTCCTGTAGCCGCCTTGGTGACGCGCAGGACGACCAAGGGAGGCGGCAAAAAGACGCCGCTCGTTGTTTACCGCACCTATGCGGGCATAGAAGCCGTCAATATGGAGACGGGAGGCCGCGTCGGATACTCCCCCATCAGCGGCGGCTTCGATTGGTTCATGCAAGATTCCGGCCGGGAAAGCGTGTTAAACCAGTGGAATGCGCTGTACATGGGCAATCCCGCGCAAGGGCAGCCCGCGCAAAGGCCCGGCATCGTGTTTGAGAACACCACCATCGGCACACTGAGCACCGACGGCGAATTTGCTTATACCATCGAAGATTTGGCGGTCCCGCCGCCGGCCGCCTATGCCCAGCAGATGGGTTTCCCCGGCAACCCGAACCCCAACATGGGCTGGCCTCCGGAAATTGTCAAAGCCCTCAGCCATAGTCGGCTCATGGCCTACGACCTGACGAGGGATTGCGCGATCGCATGGAACGTACCGGCTGAGAACGAAAAGGGCGAGTTCGCCGACTGCTACTTCCTCGGGCCGCCGCTGTGTCTCAACGGCAAGCTCTATGTGCTATCCGAAAAGCAGCAGGAACTGCGGCTGATTTGTATGGAGAACGTCCGCAATGGCCTCGGCTGGACGCCGAAGATCGATTTCGTGTTGTCGCTGGGCACCGCCCGCGACAACCAAATGCAACAAGACCCCTTGCGGCGCATCCATGCGGCGCACCTTTCCTACGGCGAGGGCGTGTTGGTCTGCCCGACCAATCTCGGCTACGTCATTGGCATCGACCTGCTCCAGGACAGCCTGCTGTGGGCGTATCCCTACCGTGATAAGACCGACGCGCCCGAAGACACGGGCATGGTCATGGGGCCGGGGGGAATGGCGATTAGAGGTCGATTCATAGGCGGAATGAATCCCAACGGCATGTACAACCCATCGCCGCCGCAGTCGGGCTGGAAGGTGTCCGCGCCGATCATCCAGGACGGAAAGGTCGTCTTCACCGCGCCCGACTCGAAGTCCCTTCACTGCGTCAACCTCAAGGACGGTACGCCCGCATGGAGCAGGCCGCGCCAGGAAAACGACCTCTATCTCGGCGGCGTCGTCAACGGCAAGGTGATTATCGTTGGCACGAAGACGGCCCACGCCTACACGCTCGCCAAGGGCGACGACGCCTGGACGGTGGAAACCGGCCTGCCCTCCGGCTTTGGCGCCGCCAGCGACAATACCTATTATCTCCCTCTGCAAAAGTCGATTGCCAGCAAAGAGCCGGAGATCTGCGCCATTGACGTGGACCGCGGCATCGTCACCGGCCACACCAAGGCGCGGGCCGTGGAAGGCAAAGACGTTAAATCGCCGGGCAATCTCCTGTTCTTCAACGATGAAATCGTCTCGCAGACGATTGATGAGGTGGTGGCGTACCCGCAGCTCAAGATCAAGATCGCGGCGATGACCGAGGCGCTCAAGGCCAACCCCAATGATCCGAAAGGCTTGTTCGACCGCGGCGAATTGAGTTTGGAGGAAGGCAACCTCGAAGGGGCCGTCCAGGACTTCCGCCAAGTGTTGCGCAACAACCCGCCCGCCGATCTGGTCGGCAACGTCCGCAACAAACTTTACGACGCCCTCACCGAAGACTTCCAACATAACTTCGATAAGGCCGAGAGGTACGAGGAAGACTACGCCGCGTTGTGCAGCCTCGATCTGCCCGCCGGCGCCACGGAAACGCAGCGCGTCGAGGCCCGACGGCGGCGGACCAACTACCTTTACCTCATCGCCAAGGGCAAGGAAGGGCAACGCAAACTGACGGAAGCGTTCGACAAGTATCTGGAGATGAACAGCGAAGCGCTGCAGGAAGAATTGTTGTCGTTGGTGGACGAGCGCTTGGTCAAGGCGGCGCCGGACGTGCTGGCGCAGGGACGCATCGCGGCCATGGTGGCCGGCGCCACGGAAGTGGAACGCAAGCCATTGGAGGCGCGAATCGCTTCGCGTTGGAAGGAAATTGAAAGCCGGGACGATCCCGCCGAACTGCGGAAGTTCGTGACGCTTTTCGGCTCGCTATTCGCCGTGGGGCAGGAAGCGCGTCTCCACCTAGCCGAACGGCTCATGGACGACGACAAAGATCCGAACGCGCTGATCGACGCCGAGCGGCAGCTAAGTTTGCTGCGCGCCCGCACGCGCGACCCCGAGGTGGCGGCGAGGGCGGTGGAGAGCCTGGCCCGGCTGAACACGCGCAAGGGACTGCTGGAAGACGCCGCCTATTATTACCGCGTGTTGCGCGACCGCTATCCGACGGTGAAGGTGCGCGACGGCAAGACGGGCGCCGACATTTTTAACGAAATGGCCACGGACAAACGGCTCTGGTCGCACCTGGACGCCCCGCCGCCGTTCGGCGCCTCCGGCAGACTCCATGCGACGGCGGAGCCTGAGAATTCCCAGTTGCGGAACCAGACGTTCAAGTTCAGCCACGACGGCGAAGACCTACCGTTCTTCCAGCGCTACAGCCTCGGCATCCAATTCGGCGCCGGCAATAATAATGAACAAATCAAGCTGGTGGATCGGACGACGGGCGAGCCGTATTGGAAGGCTGCGATCTCCGTCCCCAATACGATGTTCCAGTCCGTATTCATGAACAACAACATGTACATGCAAGTCAACCGGGGCTTTATTCGGGGCGGATTTCCGGGCGCGGTCGGCGCGAGCAGCCAGCCGCCGCCGGCCCCGCATTTCGCATTTATGAACATGGGTCACCTCGTCGTTCTGCCGGTCGGCCACATGGTCTTTGGCCTCGACGCCGCCACGGGCCGGAAACTATGGACGAAAGACCTTATCAACGGCGCCAGCGGCCCCGACGCGGCGCAGCCCAACGGCCGTGGGCCGTTCGCCCAGGTGACGGTCGATCCGCGCGACGGCAGTGTGCAGGTTCTCCACGCCGACGGCTGGACGCAACAACTCGGCCAGACCGGCCCGCTGGAAGGGGCCGCGGTTTGCCTGCAAACGAAGGATTCCCTGACGGCCGTCGATCCCGTCAGCGGCCGCGTCTTATGGATGCGCTCCGACGTTGGCCCGCGCAGCCGCATCTTCGGCGACGATCAGCATGTTTTCGTAGTGGAAATGTCGTCAGACGCCAAATCGGTCCCGGTTTCCACGCGCGTGTTCCGCCTTTACGACGGGGCGACCGTCAAGGCGCCGGACTTCCACCACCTGTACGATTCCGAGCGCCGTATTCGCCTGGTCGGCCGCGACATCCTCGTGGCCGACAAAGACAAGGACGCCGTGACGCTGCGGCTGTACGACCCGCTGACGGGCAAAGACATATGGAAGCAAGCGTTCGCCCCGAAATCGCACGTATTGCGGACGGAAGGCGGCGACCTGGCCGGCGTGGTCGAGCCGAACGGTCAGGTGCGCGTCATTGACCTGACGACGCGGAAGGAAGTGCTGAAGCCTAACAGCGAAAAGATCAAACTGGAAGACTTAACAAAAGATGTGACGCTGACCGTCCTCGGCGACGCCTCGCATATATACGTGATCCCCGATGGCCCCGTGGAAGCGGGGATTCACGTGAACACGAACTTGCTGCCGGGCACTGGTCTCCGCGGACTGAACGTCAATGGTCGGATTTACGCCTTCCCGCGCGCGGCGGGCGCGCTGTACTGGGAAGCGTTCGCCCCCAACACGCAGTTGGTATTGGATCAGTTCCAAGAGATGCCGATGTTGCTGTTAACAGCGAACGCCATGAAGCAAGAACCTACAGGCCAGATGACCCCAAAGTCCTCGGTTCAAGTCATCGAGAAGCGGACGGGCAATCTGAAGCTGGACGATCACAACCTAACGAATCAGCAATTCCATACCTTGGAGGTGGACGGCCGCAACGGCAAGATCGAATTCATCAGCCCGATGGAGAAAGTCACGATCGCGCTGGAAAGCGACAAGCCGACGGCTTCCAAGCGGGCGCCGTGATCGGCTAGTTTATAGACCCCATAAGTCTTATAAGTCCTATAGGTCCCATAGGACTTATAGGTAGTGTATCGTCAGGTTGTGAGAAAGCGGCGGTTGAATCGTCAGAACGTATGCGGGCCGCGTCGTCGCCGAGACGCCGCCGTTGTCCAATAAGGAGCCGACCTGATGCGCACCCCTTTTCGACTAGACCCTACGCGGCGCGAGGCGCTGGCGGCAGGAGCCGCCGGTCTCGGCGCCCTGGCGCTGCTGGGGACGGGCGCCAACCGAGCGCGGGCCGACGAAATCCCGGCCGAGTATCGGCCCTGCGTGGACAAAGGTCTCGATTGGTTGGCCAAGACCCAGAGCAAGGACGGCCATTGGGAAGCGTTCGGCGGCCAGTATCCGCTGACGATGACCGGCCTGAGCGGCATGGCCATGTTGATGCAGGGCAGTACGCTCCGCGAGGGCAAGTACAAAGACCACATCCGCCGGGCCGTCGATTGGCTCATGGCCCGCAGTATGCCCAACGGGATGCTCGGCAACCCCAACATCCCCGGCGAGGCCGGCCGCTATATGTACGGCCACGGCTACGCCTTGCTCTTTCTGTCCTGCATCTACGGCGAAGAAGATGAAGGCGAACGGCGCCGTAAGCTCGAAGACCAGCTGACGCGCGCCGCCAAGTTCACGCGCGACGCCCAGACGGAGCGTGAATCGACGCGCTTCAGAGATAAAGCCAATAAGCCACTCAAATTAGGCGGCTGGGGCTACATCTCGGCCAAAGAAGGCAACAACTTCGACGAAGGCTCCGTGACAATCACTCAAGTACAGGCTTTGCGAGCGGCGCGCGACGCCGGCATTGTCGTGCCGCCGGACGCAATTCAGAACGCGGTCAACTATCTCCAGGAATCGACCAACGAACAGGGCGGCGTCATCTATAGTCTGGCGGGCGGCGGCGGCGGTGACGGCCGGCCGGCCCTGACCTCGGCCGCCATCTCCTGCGGGTTCAGCGCCGGCGACTACAACTCGCCGCTTGTCAAGAAGTGGCTGACGTTCGCCCGCTCAGTCGTGCAGCCGGTCGGCGACGTGCGTTTCGCCCAGCACGACGAGTACACGCACTACTACTACGCCCAGGCCATTTACAAGCTGGGCGAGGACGGTTACGGTAAGTTGTTCCCCGAGTCGAAGGAAGCCGACCGTCTTAAGTGGAGCACCTACCGCGCTCATACGTTCCCTAAGCTCAAGGCCGCTCAGACGAACGACGGCAGTTGGACCGGCGGCCAAGTCGGGCCGTCGTTTATCACCGCCGTGCATCTAGCCATTATGCAATTGGACAACGCCTGTCTGCCGATTTATCAGCGCTAACCGAGCATCCTTCATCCTCCAAGCGAGACCCCGCATGAGCGATTCGTTCAGTCCGAAAGCCAAGAATGGCAGCGTCGAGGCCGCACCGCTGGCGACGGCCGCCCCCGTCGAAGACTTGCGCCAGGAAGACCTCGACTCCGTGCGCAAGTTGCGCGACGGCTTCAACGACATCAAGCGCCAGTTGAGCCGTGTCATCGTCGGCCAGGATGAAGTCATTGAAGAGCTGCTTATCGCGCTATTCAGCCGGGGGCATTGCATTCTGGAAGGTGTGCCCGGTCTCGCCAAGACGTTGATGATTTCCACGCTGTCAAAGTCGCTGTCGCTGGCGTTCAGCCGTATTCAGTTCACCCCCGATCTCATGCCGGCCGACATCACCGGCACTGAGATTATCGAGGAGAACCGAAGCACGGGTTCGCGCGAGTTCAAGTTTCTGCAAGGCCCGCTGTTCGCCAACGTCATCCTCGCCGACGAGATCAACCGCACTCCGCCCAAGACGCAAGCCGCGTTGCTCGAAGCGATGCAGGAACGGCAAGTGACCGTCGGCCGCGTCCGCCACAAGCTCGACGACCCGTTCTTCGTGCTGGCCACGCAGAACCCCATTGAACAGGAAGGCACCTATCCGCTGCCCGAAGCCCAGCAAGACCGCTTCATGTTCAAGGTTTTCGTGCGCTATCCGAAGTTCGACGAGGAGTTCGAGATCGCGCGGCGCACCACATCGCTGCAGACCGAGGAAGTGCATCCGGTGCTAGGCGGCGACCAGATCATTGACCTACAAAAGCTAGTTCGTAAGGTGCCGGTCAGCGATCACGTCATCCGCTATACGCTCGCGCTGGTTCGGCAGACGCGCCTCGGCGAACCGGGCGTACCCAAGTTCATCAAGGACTGGCTTTCGTGGGGCGCCGGCCCGCGCGCCGTGCAATATCTCATCCTGGGCGGCAAAGCTCGCGCCCTGCTGCATGGCCGCGTCCACGTCCAAACCGATGACATTCAGGCGCTGGCGTATGCGGTGCTGCGACATCGCATCCTCACCAACTTCACGGCCGCCTCGGAAGGCATTACGCCCGACGTGGTGGTCAAGAAGCTGATCGAGGACACGCCGACCAAGGAGAGCGAACTGTCGCGCGACGAGCGCTTCAAGAAGATTTTCGCGTCGTGAAGTTTTAATTTACAAGCCTAAAGCGCAAGCGAAGGGCATTGTCAAAACCTTCGCTTGCGCTTCAGGCTTGTATGAAAGTATGACAGCGCCCGCGCACCCCCTGAGAATCCCCCGTGCCAGTAAACGAAGACGATCCCCGCCGCTTTCTGCACCCTGAGACGATTGCCAAGATCACGCGCCTGGAACTGCGGGCGCGGCACGTCGTCGAAGGCTTCATCAGCGGAATGCACCGCAGCCCGGTCTACGGCCACAGCATCGAATTCGTCCAGCATCGGGAATACACGGCTGGCGACGACATTCGCCACCTCGATTGGAAAGTATGGTCCAAAACAGACCGCTATTATATCAAACAGTACGAGGCCGAGACGAACCTGCGCTGCCATCTCATCGTGGACGTCAGCGAGTCGATGCACTACGGCCGCGGCGCCCTCAATAAATACGCCTACGGCTGCACGGCTGGCGCCTGCCTCGCTTACCTGCTGCTGCGCCAACAGGACGCCGTCGGCTGCATCACGTTCGATTCGGACGTGCGCCAGATCGTGCCGGCCCGTAGTCAGATGACGCACATCGACGCCATCGTCAACGCGATGCACGTCAGCAAGCCGCGCGAGAAGACCGACATTCAAAAAATCCTGCGGCGGGCCACGGAAACACTGCACTCGCGCAGCATGATTGTGCTGATCTCCGACCTGCTGATCGACCGTGAGCCGTTGATGCGCAGCCTGGAAATGCTCACCCAACGGCGCCATGACATCCTCGTTTTTCACGTCCTGGACGAGGACGAGATGACGTTTCCGTTCGCGGGAACCACCCGCTTTGAGGGCATGGAAGATCCTTTACAGCTCTTATGCGACCCGCGCGCCTTGCGCGAAGGCTATTTGGAAGCGCTGGACGAGTATTTGACGGAAGTGCGCCGCGGTTGTACGCGCATCGGCATCGATTATCATCTGGTGCGCACCGGCGACTACCTCGACGCCGTGCTGACCAAGTTTTTGCATCACCGCATGGACGACCGCGCGGCGCCGGCGGCGGCTCGGGCGCGCGGCCCGCAGTAACAGTGCGTATCCTTGGCGAGCCGGGTCGCGTAAGCGCCCGGAGGGAAGGTATAGTCGCAGAAACCATCTCCGGGCGCTTACGCGACCCGGCTCGCCTAGTTTTCTGAAGGTTCTGGCAATGGAATTCGTAAACCCGTGGTTCATGGCGGTCGGCGGCGCGTTGGTTAGCTCGCCCATCCTCATCCATCTCATCAACCGGATGCGCTTCAAGCGCGTACGGTGGGCGGCGATGGAGTTCCTGCTTAAGTCGCAGAAACGCAACCGCCGTAAGCTCATCATCGAACAATTGATCTTGCTGATGCTGCGCTGCCTGCTCGTCCTGCTTGTCGGCTTGCTGCTCGGCCGGCTGCGCCTCGGCGGCGATACGGGACAGAACGCCTTTCACTTCGTCGTCCTCGACGACACACCGAGTATGGGCGATCATTTTGTCGAGAACGGCAAGGCGTCGAACTCCTTCGACCTCGCCAAGGACCAGTTGAAACTATTGGCCGACACCATTGCCCAGGCCAGCACGCGCCAACAGATGCGCGTGGTGTTGCTGTCCGACCTGGACGACGTGGTTTTCGACCAGCAGCTCAACAACGGCGCCGGCGACGAGTTGGCCGCCAAGCTGCAAGACAAGCGCCCGGCCGCGACGCACGTGGACCCCATCCAGGCCGTCGAAAAGGCGCGCATGGTTTTCTCGACGTTGCCGCGCGGCAAGAAGGTGTTCCACTTCGTCAGCGACTTTAGAGAGCGCGATTGGAAAACGGGGCCGGAAGCCGAGACGCTGGCCAAGGCCGTGGACGGTCTGACGGCCATCGGCGCCCACGTCAGCTACATCGACACGGCCCATCGCTTCCGCGGCGCGTCCGAGGAAGGCATCGCCCCGCACGCCAACCTTGCCATCGAGGATCTCAAGCCCGCGACCACAATGGCGGCCGAAGGTGTGCCGGTCGAGTTCACCGTCGGCGTCCACAATTACAGCACGGAAGCGAAAAAGACCTTCATGCACGTTTATACCCGAAGCATCTACGTGCGCGACGGCAAGATCGAGGACGGCGAGCGGCTCCAGGAGGATTTGGCTTCCACGGGCGTGATCGACAACCTCCAGCCCGGCAACCGCACGGAGAAGAAGTTCACGCTGCTTTTCCAGAAGAAGCAACTCGGTCAGGACGTGCGCGAAAGTGACAAGCCGGAAGAGCGCGCCCGCAAGCGACGAGCCGACGCCGAGTTCGTGCAGGTCAGCGTCCAGATCGACGACGACCCCAAAGACATGGGGCTAGACGCCGACAACGTCCGCGATGTGATCGTGGAGGTGCGCAAGAAGGTGCCGACATTGGTCGTGGACGGCAACCCGGCGCGGAGTCGGAAGCGCGACGGCGATCTCTATTATCTGGAAAGCGCCCTCGGCGCCGCCGCTTCCTACGAGATGGAGCGCTGCACGGTCGAGGAGTTGGATAAGGTCAAATTGGAGCAATACCCTGACGTTTTCCTAGTCAACGTGCCGCTCATCAAGAACGCCGACACGATAAAGAAGCTGGAGGATTACGTCTCCAAAGGCGGCAGCGTGGCGTTCTTTATGGGCGACCTGACCGAGCCGGCTTTTTATAACAAGCTATTCAAGGAGAGCGAAAATCGCTCCCATGAGCATTTGTTCCCCGTGCTGCTTGACGCCCATTTGCCAGAGCCAATGTCGGAAGATGAAATGGCCGACCGGTTGCAGAACGACAAACAGCCGAAAATCCTCTTCCCCGACGAGTCGAATCCGATCATTCGCGGCCACGTCTCGGCGGTGGAGGACAAGGGCGGCTTGGCGAAGAATCAGGACGCGCTGCGTTATCTGCTGATCGACCGTTACTGGAAATGCCTGCCGCAGTCGCAATGGGATCCGGAGCCGAATCAGGCGCAAAAAGTGGTCGTTCTGCCCAATCGCAACTCGATTGACCAGTATAAGCGCGCCGCTCAGGAGACGATGCAAAAAGCTGCTCTCGCGGTCAACGAGTTGGCGGTCGGAGACGAGAAATTTGAGATCTACAAAGACCGTGTGGAGGCCGCGCGCAAGAAAGTGGTGGAAGCGCTGAGTACGCCGTACCTGGACAACCTGTACCGCGCCTTCGATGGGCTGATGCACGATCCGGGCGTGAAAGACAATCCGAATCGGCCGAACATGGCCGAACTATGGGCGCAACCCACGATGCGCGCCCTCAAGAACGACATCGACGACTTCCTCAAGACGGTGCGTTTCGGCGACCCGCTGGTGGTGACGCGCCCGTTCGGCAAGGGCCGCGTGCTGGCCTTCCTAACCACGGCCGGCACGTCGATGCGCGGCACGTCGCCCTCGACGTTGCGCTGGAACGAATGGGCCAGCGGCCTCGCGCTATGGACGTATCCGGTGTTCATCAAACAGATGCAAGAGTACCTCATCAGCCAAAGCGATTCGCGCAACCGGATCGTCGGTACGGACCTGGCGCTGCCGGAGTTGGAGGCCGCCCGCTATAAGCCGGAGGTGCGCATCAGCTATCAGCCGCAGCCCGACCCGTGGAACAAAGCGACTGCCGACAAAGCGGGTGGCAATCGTCCGGCCCTACAAATACGGCCGATTCAGCCGCTAACGAAGACCGACGAGGTATACAAATTGACGCTGCCCGGCGTCGATAAGACCGGCGTCTATACGTTCGAGTTCTTCCCGAACAACGACGCGGGCGGCAAGCCCACGGCCGAAGTGCAGGCGTACGCTTTCAACATGGATTCCGCCGCGGAGAGCGACTTGAACCGCGCGACCAAGGAGACGCTGGTGCGCAAGACGGCGGTCGGGACGGGCTTGGCGGCGGGCGGCAAGGTGGTGTTGCGTTCGCCCGGCGACAGCTTCGAGGACTTCAAAGATCCGCCTCCCGATTTATCCAATATGATCGTGCTGTTTATCTTGATCGCGTTGGTGTTCGCGGCGGAGCAGGCGTTGGCCGTCCACCTCAGCTTCCATCTGAAGGAAAACGAGGCGGCGGTGTTGACGGGGGCAAAGGCGAGCCGGGCGGCGTAAGCGCTTACGTCCTCGTTCCCACGCTCTGCGTGGGAACGCAAGGTCGCGACGCTCTGCGTCGCGTCTGGATAGCGCCCGGGACGGGACGCAGAGCGTCCTGACGTGCGTTCCCACGCAGAGCGTGGGAACGAGGATGTCGAGGTTGTTAAGGGAACATGGAATATGAGCATAGCACACGGATCACAATCCCCCGCCCCGCCGTGGGCGGCCACTCGGATTCACGCCGTCCTGGGTTTGCTATTGTTCGCGTTGCTCCTAGCCGGCTTCATCGTCTACGGTTTCCTGGTGCTATTGCCGGAACTTTTGAGAGACAATATCGAGCTAATTTTTGAGCGCTATAACACTCTGCTGCCCGACGTTGTCAACCAGGCGATGCCTGCGTGGATGAAGCTGTGGGCTGCTGCCGCCGCTCTCGGCGCGCTGACCGTCAGCGGGGCCTATATATTTCAAACCGCCGCAAGCCGGCGGTCGCGCCCCGGCCTGTTCTGGGCCTGGCTGGGCGTCCTGGCCGCGCTGCTCGCGCCGCCGATTCTAGTCCTCTTTCTGTTTCCGGGCGTGCCGAAGTTTCCGGGCGGTTCGATCTGGTGGTTCCTGACCGCGCTTGGTCTCACGGGCGGATTCTTCTACGTCGCCTGGATGTATTTCCGCGACAGCCACGGCGTCGGGCCGCTATGGGCCTCGCTGCTCGGGCTGCTGCGCGCGGCGGTGTTTTCCCTCCTGGCCTTCTTCTTCATGCTGCCGGCCGTCCGCGACTATAAGGACAGCTTTAGTCGCTCTAAGGTGCTGGTCCTCTTCGACGTGTCAGGCAGCATGGCCGCGACCATCGACGACATTCCCACCGACGCCGCGCCGCTGGATAAGCTCCTTTCCCGCCAGGATAAGGTTCTGCAATTCCTCGCCGACGAAAAGGCCAATTTCATCAAGCGGCTGGAGGAGAAGAACCCCATCGACGGCTTCCGCTTCGCCCGCGGCCTCGATCCGGAATATCTCCACTTCTCCCAGGACAACCGCAACTGGACGCGCGGCGAATACGACGCCTGGCTGCGCAATCCTAACCGCGACAAGGAAACGCCGCCGGCCGAAGGTCTGCCGCCGGACTTCTGGAAAACGTGGCTGAAGCCGGCGGTGGCCGTCGAAGCGCCCGCCGATTTGAGCGATGCGCAACAGGAACGATTCCGACTGTTCCTTGGCCTCAACGACGCCCTGGTGAAGAAAGACGCCGACTATCTCAATAACACCAACGTCGGCGATTCCATCCTGTCGTTGCTGGACAATGAGAGTAAAAAGATGCTCCAAGGCGTCGTGATCTTCACCGACGGCCGCAGCACCGAAGGCTCTTCCACCGGCTTCGCTCAAGTGGAGGAACACGCCAAGGCGGCGCATGTGCCGATCTTCGTGGTGGGAATCGGCGAGGAGCGGCCGCAGGTCAAGATCGAGATCGCCGACTTGCGCGTGCCGCAGCAGATCCAGCCGGACGACAAGTTTCCCGCCGTGGTCGAGATTACCGGGGAAGGCTTGCCCGAGAAAGACGTGAACGCCGTGCTGGAATTGACCTACTCGCGCAAGGGGAAGGACGGCAAGGAAGAGGAACTTCCCATCGTGCTAATGGAGTCGATCGACGCCAAGCCCGGCGATAAACCGACCCAGCCGCAGACCGTGTCGCTTGGCAAGAAGGTTCTGATCCATCCGACCGAGACGCCGAAATTCGACAAGGGATCGCCGCCGCGCGTCGAGGTTTCCTATCAGATTGACGCGCTCGCCCTGGCCGCGGCGGCCGGCGTGGACCTCAAGGCGTTTCCTGGCGTGCGCAAGTGGGAGATCGCCCCGACGCTGCCGGACGCGGAGCTGCGTTTCCGCGCTCGCGCGCCCAAGGATTCGCAAGAAATCTTCGGCTTCAAAGATCACGTCAGCGACCCGGCCGGCATGGTCGTGCAGAAGAAGCCGCTGCGCGTCCTGCTGTTCGCCAGCGCCGCGACGCATGAGTATCAGTTCGTACAGGCCATGCTGGTGCGCGACATGACGAAGCAGCGCGTCAAAGTGGCCTCGTATCTGCAAATGCCGCCTGGCCGCACCGAGCCGCGCGAAGGCATCGTCCAAGATGCGCCGCTCCTGAGGAAGTTCCCGGACCAGATCGACCGCAAGTTTTCCGGCGACGACGACAAGCTCTACGACCTGAGCGAATACGACGTGATCGTCGCGTTCGATCCGGATTGGGCGCAATTGAGCGACGAGCAAATCAAGCTGTTCAAGCAGTGGGCGGACAAAGGCGGCGGCTTTATCGACGTGGCCGGTCCCGTGAACACGCTGCAACTGGCGCGGCCTGCCGGCGCCGCAACGGATCGGCTCAAGCCGATTCTGCAACTGCTGCCGGTGACGCTGCGCGACATTCGTTTGGAAGAGGCCAATCGCGACACGGATCGCGCCTGGCCGCTCGACTTCTCCGGCGCCTCGCCGGACATGGAGTTTTTGAAGCTGGCCGAAGAGACGGGCGATAAGGGGCCGCCGCCGTTCCTGGCCGACTGGAAAGACTTCTTCGGGCCGATCCAGGCCGACGGCAGCGTCAACCGCGGCTTCTACAACTTTTACCCGGTGGAAAACGCCAAATCGGGCGCCCAGGTCGTGGCCCGCTTTGCCGACGCACGCGCCAAACTCAAGGACGGCTCCAACATGCCGTACATCGTCCTGAGCAACCCGGCCGACCCCGACCACCGCATCGTCTGGATAGGCTGGGGCGAGATGTGGCGCCTCCGGCAGAAGAACGAAGCCTATTTAGAGCGCTTTTGGACCAAACTGTCACGGTACGCCGGCGCCCTCAATCAGGGCAAGGTGGTCAAGCGCATCACGCCGAACTTTGGCCGTGTTTTCACGGTCAACCAGCCGATCGTCATGGAGGCCCGCATCGACGACAAGGGCGGCGTCCGTCTCAACGAGAACGCCAAGCCTAAGGTGGTCATCACGCCGCCGCTGTTGGGACCGAAGATGACGGAGCAGCAAAAACTAGAGTTGGAGAACCTGCAAAAAGAGAAATGGATGTCGTATAAGCCGAAGAGCGACGGCTGGTTCCAGGTGAAGTTCAAGCCGCCGGTGGAAGGCGACTACACGATGGAAGTAACCGTGAACGAAACCGGAGATAAGATATCACACAAGTTCACCGTTAAGCCGTCGAACCCAGAACTGGACAACGTGCGTCCGGATTTCGCGCGGATGGTCGAAATGTCCAGCTACGCCGACGAGGACGTGCAGCCGCGCATGAGCGCGGCGGATTACACGGCGCTGTTGCAAAAGCTGCAACGGCCGAAGCTGGACGAAAACCAGAAAGACGACCGGCCCCGTCTCTATTTCAACTTGAAGAACGCCAGCGAGATTCCGCAGTGCATGGACAAGACCAGCAACCAGCGCCGCGATTACAGCGACCCGCGGCCGATCTGGAACACGCCCGTGCGCTTTTTCGAGGGGCGCGTCCAGTTGGGATGGTACGCTTTCACGGCGTTGGTCGGTCTGATGTCGCTGGAATGGCTGATACGGAAGTTGTTGCGGTTGGCGTAAGCGAAGCTTGGCGAGCCGGGTCGCGTAAG
>DHJA01000093.1:0-12414 GCA_002404095.1 Planctomycetaceae bacterium UBA4732 | reverse complement strand
GGCGCCCCGGCTCGCCTTAGACTTTGAAGGATAATCATGGCAACCATCACCCCCCCCGTGCCGCGGCGCAGCCTGAGCGAATCCGATCAGCGCGTGCGCAGCCCGCTCGCCCGGTTGCGCGGCTATATTCGCACTTACGTCAGTCTGGAAGGCGCTTTGCTGCTGGTTCTTTACGTGGCCCTATGGTTCTGGATCGGCCTAGCTCTCGACTACGGCTTCTTCAAACTATTCGGCATCGACATAGTGCAAGAATGGCCGTGGACCGCCCGTCTGTTGATTCTCTTAGCAGTGACGGCCGGCCTGTTGACTGCCGTGTCTCTCAAAGTGGTCGGCCGGCTGCTGCGCGAATTCCGCGACCCGGCTCTTGCGTTGGTGCTGGAACGTCGCTTCCCCAAGCTGCTCGGCGACCGCCTCATCACGGCCGTGGAGTTGTCGGATCTGCAAAGGGCGGAAGAACAAGGCTACTCGCCGGCGATGATCCTCGAGACCATCCACGAAGCGGCGGAGCGCGTCCAACAAGTGCCGGTCCAACAAGCGTTCGATTGGGGCCGTCTCATCCGTCGCGGCCTGGTCGCGGCGGCGCTGACCGTGGGCCTGTATCTCGTCGCGGGCGGCTTGTGTCTGGCCCTCGACTCGGCCCGGCAGGTTCACGTCGGCCGTACCGGCTATAGCCGTTTCAATGAAACCGCCGCCATCTGGTTTGAGCGCAACATTCTCCTGCAAAACACCATTTGGCCTCGGCGGGCGCAGCTGGAATTGATCGGCTTCGAGGGCAAGGAGCTGCGCGTCGGCAAGGACAACAAGGTTCCACCTTTGCGCGTGCGCGCCCTGGAATACGTCATTGCCGATTCAAAATATCCGGAAGGCTGGCGGCCGTTGACGTGGGAAGATCTGACGACCCATCGCGGTTGGATCACCGCCGGTCCTCCACCAGCGCCGCCGTTCGCCTTAACGCCGCGCGACCCTGATTTAGGGCTAACGGTGGATGAGGTGGCTTTGCGAAACCGCAAGTTCCAGGTGCGAACCTTGCCGACCTCCGATGGCTTCTCTCATTGGGCCGTGACCGATCCGGCGGTCGGCGGCGAAAGGCCGTTGCTGTGGGCTGACCTCACGCCCGAAAGGCTTGACGGCCTGACGCCGCCCAAGGCGCCGGCAGCTTGGAAAGTCAGCGATGACAGCGTCGGTCTCACCGTCGATGACGTGGTAGAAGCTCTCGTTGCCAACGTCGCTGGCGAGCCAGGCGCGGACGCAAACGTGGTTCTCTCTCGTCTCGACCGGCTGGCCTTGGTGAGCGCCACGCTCGACAAGGTGGACGCCCTGGCCGCCAAGCCGTCCATGAGTCGGACGATGCGCAAGCTCACCGTGCCGGACATTATTTACCTGAAATGTACGGGCGACAAGACGTATCTGCGGAACGAGATGCGCAAGACCCAGGACAACGAGTACACCGGCAACTTCGGCGACCTCAAAGAATCGGTCGTCTTCACGGTGCAGGGCGAGGACTATTACACGCCGCGCCGTTACATCACGCTCGTGCCGGCGCCGAGCCTGATCTCTCTCGGCGTCCAGGAAAGCCGGCCCGCGTACCTCTTTTATCGTCCCGACGAAAGGACTTCGCTGGCCGATCTGCGCGGTAAGAAGCAGCCGTTCGAGGAGCGCGACGTTCTCCAAGCCGGCAGTGAAACCTCGCGCATCGACATACCGGCCGGGACCGATTTGTCGCTGACGGCCAAATCGGACAAGGAGTTGAAAGAGGCTTTCTTGAAAGCGGCCAAGACCGTCGATGAAGTGCGCCTTGTCGCCGACGTTCCCGGCGGCGGACGCGGCGTTGTGGCGGTGAAGCAGGCCAAGGCCGGCGAAGAAATCCGCCGCGGGCTGGAACTGCTGCCCGATCACAAGGGTTTCCGCCTGGAATTGCCCGATGTGCGAAGAGATCTGGTGTTCGACTTCGAGTTCACCGACACGGACGGCGTGAAGGGCAAGCGCAAGGTGGTGGTCAAGCCGCAGGACGACACGGCCCCCGAGTTGACCGACGCCCGCGTGGAGGTGATGCGCAAGACCACGATCAAGGCCAAAGACCGCGACGAAACCTACTTCATGGTGACGCGGAAAGCCCGCATTCCGTTGGGTGCGAAGGTCCACGACGACCACGCGCTCGGCGACGTGCGTTATCGCTATACCCTGACCACCGCGACCAAGACCGACGTCAACGCCGTCTTTACAGTGCCGGTGGTGGCTTTGACGGCGCCCGGCGGCTCCAATCCGTTCATGGCGGCGGTCTATTTGCTCGGCCAGGACCGGGACGCTGAGACGTATTCAACGCCATTGTTTACCCAAAATATGCGCGACGCCAAGGATGAATTCCTGCCGACGCAGACGATCAAGGAGCTGCTTGGCAAGGGTCAGAAGCTGCCCTTCCGTCAACTGGTTCACGACTTCGACATCTTACCAGATGTTATAAGTCCGTTTCGGGAGGATAAACCTTTCGGCGTTCAGGACGACCGACTGGCCTGCGATTTTCCGCTGTGGAAGCTGATGCCGCAGGCGCTGGAAGACAACCACCCGTATTACCGGATGGACCTCTGGTTGGAGGCGACCGACACCGACGCTGACGAACAGATGGGGGCGAGTGGGGCGCCGATTCCGCACTTGAGCAAGAGCAAAGAGACGTTCTCCTTTTTGATCGTGCCGGAGAGCGTATTGCTGATGAAAATCGGCGAGGACGAGGGCAAGCAATACGCGGCTCTAAACAAGCGCTACCAGGAATTGCAGGAAAAAGCGCAGGCGCTCGACGTGGGCGTCCACAACCTAGAGCGGCCGGACGTGCAGGTGAAGGATTTGCTTGCGCCGAGTACGCGGGCGGAGCAGAGCAATGAGACCATCGAGAACTGTCTGGCGACGACGCGCGAGGTCTACGCCAATTACCAGCGCATGGTGCGCGAGGAACAGCTCAACGTCATCCAATCGAAAAAGATCGTGGAATCGGAGACGCGGATCGTCGCGCCGCTGGGCAAGATTCTTGAAGGGACGCCGGGCGCTGTGGACGAGAAGTATAGGGACGGCAACTTCCCGGCGGTGTTGGAAGCGAATAGCAATTTTCGCAAGGCGCTGGATGAAAAGGGCACGTCGGACAAGGATCGCATCGACGCCTCGCGCGCGGCCGGCAAGGAGTTGAACCGGCGCATCGCCCTGTTGATGGCGAACCTTAACGAGGTGTTGGAAGTGATGCGGGGGCTGGAAAACCTGGAAAGCCTGCTGCACGCGATTTCGCACATTGCGGATGGTGTGCATGACCAGGAAATACTGGCCGCCGAGATCAAGCATCGGTTGGAGGACTCGTTCTTTGACGAACCGGCGCCGAAGAAGCCGTGAGGTTTAGCCGCGAGCCGACAGGGAAGTGCGTTGATCCCGCGCTCCCCTGTCGGGTCGCGGCTAAACGTCGCTTGCTGTTGGCCGCACCGTCTCGGATCGTCAATACTACGACCGGCGCTAGCCGGGGAATCGAGGGTAGTTCATCCACCGGGGGCCGCGGCCCTCGCCAACGTGAGAGGACGACTCATTATGACTCGTAGACTCCTTGCCGCGCTTTTCGTGACGGCCGTTGCGTTCGCCATGACCGTGCGGGCCGACGATCCCAAGAAACCCGACGCGCCGGCCCCGGATTCCAAGGTCGCGCAGGATTTGGCCGCGGCCAAGGAGAAGCTCCTTCGCGAAGAGTTTGACGCGTTCAAGAATGAAGTCCTCAAGCTCAAGCAACGCCTGGAAACCAGCGACAAGGATGAGGATAAGGCTACAGTCAAAATCCTCGATGGGGTTCTTAAGGAAATCAGCAACCTGGCCGTGGACGGCCAGTTCGACAAGGTGATCGAAAGCCTGCAAGACCCGACTACCTTCAAGGCGTTTCAGAAAGCCAACGACATTGAGGCCGGCAACAAGGAATTGCATGTCGCGATGTTGAAGCTGATCGACCTGTTGCAATCGGGCGACGACTTCAAAGAGAATCGCAAGAAGATCGAGGCCAACCTGCGCTTGTTGGAAAAGCTCAAAGAAGTCTACAGCAAGGAACGACGCCTGATCGAGCAGATCGACCGAAACAACAAGTCCGGCCAAGACCTCGCCAAGGCCCAAGATAAGATTCACGCCGAAACCAAGAAAACGCTCGACCCCAACGCCGGCGCGGGGAAGAAGCCGGACTTCAAGAAGAGCGAAGCCAAGGACGACGGCAAGCCGGGTTCGGACGCCAAGGGTAAGGCCGAGGCCAAAAACGACACCCCAGGCCCTAAGGGCCAAGCGAAGGACGCCAAGCCAGGCGAAAGCAAGGAAAGCAAGCCGGGCGAGGCCAAGACTGGCGAGACGAAAGACGGCAAGAAGCCTGGCGAGGCCAAGGGCGGCGATGCGAAGGAGGCCAAGCCGGGCGAGAGCAAAGAAGGCAAGCCGAGCGACGGCAAGGCAGGCGAAGGCAAAGAGGGCGGTAAGCCCGGCGAGGGTAAGCCCGGCGAATCAAAGGAAGGCAAGCCGGGCGATCCCAAGCCGGGCGAAGCCAAGGGCAACGAGTCGAAGCCTGGCGCGTCGAAGGAGGCAGGCAAGCCGGGCGCGTCGAAGGACAGCAAGCCGGGCGAAGGCAAGCCGGGCGAAGGCAAGCCCAGCGCGAGCAAGAGCGGCAGCGATAGCAAAGGTCAAAAAGAGGGCAAGGGTGAATCCAAGCCCGGCGACGCCAAGGCTGGCGACGCCAAGGCCGGCCAAAGCAAGGGCAACCCGTCCGCCGGCCAACCCGGTCAGGGTCAGCCCGGCCAAGGCAAGGGCGAAGGCGGCGAAAGCGCGCCCCCTCCGCCGCCGGCCGGACCTCAGATGAAGTTGCCTGTGCGCAAGAAGATCGAAGAAGGCATCAAGGACATGGAGGAGGCCAAGGACAAGCTCGACAAGGACAACAAGCCGGGCGCTACGCCGCCCGCGGAGAAAGCCGCCGACGACATCGCCAAGGCGATCAAGAACCTGGAAGAAATCATCAACGCGGATCGCCAGGAAGAGATCGAGCGCGTTCTGGAGCGCTTACAGGCCCGCTGCGCCAAGATGTTGGCCATGCAGATCGCCGTCAAAGACGGCACCGTGAAACTGGACGAAAAGCTCCAGGAAATCCGCCGATCCAAGGGCGACGAACGGCCGTTGGCGCTCGACTCCAACGTGCTTTCCGACCGCGAATATGAGATCGTCAAAGAGGCCGACCGCGCGTTGGCTCTGCTGGAGAACGACGGCTCCGCGATCGCGTTCGCCGAGATGTTCCAGATGGTCCGTAAGGACATGCTCACGGTCAAGGCCCGCCTCGCCCAGACGGACACCGGCGCCGTGACCACGGCCGTTGAGGACGAGATCATCAAGAACCTGGCCGACATGGTGGAGGCGCTGAAAAAGCAACGCCAGGCCAATAAGGACAAGGGACAAAAGCCGCCGCCGCCGGGACCGCCGAAGCCGCCGGGCGAAGACCCGCTCGTGGACCTCATTGCGCAGCTCAAGCTGCTGCGTTCCATGCAGAAGGGACTCAACAGCCGTACCGGCCTATACGCCAGGGAATATCGCGGCGAACAGGCGCCGGCGCCGGACACCGCCAAGGACTCCAAGGAGCGGTCGCACTACGAAATGATCCAAAAAGAGATGAAAGAACTCGCCGAAACCGAGGCGAAGATTTCCAAGATCCTCAAGGACATGCTCACGGGCAAGAATCGGGTCGATTAACGGCTTGGTTTTAAGGTGGGTCGCTCGCTCCGCGAGCGACTTTGGGTGTTGGTCACTCGCTCCGCGAGTGGCGGTTCGGAATGCGCCGTCATGCGGGCAGCGCGTGACTCACTATAAAGCCCAAAAAGTCACTCGCGGAGCGAGTGACCTACATTAAATCTCCGTTGATTCGCGCTGGCAGCCGCGCCGCATTCGTTTATCATGCAAAGATGGACGCAACCTTTGCTCCCCCATCTAACCGCGACGCGAGGCCGATCATGCCCATGCGCCGAACCCTGTTTGTCCTGCTGATCTGCGCATCGGCCGGCTGGGGCGCCGACCTGCGCACCCTCAAGCAGGAAACCATCACCGGCGAACTCGTCGGCATCTCCGACAAGGAAATCGTCATCGACCGCGGCGCCGAAAAGGTGACGACGCCCATCGATCAGGCATTGCTGCTCACCTTCGGGCCGCAGGCCGGCGCCCTGCCCAACGTGCCCTGGGTGGACGTGGAACTGACCGACGGCACGCAACTGCACTGCGCCAAGTTCGCGGTCGTCAAGAATGAAGTGACCGTGACGCTGTTGGCCGGGCAGACCGTAAAGTTCCCGTTGTCGGGCCTGTCCCAGATGCTGGCCAACGCCCACCTGGAGAAGAACCGTAAGGAGTGGGCCGAGGTGCTGGAGAAGACTTCCCGCTCACGCGACGTACTCGCCAAGGTCAAGGACGACGTGCCCAACGCGGTCGAGGGTGTGATCGGCGCCGCCAACGATTCCGGCGAGACGATCCGTTTCACGTTGCCCAGCGGCAAGGAAGGCGACTTCGCCCTGGCCAACATTTACGGCATGGTCTTCAGCCGCAAACCCGATCCCAACGCCGCGCCCGTGCAGGCCCGCCTATTCGACGCGCATCACGACTTCGTCATGGTCAGCGGGGCCGAGATCACGCCGACAGGCTTCACGGTGACGACGCCGGCGGGCGCCAGGATCGAGTACACGCCGGCCCTTGTCGTGAAAATGGATTACAGTCACGGTAAGCGCGATTACCTCTCCGATATGACGCCTATCAAGGTGGACGAGCGCTGCAACGGAGCCGGCGAGGCGATTCATTTCCGCCGCGACCTCAATCTGGACGACAAACCGTTGCATGTGAACAATACGGCCTATGAAAAGGGGCTGGCACTGCATGCGCACACTGAATTGGTTTACGACCTCAAGGGGGAGTACCGCGAGTTTCGCGCGGTGGTCGGCATCGACGACGACGTGACGGGCGTGGGCCGGCCGGTGCTGGTGGTGATCGAAGCCGACGGCCAGAAGTTGGCCGAGGTGACGCTCGAGCGCGGCGTCAAGGAAAAGTCGGGGCCGATACCGTTGGTTCGCAACGTTAAGGATGTGAAGAAACTGCGCATCGTGGTGACGCACGACCCGGCGGAGTTTCTTGACCTCGGCTTGCACGTGGATTTGGCCGACGCCTATGTGAGCAAGTGAAGACAAGCCCTGAGCGCAAGCGAGGGGTGAGCCGAAACCCCTCGCTTGCGCTCAGGGCTTGTAAAGCGCCGCCCCGCCGAAAGGACGACTATGAGCATCCGCAATTATCGCCGCTTATTGACGGCGATGTTTCTTACCGCTGGCATTGTCGCTCTCTTGGCGTCGGCCCAAGGCGACGATCTCGACAAGCGCTTGCAAGACGCCGAGGCCAATCGCGTCGCCCTCATCGAGCAGGTCAAGAAGCCGGTGATCGCGGTGCTGGCGCCCGGCGGCCAGGGCGGCGGCTCCGGCGTCCTCATTACCGAGGACGGCTACGCCCTCACCAATTTCCACGTCGCGGCCGCCATCGGCTCGTACTTCCATTGCGGACTTGCCACCGGCGAAATGTATGACGCCGTGTTGGTCGGCCTCGACCGCGCCGGCGACCTCGCCCTCATTAAGCTCATTCAAAAGAAGGATCGCGAAGTCAAATTCCCCGTCGCCACGCTCGGCGACAGCGACAAACTCCAGCCCGGCGACTGGACGCTGGCCCTGGGCAACCCGCTATTGCTGGCGACCGACTTCAACCCGACCGTGACCTACGGCATGGTGTCCGGTACGCATCGCTACCAGAAGATCCCGCACCCGACCGGCACATTACTGGAGTATTGCGATTGCATTCAGGTTGATACGGCCATCAACCCCGGCAACTCCGGCGGACCGTTGTTCAACATGCAGGGCGAGTTCGTCGGCATCAACAGCGCCGGCTCGCTCGGCAAGAGCGACCGCATCAACTCCGGCGCCGCTTATTCGATTTCCGTCAACATGATTAAGAACTTCCTCGGCCAACTCCGCGCCGGCATGGAGTGCGATCACGCCACGCTCGGCGCCGACGTTGAGCCGGAGAATGAAGAGGGCGGCGTCGGCCGGCTGATCGTGAAGCGCGTCGTTACCGGCTCCGAAGTGGACCGCCGGGGCTTAGCCGTTGACGACCAGCTTGTCTCGTTCGCCGGCTGGCCGCTGACGAACATCAATCAGTACAAGAACAAACTCGGCATCTATCCCAAGGGCTGGCGCGTGCCGCTCGTCTTTCGCCATGAGACCACCGACCGCCGCGAAGTGTTGGTGCGCCTGCCCGGCCGTCGGCCCGACGTGATCCCTGACAACCGAACGGACAACCCGACGGCCGACGCGGAAACCACGCCGCCGCCGTTGCCGCCGCCGCCCGCCGGCACCGACGCGGCCAAGCTCTATGAGGGCAAACTCGGCTTCGCCAACTATTATTTCAACAAATTGGAGCGGAAGCGTCTCATGGATGCTTTTCACGCCAAGGGCGACTTCAGCGGCTTGCGCGGCGATTGGACGATGAAGGCGGCATGCACCCTCGGCAAGAAGATTTCCACCGCTCAAATCGCCGTCAAGGCGCCGACCAAAGAGGACAAGAGCGAGAAAATAGTCGCCGACGTCGATCTCGTCGGCTACACCGTCGATCCGCTTTCCACGGAAACGAAGCTGGAGGATTTGGCTCTGCCGAAGGGAAGCGGCGGGCTGCTGGTCGCCCTGTATCAGTACCGCCAGTTGCTGGCGTTCGGCGACAAGGGTTTTTCCGGCGAGTTCAGCCACGGCGGCGTCGAGCCGTTCTACCCGCCGCTGCCCGGCGACGCCGGGCCGGACTACATAAAGCAGCGCGTGATGTGCGAAGTATTGCGCACGCAGCTGGCCGGCGTGCCTGCCAAATGGTATTTCTCGAAAGGCGACGGCAGCTTGCTCGGCTTCGAGGTCGTCGTGGACCGCGACGACGATCCGTGTGAAGTCTACCTGTCGGAATACCATCAGGAGGAGGGTCGGTCCTTGCCGGGGCGCATGGAGGTGCGATACAAGGACAAGACTTATGCGGTCCTGAATGGGATTAATTGGAAGCTGGAGCCGGTCAAGTAGACGCGACGCTAAACCGCCATCGGAGACGCACCCCCCATGAATCGACTCGTCCGAATCGGCGCCCTGTTGGCGCCGGCCGTTCTGCTCTTCACCGCCGCCGCGCGCGCCGACGACTCCTTGACCAAGGTCGCGGAAGAAGTCAATAAAAAGATGGTGAAAGTCTGGGGTTCGGGCGGCCTGCACGGCTTGCCCGCGTTCGGCACCGGCATTGTCGTCTCGCCGGACGGCTACATCCTGACCGCCAATACCCAGTTGCTCGACACGCGCGACCTGCGCGTCCACCTCTGGGACGGCAGCAAGTATCACGGCGAAGTCGTGGCGCAGGAGCCGGAACTGGACATCGCCCTCATCAAGATCGGCAACGACAAGGACAAGGTCGAAGACCTGCCGTATTTCGACCTCGCCGAGGCGGCGAAGAGACCGCCGGTGGATGTGGGCGCCGGCGTACTGGCGTTCAGCAACGCTTTCGAGATCGCCACGCGCGACGACCCGGTGTCGGTGCAACACGCCGTCGTCACGGCCTTCGCCAAGCTGCAAGGGCGTAATGGTTTCTACGAAATGCCGTTCACCGGCAAGGTCTACATGGTAGACGCCGTAACCAACAACCCCGGCGCGGCCGGCGGCGCCTTGACGACGCGCAAAGGTGAACTAATCGGCGTCATCGGCCGCGGCTTGAAAAACGAACTGACGGGCACTTGGATGAACTACTCCATCCCCGTCAGCGCCGCGGTGCAAGTAAAGCAACCGGACGGCAAGACCGCGACGGCCAGCATGATCGACCTGCTCTTGAGGAAGAACAAGTACACCAAGATCAACCCCGATAGTAAGCCCGGCGAGGGCTACGCGGCTTACACCGGCATCGTGCTGGTGGCCGAGCCGGTGGACATCACGCCGCCGTATATCGAGGACGTAATTCCGGGGTCGCCGGCCGCCGCGGCGGGACTTAAATCGGACGACCTGATCGTCTATGTCGGCGGTGTCTCGGTGAAGACAATCGACGCCTATAAAGAGCTGATAAAGCACTATCCGCCTAACCAGAAGATTCAACTGGAGGTGCGTCGCGGCGACATGCTCACGACCATCGAGCTGACGCCGACGGAGCCGCCTAAGAAGCACTAAAAACAAGCCCTGAGCGCAAGCGAGGGGTTTTGCTCAACCCCTCGCTTGCGCTCGGGGCTGTTTAAGAGATCTCTCTATGACGACGCAACGACGAACCTTTCTGCTGCTGGGCGTTCTGGTCTTATTGGCCCCGGCGGCACGGGCCGACGACGACCTCGGCGACGTGAAAGAGAAGGCGATCAAGGCGGCCGTCGCCAAGGTCGCGCCGTGCGTGGTGCAGATTGAGACCCAAGGCGGCGTGGACATGGTGCGCGCGGCCGGGCCGCGCGGCGGCATGATCCGTCGTGGCATGGGGCCGACGAGCGGCCTCATCGTCGGCGCCGACGGCTACATCATTTCCAGCGCCTTTAATTTCGCCAATAAGCCCTCCACGATTGACGTTTCCATTCCCGGCCACAAACAGCGCTATCCGGCCAAGGTGGTCGCCACCGATCAAACCCGCATGTTGACGCTCCTCAAGATCGAAGTTGCCGGCCTGCCCGTGCCGACGCCGGCGCCCAAAGCGCAGCTCAAGATCGGTCAAACGGCCCTCGCCGTCGGCCGCACGCTGCCCGATACCGTCGATGAATCGCCGTCCGTCTCGGTCGGCATCATCAGCGCTCTCGGCCGCATTTGGGGCAAGGCCGTGCAGACCGACGCCAAGGTTTCGCCGGCCAACTACGGCGGGCCGCTTATCGACTTGCTCGGCCGCGTTCAGGGCGTGATCGTGCCGGCGTCGCCTTACGCCGAAGGTCAGACGGCCGGCTTCGAGATGTACGACTCAGGCCTGGGCTTCGCCATTCCGCTTGAAGATATTAACGCTATTCTACCTCGCTTAAAGAGTGGAACCGATCTCAAACGCGGCATCCTCGGCGTCACGATTCAGGGCCAAGACCCGTACACAACGAAACCCTTGGTGAGCACCGTCGAGCCGGGGTCGGCGGCCGACAAGGCCGGCGTCCACCCCGGCGACCGCCTCACGGAGATCGACGGCCAGCCCATTGATACGCAAGTCCAGCTACAAACGAGGCTCGGCACGAAGTACGAAGGGGATGTCATTGGGGTCAAGATCGAGCGCGGCGGGGCCGTGGTTAATCTGCCGGCCGTAACCCTGGCCGGCACAGTGGCCGCTTATGGCCAAGCGTTCCTGGGCGTCTTGCCGATGCGCGACGATCCGGGGCCGGGCGTTGAAGTCCGCTGGGTCTACCCGAACAGTCCGGCGGACATGGCCGGCGTTAAGGTCGGCGACCGCATTATCCGCATCGACTGTCCGCCGCTGCCCGGCCAGCCTCCCGGCAAGCAGCCGATCATCGACCGCGACCGCTTCCTCGACCTGATGGCCCGCCTGCGGCCGGGCACGGACGTAAAGCTCGACGTGACTCGAAAAGTCGGCGGCAAAACGGATACACTTCTGACAAAACTAGCTGAACAGCCCGACGCCGTGCCTGAGAAGCTGCCGGCCGAGGCCTCGGCCAAGCTGGCGCCGAAGAAGGACGGCAAGCCGGAACTGGGCCTGGTCAAGTACGCCAGCGCCAGCGGCGACCACAGCTATTACGTCTTCGCGCCGGAGAAGTACGACCCGGCCGTCTCCTACGGCCTCATCGTTTGGCTGCACCCGGCCGGCAAGGTGCGCGAGGACGACGTGAAAAAGTTCCGGGACGCCTGGGAGGACTATTGCGAACAGAATCATCTCATTCTGCTCATGCCGCTCGCGGAGGGCGAGGACGGCTGGAAGCGCGACGAGGCCGGTTTCATTCAAGAGGCGGTGAAGGCGGTGACGACCGGCTTTAACATTGACAAGCGCCGCGTCGTGCTGCACGGCATGGGCGTCGGCGGCGAAATGGCGTTCTACCTCGCGTTCCACAATCGCGATCTCTATAGGGCGGTGGCGACGACAGGCTCGCCGCTGGGCGGTGAGCCGAAGGAGCGGTCGGCTTCGCAGCCGTTAAGTTTCTATATCGTGGCCGGCGGCAAAGACCCGTTGAAAGACCTGATTAAGGACGGCGAAAAGAAGCTGACGGACCACAAATACGCGGCCGTGTACAAGGAAATCAAGGACATGGGCCAGCAGTATTTGGACCTGCCGACGTTGAAGGAGTTGGTGCGCTGGATCGACGCGCTCGACCGGCTGTGACTTCCTACGAGCCGCGACCGTGAGGGAGCGGGGACAGCGTCCCCGCTGTCTCTTATACACATCTCCGAC
>DHJA01000122.1 GCA_002404095.1 Planctomycetaceae bacterium UBA4732 | reverse complement strand
CCGTAAGGGAGCGGGGCGAAAACCGCTCTCTTACGGTCGCGGCTCGTCGTAACGCCCCCTTCCCCCATCCGCTTCATCATTTGCACGCTCTGTCGTGGTCTGCTATCTTGGGCCGCATGACCGATGTCACGCGCATCCTGTCCGCCATCGAGCAGGGCGACCCCCACGCCGCTGAACTGCTGCTGCCGCTGGTCTACGAAGAGTTGCGGAAGTTGGCGGCGCAAAGGCTGGTCAAGGAGGCGCCTGGCCAAACGCTCCAGGCCACCGCTCTGGTTCACGAAGTCTATCTGCGGCTCGTCGGCGAAAGTGAGGAACAGCACTGGGATAGCCGCGGGCACTTCTTCGCCGCCGCGGCCGAGGCGATGCGGCGCATTTTGGTCGAGAGCGCCCGCCGCAAGCGTACCCGTAAGCACGGCGGCGGACTGGTGCGCCATGACCTCGACGATGTTCAATTGGCTGCACCGGAACTCGGCGAAGACCTTCTGGCCCTGGACGAAGCACTCGACCTGTTTGCGAAAGAAGACCCCGTCAAGGCCGAGCTGGTCAAGTTGCGCCATTACGCAGGTCTTACGGTCGATCAGGCAGCCGAGGCTCTGCACATTTCCCCCGCCACCGCCGATCGGTACTGGGCCTATGCGCGGGCCTGGCTGCATGACGCCATCACGCGCGGCGCGGCGTCCGGGTCGGACAGCCTCGCATAAAAGCAAAAAAACCCAAATAACCGTGAGGTCATCGAGCCTCGATTATCGCATTGCAAGGTGAAGCCGATGACCCAGTGGTCCCTTTTCTGCGGTGTTGCCAATGACGGTAGACGCGATTTTTGCGCAGGCGCTTGCAAAGAGCACGCCGGCCGAGCGCACGACCTACCTGGATGAGGCGTGTGCCCATGACCTGGCGTTGCGTCAGCGCGTCGAGGCGTTGCTCCAATCTCATGAGGCAGCGGGCGACTTTTTGGGCAAGCCGGCCTTTCAATGCGCGGCCGAGGAATTGGCAGGTCAGGCGCGTGCCGGGGATACGCAAGGCGAACTGCCCGCGGACGATGGGGGCGCTCAAGCACTGGACTTCCTGGCCCCGTCCGACAAGCCCGACTCCCTGGGCCGGCTGGGTCATTACGAGGTTCTGGAAGTCATCGGTCGTGGCGGCATGGGCATCGTGCTGCGGGCCGTCGATGAAAAACTGCAGCGCGTGGTCGCGATCAAGGTGATGGCGGCCCAGTTGGCAACCAACGCCACGGCGCGCAAGCGCTTCACCCGCGAGGCCCAGGCAGCGGCGGCGGTCACCCACGACCACATCGTCACGATCCACGCCGTCGAGGAAGCCAACGGCCTGCCTTACCTCGTCATGCAGTACGTGTCCGGCATGTCCCTCCAGCAACGCCTGGACCGCACTGGGCCGTTGGAACTCCGGGAGATCGTCCGCATCGGCATGCAGACGGCCGCCGGCTTGGCCGCCGCTCACGCTCACGGACTGATTCATCGCGACATCAAGCCGGCCAACATCCTGTTGGAAAACGGCGTCGAGCGCGTGAAGATCACCGACTTCGGCCTGGCGCGGGCGGTCGCGGATGCCAGCCTGACGCAGAGCGGGGTCGTGGCCGGCACGCCGCAATACATGTCTCCGGAGCAGGCTCGCGGCGAGGCGGTGGACCAGCGCACCGACCTGTTCAGTCTTGGCAGCGTTCTCTACGCGATGTGCGCCGGCCGGCCGCCGTTCCGCGCCACCACAGGCATTGCCGTCCTTAAGCGCGTCTGCGAAGACACGCCAACTCCGATCAAGGAGATCAATGCCGAGATCCCCGAGTGGCTTGCCGAGATCGTCACCAAGCTCCATGCGAAAGACCCGGCCGACCGTTTCCAGTCCGCCGCGGAAGCGGCCGAACTGTTGAACCGGCACCTGGCCCATCTGCAGCATCCCTCGGTCGTAGGACAGCCTGGCAGCCTGTCCCGGTCTGTCAAGGTCAAACAAGGACAGGCTGGCAGCCTGTCCTACGGAAGACGCCGCTGGGCCGTTGCCGCCGCTGTCATCCTCTTCTTGCTCGGCGGTTTGTCGCTGACCGAGGCCGCCGGCGTTACCAGCCTTCGAGCCACGGTGATCCGCATCTTCACGCCGGAGGGCATGCTCGTCGTCGAGGTCGATGATCCCGGCGTCAAGGTGACCATCGAGGGCGACGGCGGCATCGTCATCACCGGCGCCGGCCTGCAAGAAGTCCGCCTCAAGCCAGGCAGCTACAAAGTGCATGCCGCCAAGGACGGCAAACCGGTCCGGCTCGATCAAGAATTGGTCACGATCACGCGCGGCGACAAGCACGTGGTAAGGGTACGACTGGAAGGCGAAGCAGCGGCGGCCAAGATCGCAGCCAAAGGGGAACCTGGCGCCTTCGTCCTCCTGGGCGCCAAGAACGCGTTCGAACGCAAGTTCGACACCCTGGCCGAGGCGGTGCAGCGCGCCAGTGACGGCGACACCATCGAGGTCCGCGGCAACGGGCCGTTTGCCAGTTCACCCGTTGACGTAGTCGGAACGGCCCTCACCATCCGCGCGGGCGATGGCTATCGTCCTGTCCTGATTGCGGAGGGCTTTCGTGTGCTGCCTGATCAGTTGCCCTATTTCCTGCGTAGCGATTCTCGCCTGGTTCTGGAGGGCCTGGAGTTTCATCAATTCGATACCGGGCCGATTCACTCTCGCCTAATTAGTGTTTCAAATGGCTCGCTTTATGTAGCCCATTGCCGGCTTCTGAGCAACTGTTCGACAACCATTTTGGCCGACGCGCCGCCGGTCGAAGTGCGTCACTGCGAGCTGCTCGGGCATCCGGAGCCTGGGACCTGGATACATCTCCATCTAACGCTGAAGTCGCGGGGAAGGATCGTGCTTGAGAATAACATTGCTGCGGGCCACGCGATCGGCGTTTTCTTTTGGCGTGAAACCGACCTCTGCGACTCCACGCTTGAGCTTCGGCGCAACACATTCCTCGCGCTCGAACCGATCACGTTCGCCGTCGATCGGATCCCAGATGGACCGGGCCCGAACAGAACGCAGAAACCCGTTCGTGTGATCGCCATAGACAATGTCTTGGATGGACGTGGGACCGTCTTGAATCTGTGGTTCCCAAATAAGAACCCGCTGCCTCCGCGCGACGCCGAGGTGATGCTGCAGCGCGTCGTAGATTGGCAAGGTCGGCAGAACGTGTATTCGGCCCTTCCGGCCATGCTTACGAGTGAACACAAGCCGTTGCCCACCGTCAAGGGAATGCAGGATTGGATGAAGTTCTGGGCCACGGAGGTCGATGCCCTCGAGTCGCGACCGAAGTACCAAGGGGGGAATCTTTTAACAAAAACCGCCAATGATCTGAAGTCGACACGAGCGGCCGACTTCCGCCTCCGCCCCGACAGCGCCGGCTATCGCGCCGGCAAGGACGGCAAGGACCTCGGCGCCGACATTGACCTGGTCGGCCCCGGGAAGGCCTACGAGCGATGGAAGAAGACGCCGGATTACCAGCAATGGCTCAAGGACACGGCTCCGTTAACGAGCGCTGCCCGAAATGCGGAGCCCGCCAGGAAGATCGATGTCCCGAAGAAGGAGGAGAAGAAGTCGCCGTCCAAGAAGTGAAGTTCAACCCCTTAAACCCCGGGGAAACCGGTGAGCCTCAGCCGGCAAGCTCACGGTCCACCGATCCCCCACAAGGAGCTAGTTCCATGATGCGCAAACGCAGACCAAGTTTCAAGCCCCGTCTGGAAGCCCTGGAAGACCGCTGCTGCCCCTCGGGTGGCGGCGGCAGCGGCATCGTTCCGCCCGGCGCCATCTATTACTCAGACTTCAAGCCTGTCCTAGATGCCCAAATCGGCGTCTGGTACGATTCCTTCAGCAACAACGATAGCATGAAGGCCGACGGCACCGCCAAAACCGTTCTCGCCAATTTTCCTGAGTACGGCGAACCGAGCCACTTGCTGCATGGCGCTCGCTGGATCCTCGACGACGAACCAGTCGCGGGAGCTTACTACCCAAACGGCCTTCAGCGCGTGGAGCTTTTCGCAACCCGGCTGAGCGACGGCGTCAAAGTGCAATTGACCAACGACCCCAACGTTCAATCAAATTTCACGGGCTTGCGCTGGGCCTTTGACGACAGGTTCGTTTCCTTTCCGGCAGTGACCTGGACGCCGGTAAGCACGGGAGGGAATTTCACCGACAGCAGCAGTCAGCATTGGCTCGTGGATGCCGGGATCTTCAAAGCCAATGTGAACTGGACCACCGGGTCCCCGGTCGCCGCCATGCCCACCGAGGCCCTCGATGCCGGGCTGTTTTTTGGCAGCGTCAACGATTTCCAACAATTCTGGGCTACGCCGGACATCATCCATTTGGACTGGTCTCCCTCAGGAGCGCAAGTCACCTATGAACAAATCGCCGAATCCTCTCCGGGTTCTTATCCCCCAACCTACAATGTGCGCGTGACCACCTTTGACAGCGGTGGCAGCCCGACCGGCACAACTCAGTTGGGGCTGGGAAGGGATCCAGAATGGTCGCCGGACGGCAGCCGCATTGCCTACGACAACGGCTCTTCCATCTGGACGGTCAAGCCGGACGGCACCAGCGCCGCCCAACTTACCAACCTCGGGACAAACGGCGTGGGGGTCTATGACTTTCACCCCGATTGGTCGCCCGACAGCAAGCAGATCGCCTTCACCGAGTCAACTCAAACCAATAAGGGCGGCCTGACTCATTATTTGAAAGACGTGCTGCGCATCGCGGCCAGCGGCGGCACCACGGTCAACTTGACGAAGGACGTGGCCGACAATACTTTCGCCGTGGCTTGGCGGGCCGATGTCCAAGCTCTGACAGCCGCAGCGATCGGCCACGGAGCTACGCAAACTCTTCGCTCCAGCCAAGTCGAACCGCTCCTCGCCGAAGCCCTCGCCCGCTGGCAAGCCGCCGGAGTGGACACCACCGCCCTCGGCAACGTCCAGGTTCAGATCGTCAACCTCGGCGGCGCCACGCTCGGCATGGCCTCCGGGAATACCATCACGCTCGACGACAACGCCGCCGGCTGGGGCTGGTTCGTCGATCCGACGCC
>DHJA01000056.1 GCA_002404095.1 Planctomycetaceae bacterium UBA4732 | reverse complement strand
GGGGCTTTATCTCAGTCGCCCTAAGGGGCTCCGGACGCCGACAGGTTCTTGTCTTGGAGCCCGGCTGAGGGCGACGGAAATAAAGCCCCGGGCGAACGTACTCGTGAGTCCGGGGGGCGACGGGGCGAGGACCACTTACTTCGAGAGGCCCCTTAATCGAACGCCGCGCCGGAACGGTCGCGCTCTCCTTGCGGACGCGCGGGGAAAGACATACCTTAAACCAACGAGGACCGCCCTCATCGACCTCGCCCCTTGAGGCTCGCCACCCAACGCCAAAAATGCCATGACGATCCGAACCTTTACGACCGGCGACGACGCAACTCAGGTGAGCATCTACAACGAAGCCGCCGCCGATCTTCCCAAATTCAAGCCCGTCACGTTGGACGAGCTGCGCCGCCGCCTGCGCGGGCCGGACTTCGACCCGACGACGCGCTTTTTCGCGGTCGAAGGCGGTCGGCCAGTCGGCTACGCCGCTTTTCACCGTAACGGCCGCGTCAGCTTTCCCTGGTGCCGTAAGGGACGCGAGGAATGGGCCGACCCTTTGCTGGAAGCCGTGTTGCAAGCGATGCGTGCACGCGGCCTGTCCACCGCTTTCGCCGCCTACCGCGTTGACTGGCCGGTCCAACGCGATTTCTTCCTTGCTCAAGGCTTCACCCTTGCGCGGGAAATGATCAATTTCGTGATGGAGTTAGTGGACATGCCGACCCCTTCGGCGCGGCCCACCGTCGTCATCGAACCGATGACCGCAGCCGACGCGCCCGCCGTCCTGTCTATGGCGCCGAAGGCGTTCGGTGTGCATGACGCGGCTGATTTGGAGCGGCATCTCCTGCATAACCCATACTTCCCGCCGGGTTCCGCACAGGTCTTGCGCAGTCGAAGCGACAGCGCTCCCATCGGCCTCAGCATCCTCGTGGAAAACCCGGCCTATGCCAACCCGCGCGAAGTGGACGCCCTGGCGCCCTGCTTCCGCCTTGGCGCCGTGGGTACTGAAAAGATGCAGACCAAGCGCGTCAACGGCATGTTCAGCTTCGCGGCCGCGGAAGGCCGCGACGTGACCCCCATCGGCCTCGACTTGCTCGGCCAAGCCACCCTGCGCCTCCATGACACCGACGTTTCCACCCTCGCGGCTCAGGTCGCGTCGGACGCTCCTCAGCTGCTGCGGTTTTATCAACAATACTTCCGGCGCCAGGGGAGTTTTCCCATCTACCAACTCTCTCTGGCCTGATCGCCGGACGGAACGAGGAGCTTTCCATGCCGTTCGCCGCCGCCCTCTCCACCGCTCCGCAGACCGATGCGGCGTTGGAACAAGTTTGCATCGAATCTAAATCTCAATTCTCCGGAACGCCGGACCTGGTCGTCGCCTTCTTCTCGACGCACCACGCCAAGGCCGCCGATAAGATCGCGCGCACCCTGACCGAACGGCTAGTCCCGCGCTGCCTATTGGGATGTGTGGCTGAGGCGGTCATCGGCAACGGCAAGGAAGTCGAGGACGCGCCGGCGATAAGCATATGGCTGGGCCGATGGGACAAGCCGGTGACAGTGGAGCCGTTCCACGCGGTCCTGGAACGCACTTCGGAAGGACCGAGTCTCCTTGGTTTGCCGGACGGCCTGGTCGGGGCGGAGACCGGCGAATCCGCCGTCCTGTTGCTCGGCGATCCTTACACCTTCCCAGTGGATCTGTTCCTGAGCCAGATGAACGAGAATAATCCCGGCCTGCCGGTGCTAGGCGGCATGGCCAGCGGGGTGCGCGGCGCGGGGGAATGCCGACTGCTGCTCAACGGCGATGTTCGTCGGGAGGGCGCGGCTGGCGTGCTGTTGCAAGGGCCTCTTGGCTTGCGGTCCATCGTGTCACAGGGTTGTCGGCCGATCGGCCGGCATATGGTCGTCACGCGCGCTGAGGACAACGTCATCCTGGAACTGGGCGGCAAATCACCGCTCCAGCAATTGCAAGACCTTTGGCAAAGTTTGAACCCGCAGGATCAAAATCTGGTCCAGCAAGGCTTGCACATTGGCCGGGTTATCAACGAGTATCGCGGCGATTTTCAGCGCGGCGATTTCCTGGTGCGAAATGTATTGGGGCTGGACCGCGACAGCGGCGCCCTAGCGATCACCGAGCGTGTGCGCGTCGGTCAGACGGTGCAGTTCCACGTCCGCGACGCGGAAACGGCCGACGAAGACTTACACGCTCTTTTACAGCTGGATTTGAGCGCCCACGAGAAGCGGCCGGCGGCGGCGCTGGTGTTTAGCTGCAACGGCCGCGGCGCCCGACTGTTCGACAAGCCCGATCACGACGCCGGCGCGATCCGCGCCGAGGCGGGCGACATTCCCTTGGCCGGATTCTTCGCGCAAGGCGAGTTGGGGCCGGTCGGCGGTCAGAACTTCATCCACGGCTTCACGGCCAGCGTGGCGCTGTTCGAGGAATAGAAGTCCGTCCTGAAGCGAGTCGAAACACGGCTGACACAGCCGTGGCACACCCAAAGTACAGTGTGCCACGGCTGTGTCAGCCGTGTTTCGACTCGCTTTCAGAATTTACCTGCCGCGCGGCAATCGGCTCGAAACCTCTGCTTCCAGTCCGCCTACCGGCAGCGATTGCTTAATCAATGATCCGTCAGTGCCGAGAAGGAATATCGTCGGAAGAGCCTGGATACCGTACCGCTCCGCGACGAGGCCGTCCAGGCCGCCGCGCTGATAGACGTGCGTGCCCATCGTGAGCCGGCCGGCCAGGAAAGTCCGAGCCGCGCCCGTATCGCTGTCCATGTTGACGTACACAACTTCCAGACCGCGATCCTGGTACTTGACGGCGAGGTCTTTCAGGAGCTGCACGTCCTCCGCGGCCCGGGGGCTGGTACTCGACCAGAAGTAGACCGCTACAAGTTTACCGCGCAGTTCCTTGAGTTCAAAGCCGCTGTCGTTGCGGCTTTCCGGAGCAAACAGCAGCGGCAACTCCAGATGCACCGGCTCGCCGCTCAGACCCAACCGCGCTAGAGAACCGCCTGCTTTGCGAGCCACGGCTTGACCGGTAAAGTTATCCGCGAGATAGCGGTAGCAGGCCCGAGCGACCTCGGTCTTGCCCAGCGATTCGCTAATCTGGGCGGCGTCCATTACGGCCTTGGGCGTTTCCGGCGCCTTGGGATATTCGTGAGCGAAAGCCATGAGACGATCATGAAGCAGTTCTCGCGCCTTGTCGGGATGCTCAGGGTCCGCGCTGACGGCGCGAACGTAGTCGGCCTGAACGCCTTGAAGTCCGGCATAGGAGACGAGAAGGCTGCCGGGGAACGCCCTGCTGATCCGAGAAGGAAGCTCGGTAAGCTGCTTCGACGCGGTGACGTCGTTAGCGCCACTCTGAATGGCCGCGCTGTAGTAGCTGTCGATGCCCATCCGCAGCCAGTTGTCGCGTTCCTCCGTCTTGGAGCGCGCAGCCAGTTGCAACAACAAGTCGCCCTGCTCCATCAACGACCGCCATGCGTCAGGGGCCGAAGTGTTTTTGCCGACGAGATCGCTCAACGTGCCGAGCCGGTCAAGCAAGCGCTTCAATTCCGGGTCATCGGCGGCCTCCGCGGCGGGCGGCGCGGTTACCGTGGGCGCCGGCGTTGTCTGAGGTGCCTGGGCGGGCGCCTGCGAGGGCGACCGAACTGGCAATGGAGCTGACGCAGCCGAGACAACTGTGGTGAGCAGCAAAGAACCGGCGACGGCGCCAAGGCCGTTCACTATACGCTTCATGGCATCCTTTCCGCGAAGGCGAACGTGAATACGGCTTTGTATTCCTTAATCTGCTATTCCGTTAGCAAACCTACACTTCCTATTTCGTCTCTCTCGCGCCTTTCGGAATATGAGGTTCCGATGGAGGTACACCGCGATTCTTCCAAATCAAAGGGATAACCGGCATCTTCGGCGCGTTCGCCAATGATTCTCTGACGCCAGGATTTTTGTTAAAGTCGGCCTTCGGCTCCCGGCCGTGACGACTGAAGAAGGCAGCGAAAATCATTCAAGAAACAGCGACAACGCCTATAGCGAATCGCCCGTAAGCACCTCGACGCGATTACGGCCGCCGCGCTTCGCTTCATAGACGACACGATCGGCCGCCAGGACCAAGGAATCCGGCGACAGGCCACGCTCCGGCGTGGCACAGGCCACACCCAGGCTAATCGTGACGCGGCCATGGATCAGAGAGCCGGCGTGTACCAATTTTAACTCCTCGACCTTGTTCCGCAATCCCTCAGCCATTGCCCGAGCGCCGTGAAGGGCGGTATGCGGCACAATGACTGCAAATTCCTCGCCGCCGTAGCGCGAGACCTGATCGGTCGGCCGCTTGACGGTATGGCTCAAAGCGCCAGCCACCTTTTTAAGAGTCTGTCCCATAAGGGGTA
>DHJA01000019.1:22705-45688 GCA_002404095.1 Planctomycetaceae bacterium UBA4732 | reverse complement strand
TTGTTGCAAAACCCGGCACTAGCGCGGCGACTTCCTCCTCCTTGGCGACTCCTTCGCCGAGAAACTCCGTCGTGATCCGCCAGGCCAGGCGTTCGGCCGTCGCGGGATGATCCAGAAGTTGCGTAACGAGGTCGTCGCCGGTCCAGCGGCCGCGGCGGCCGAGGATTGTCTTCTCCCCACCGTCGTGACGCTCCGCGTCGAAGGACTCCGTTCGCTCCAGGCGGACGCCCCGCTGGGCGCGGACGTTGCCGTCTTCCAGGCCGTCGGCGGTGAACCGCCAGCCGGTCAGGGCGCGGGCGGCCTCTTTCACGTCGGCTTCCGTGTAGCGGCCGACCCCGAGCGTGAACAGCTCCATCAGCTCGCGGGCCAGGTTTTCGTTGGGATGTTCCGGCCGGTTCAGCGATGCGTCGAGCCAGGCGAGGAGCGCCGGGTCTCGGACCACCCGGCCCAGTAACTCCCCGAACGGCGCCCGGCCGTGGTCCCGGAAGAGGGCGTTCTGACGGGCCATGGCGTGAAATTCGTTGACTTTCGCGTTGCTGGCAGCGAAGTGGTTGTGCCACATCAGGGCCAGCCGCTCGCCGAGCGGGTCCGGCCCGTGCAACATGCGAAACACCCATGCCGCGCGCAACTCGTCGGGACGATTCCCGGCAAGCGCGGCCTCATCAAGGCGGGCGACGCGACCATCGTATTCCTCGCGCGCCATTCCCTCCAGAGCCTTGCCGGAGAGGAGGCGGTCGAGAGAGGGGCCGGGGCCGTCGGCCAGATCGCGTTGGAGTTCCGGCCAGGTGGCGGAGAACCCGGCCCGCCGGTGCAGGTGAGCCACGCGGCGCAGATCCCAGGGCGCCGCCCGCGTCGGGCCGTAAACCGTCTAGTCGGTCGCGGTCATGGCTTCGCCTCCGGCTTGGACGTTGGTTTGCTGGACACTTTCAGGTCGCAGGTAATCGATTCGGCGTCCTCCTTCGGAGCGATCAGCGCCAGGTGCTGGTAATAGAGGACGCTCAATAAACCCGGTTGGGTGTTGTACATCATAATCCCCTTCCCCACGACTTCCTCGGGCGCGTCAAGGGTTAGCCCGCAGTTCCGGTAGCCCTTGCCGGCCTGGGTGACCCAGGGAACGCCGCCCAGGAAGTGCTGCTCCTGGCCGTGGAGCCTCACCGCCAGGACGCCCCGGCCCGGCAACACGGGCACGCGGAAACGACCGGCGGCGTCAGTCTGGTACAAGATCGGTCTGGCGAAGTCGAAGCCGGGAGTGTTCTCGACGTTGGGGTTGCTGCGGAAGCAGAAATAATCGACGTCAGCGGCCATCGGGCGGTGCGTGTCCACGTCGGTCACCTGCCCCTCGGCCCACAGGCCGCGCCGGACTTTCAGGTCTAACATCGCAGGCCCGTCGCCCTCACTCGTGTCGATCTCCGCGACCGCGGGTAGGTAGGGCTGGTCAACGGGCGCCCGGACGAGGAGCATGTTCCCCCGGCCGATCGGCATTCCGTCGATGCGGTAACGGCCCTCGGCGTCGGTTCGCGTGGAGAGGGTGGTGATTGCCTGAAAAGGGGAGCCGGCGAATGCCTGGCTCTGCACCACCGCGCCGGCTACCGGCCGGCCCGTGTCCTGGTCGCGCACCACGCCGACGATGGGACGGGCCGGCGACGCCGCGAGGCTGAAATCCGCCCCGCAGCAGCCATAGGGTTGCGGATAGATGAAGTTCGCCAGGTCGGCCACATCGAGGCGCGGTCCGGCCTGCGTGCGGGCCAGGACCGTCGCGGCCGCCACGCCCGGCCCCGATAGCTTCAGGCAGGCGACGCGGCCGGCGCCGATCCCCGTGAAGCGAAAACGCCCCTCAGCATCCGTGGTAGCCGAGAACCGCTCCAGACCCTTGCCCCGTAGGGTCAACGGCAACAGCCGGTTCGTCGCCTCGAATTGCTGGTCGCGCCCGACGGCCGCCAGCCACTCGGTCAGGTCGTTTTTCTCGTTGGCCCATACTGCCTCAAGACGCACCGTGACCCCGGCCGCCGGCCGGCCGGCGGCGTCCTCGATGCGCCCCGTTAGTGGGGCGTCGTCCTTGGTCAGGCGCAACGTCGCGTCGCGGCGCCCCCAGCTCAGGCCGGCCCAATTGCGCTTCGCTTCCGGCATGAAGTCCACCACCGAACGCCACGCCAACCCGAAGCCGTCCGCGGCCGCGACCAGATGGATGGGACGATCCACGACGAGATGCCGCGCCAGTTCCCCCTCGGGGACGGGGAAGGCGAACGTGCCGTCCTCTTTCGTGACCGCCAGGGGCGGACCTTCGGCAAGAGGCGAGTCGTCGAGGCTGACCAGACGGAGTTCGGCCCCTGCCGCCGGCTTGCCGTCGGGCGTGAGGACTTTGCCGGCGAGCTGGACGGTTTCCACCGACGCCACTTGTTCGGGGGTCAGGCTGACGGCCCAGGCCTGCTCAGGGGTAGTGGGCCAGTTTTGGTACACGGCGTAGCCGGCCGTCCCGGCGAGACACGCCGCCAGGAGGAAAAACAGAGCCACCTTCTTTTTGATAACAACCATGCTTTGTAACCCTCTTAGGATGAGTTCAGCGATCGGTGCGGGAAGGCCGGCGCCGGCCCCCTGGCCCGCGGCGATCATTCGCGCGTATTTGATGGTGCCCAGAACGAGCGCGACCGACGCCCGCGCGGACGTGGGGGCGTGCGTTAGGGCGGCGGTCATTAGGCCGGCCGATAGGGCAAGACCGCGCCGGACCAGGCGCCGTCGCAGGGCTTCGCGCCCACGGTCCAGCCGGCCGCGGAAGACGTCCAGCGACCAGCCGAGTTGGTGGGCGGCCTCGTCCCGCGTCCTGCCGTCGAGGTAACAAAGGATGAGCGGCGCCCGGTAGCAGTCGGGGAGTCGCTGGAGTTCCTCGTCCAGAGCGGCGCGAACCTCTCGCCACATCGGTTCGCCGCCGCGATCCGCGCGGGCGGCGATCTCTTCCTCCGGCAACGGCTGAGTGGCTCGGCGGGCCTGTCGCGCCCGCAAATCTTCCGCCGTGCGGCGGGCCACGCGATGCAGCCAGCCGGCCAGTGAGTCCTGGTTGCGAATGGCGGCCGCCTTGCGAACGAGAATAAGGAACGTCGCCTGACAAGCGTCGTCGGCGTCATGCGTGTTGTTCAAGACGCGGCGACAGACTCCTAAAACCATCGGGCTATAGCGGTGGACCAGGGCGGCAAAGGCCGCTTCGTCACGGCGCGTGATGAAGCGCGCGAGCAAGTCTCGGTCAGTGACGTGGGCCGGCGTTTGGGCGGCCAGGAGGAGGCGCAGGTGCTGGATAACAGGATTAGGGGAGTCGTCCGCCACGGCCAGTTCCTCGGAAACCGCTTCGGGCCTACCACGGTAATAGAGGGGGCGGAGGCGGCTTCCGACACGCGGGATTTCCGCGCGGGATGTGTCTTTTGATGGGATCTTTCGCGGATGTTGGGAGAGTCGTAATGCCCCGTTCGATCTAGTGCCTTGTCACGCATGGATTGATAGGTGGCACGGGCTTCTAGCCCGTGCCTTGGAACCGCACGGGCTTCTAGCCCGTGCCTTGGAACCGCACGGGCTAGAAGCCCGTGCCACCTATCAATCCATGCGTGACAAGGCACTAGGAAGAGGTCGTCTTGCCCTGAACGGTGAAGGGGATGTTCGAGTCGGCCAACGCCTCCAATGCAGCCTCCGGCACGATATGCTGGCCCGAACGCAAGGCGCGCCCCGCAAAGCGGCCTAGCAGGAACGCAAGCGCCTTCTTCTCCGTTTCGCGGTCAGGGAATGTAATAGTCGCCATAGTGCGACCTCCTGCCAACATCAAAGCAGTGGCCCATCACACCGGCGGCGGTTGGCCTTCCTCGCCGGCCGGCGGCGTCGTCGGCGCCGCGGGCGCCGCGTCTTCCTGTTTCTTCGCGTCCCAGAACGCGGCTAGTTCGGCGAAGGTGCCGAGCGGCGCCGCGCCCGCGAGCGCGGCTTGCGACAAGTTCGGCTTCGGCGTCGGTCGGCGCGGCGGCCGCAGTGCGGCGGCCGGCTGTTGAGCCGTTTCCGTCCCCGCCCCGCCGCCTTGCGGCCCCGGCCCACGTCCGCCCTGTTGCTGGCCTGCCGGAGGACGGCGAACGCCGCGCGGCGGCAGCGCCCGGCCGCCGCCTCCCTGTTGCGGTCTACTTCCGCCCTGCGGTGGTCGTCCCCCTTGTTGCGGCCGACCACCACCCTGCGGTTGACGGCCGGCTTCCTGGGGCGCACGGCCCTCTTGCGGCGGACGCCGCGCGCCGGGCGGCGGGCCTTCGCGGCGCGGCGGCATCGGCTTTTTCTCCGGCGGCTTACGCTCGGTGCCGGGCTGGATCATCGTCAACGATACGCGACGGCGTTCCTTGTCCACCGCCAGCACCCACGCCGTCACCACGTCGCCGACCGCCGCCACGTCGTATGGACTCTTGACGTAACGGTTCGCCATCTGGCTGATGTGGACTAGGCCGCTATCTTTCAGGCCGATGTCAATGAAGGCGCCGAAATCGACCACGTTGAGGACCGTGCCCTTCAACTCCATGTTCGGTTCCAAGTCTTCCAGCTTGAGGACGCCCTTCTTGAATATGGGCGGCGGCAGGTCTTCGCGCGGGTCGCGGCCCGGCCGTGCCAAGGCGCGGAAAATGTCGTCGAGCGTCGGCACGCCGATTTGCAGGCGTTCGGCCGTCTCCTCCAGAGAAACCGCGTTTAACTTGTCGCGCAGTTCTTCGAGGCGCTGCTTGTCAAGGAGGTCTTCCGGAGTGAAGCCCAGGTCGGTCAGCACTTGCCGGGCGACCGGGTAGCTCTCCGGGTGAATCCAGGTCACGTCGAGCGGATTGGCGCCGCCGCCGATCTTGAGGAAACCGGCCGCCTGAACGTACCGTCCTTCGCCGATGCCGTTGACCTGCATCAACTGTTCGCGGTTTTGGAAGGGGCCGTTCGCTTTGCGGTATTCGACCAGATCGCGGGCCACCAACTGATTCAAGCCGGAGACGTGCCGCAGCAAGGGCACGCTGGCGGTGTTCAAATCCACGCCGACCGAGTTGACGCACGACTCGACGACGCCGTCCAGCGATTCGCGTAGTTGTTTGGGACTGACGTCGTGCTGATACAGGCCGACGCCGACGTGCTGCGGGTCGATCTTCACCAACTCGCTGAGTGGGTCTTGCAGACGGCGACCAATGGAAATCGTGCCGCGAAGCGTGGCGTCGAAGTTCGGGAACTCCTCACGACCGACAGGGCTGGCTGAGTAAACGCTGGCACCGGCCTCGTTGACGATTACGTAGGCCAGATCGGCTGGAGCGTCGGGCAGCCCAAGGAGCGGGTTGGGCGGCGGCGGCGGTGGTGGGGCCGGCGGCGCGGCGGGTGCGGCGTCAACGGTCGAGGTCGCGGGGACGGCCTCCGTTTGCGGCGCGGCATCGCCGGCTTCCGGGGACGGCGCTGGCGCGGCGGCTTCGGGTGGAGGCGTCGGCGCGGCTTCCGGTTCCGGCGCCGCGGGCGCTACGGCTTCGGGCGCCGGCGGCGGAGCGGCGGCTTCCGGTTCGGGCGCCGGCTCAGGGGCGGCGACTTCGGGCTTCCGTCCGTGACGGCGATCATCCAGGTCGGCAATCAGTTCCGAGACAACTTCCTCGGTTTCCCGGCAGGCGGTGCCGTTGCCGATGGCGATTACCTGGAGCTGATGCTTACGCACCAACTCTTCGAGCCGAACTCTGGCCTCGGCGCGGCGAGTCTGCGGCGGCGTATGCGGGTAAATCACTCCGTCTTCGAGCAAATTGCCGGTTTCGTCCAGCACGGCCAGCTTGCAGCCGGTGCGAAAGCCGGGATCGACGGCCAGGACGCGACGGCCGCGCAGTGGCGGCGCGAGCAATTTGCCTCGCAAGTTGCGGGCGAACACTTCGACGGCGTGGCCCTCCGAGCGCTGCGTCAATTCGCGGCGAATTTCACGCTCCAGACTCGGCGCCAAGAGACGGTTCAAAGCGTCCGTCGCGGCCTTTTTCAGGAATTCGGCGTGCGGGTGAACGCGGAGCGCTTCGGTTCGCGCGGCCCACAACGCGGACAAGTGGCGCGGCGGAGGCGGCGCGGCATGCGCTTCGGCAACCGGCGCTTGTTCAGCGGGCGGCGTCTCCGCAGGCGGGGCATCGCCTGATGGAGCAGGCGCAGCGGCCTCCGCGCTCGGAGGCGTTTCGGCCTCACGCGGGGGAGGCAACGGCAGCGTCGGCGACTCGCCGGGCAACGGCAGCGGCAAGCGTTCCAGGGCGATGGCGTGGCCGGTCTCGGCGTCCCATTCCAATTTGATCTGAAGGGCGTTTTCCTTCTCGCCGCGATTGATGGCCAGGACGCGGTGCGGCGGAATGGTCTTGATCGGCTCCTTGAACTCGAAGTAATCCTTGTACTCGGTTCCTTGTCCCTCGGCCAGTTTTTCGCTCTTGGAAGTGGTTAAAATCGCCGTGTCCCAAAGCACGTTGCGAAGCATACCGCGAATGTCGGACGACTCCGAGATTATCTCCGCGAGGATGTGCTGTACGCCCGTCTGCACGTCTTCCGGAGTATTCAGCTCCTTTTCGGGGTTAAGCATCCCGGTCAGGACTTCCGCCAAGTTCGCCACGGCCGGGTCGCTGTTCCAGACGGCCAGCGCCAACGGTTCCAGGCCTTTTTCGCGGGCGGCAGTGGCTAGTGTGCGTTTCTTCGGCTTGTACGGTAGATAGAGGTCTTCCAGCCGCTTGGAATTCTCGGCCGCGACGATGGCGCCGCGCAGCTCTTCCGTGAGTTTGCCTTGATTTTCGATGCTGCGCAGGACGGTCTGCTTGCGATCAGCGAGGTGTCGTAGTAAACCAACGCGATCCTGGATGGTGCGCAGGATTTCTTCATCAAGGCCGCCGGTGCGTTCCTTGCGGTAACGGGTGATGAACGGGATGGTGTTGCCCTCGTCGAGCAACTGCACCACGCTTTCGACCTGCACTTTGCGGATTTGAAGGTCTTGAGCGATCCGTGAAAGGTCGAGGCGCCCGAATTCCCCTGGCGGCGTGGTAGACGTCTGCATGTTTGAACGGTTTCACTTGGCCCCAGGCTTGTGCCGGGGTAAACTGGCGCCTCTCCGGACAAGGGAAAAGGCGCCTGGAAAGAACGGAGCCGCTCCCCTTGTCCGGAGAGGCTCATGGATACAATCCGACGGTGGGATCGTGGGGGTAATCTAGCGCGATCGGGCAACTGTGTCAAGACGGCCGTGGTAAAGCCGGCCCGGCGCCGCGGGCAAAGCGCTCTTCCAGCACCCCGGCCGCGAAGTCCTGGTCCTGGGCGCAATGGAACACCACACGCGACTGACCCGAGAAACAGCGCCCCAGTGCCGCCAGCACCCGAGCGAAGCCGAGACGGCCGGGCAGCCGGCCCATGAGGCGCATCTTGTTCATGCCGTGGCCTCTTGGTGCGGCGGTTTCACGTCTGAGCCATCCCCATTGGTGAGAGGAAGATTCGCAGGAGCCTTCTCAGCCTCCCCGCTCTGGGGACGAAGCGCACTTCTCTCGAACAGACGAACGAGCACCAGGTAAACGGCGGGCGTGGCGAGGAGCGACAGAAGGACGGAAATCGCCAACGCACCCATCACGGCAATGGCCAGGGGCTGGAGCATCTGGGCGCCCGACCCGATGCCGTAGGCCAGCGGCAGCATGCCTAGGGCGGCCGCCAGCGAAGTCATCAGCACCGGCCGGAGTCTGCGTCGGCCCGACTGCACAAGCGCTTCCATCAGGGGCAGTCCCTGCTTCCGCAAGTGATCGACGTAATCCAGCATCAGGATGCCGTTCTTGGCGACGATGCCGACGCCGATGATCGCCCCCAGGAAGGAAATAATGTTGAGCGAGGTTCCCGTCAGCCAGAGGGCCATGACCACGCCGAAGAGGGAGAGGACGGCTCCCCAAACGATGGCGAGCGGTTCGAGGAAGGATTGAAATTCGAGGAGCAGCACCAGGAAGACCAGCAACACGGCCATGCAGAGCACCATCGCCAGGTTGGCGAAGGACTCCTGCTGTTGCTGGTAAAGGCCGCCGTATTCCAGGGTGTAGTTGCTCCGGTCGGGCAGTTCGCGGTCCAGCGTGGCCCGGATATCGCGGACCACGCTCCCCAGGTCGCGCCCGGACGTCCGCGCCGACACGGCCACGTCTTGCCTCAGATCCTCGCGCCGCAGTTCGAGCTGGCCCGCCTCGACCCCGCGGTCGGCGACGGCGCTGAGCCGCGCCCCGGCGCCGGACTCGGATCGCACGATCAACGAGTCGATTGCGGTCGCGTTGCTTACCTGTTTCGGGTCGGCCAGAACGCGGATGTTCACCTGCCGGTCGCCTTCGAGGACGTAAGACGGCGTCTCGCCCAAAAGGGCGATGTTCACCGTCCGCGCCACGTCGTCCGCCTTCAGCCCGTAGCGGGGCAAATCGTCCCAGCGCACCCGGTAGGTCAGCGACGACCCCGTGTAGACCAGTCCGTCGTTGACGTCAACGACGCCCTCCACGCCCTTGTCTCCTTTGCGCTCGATCAGGTCGGCAATGCGCATGGCTTGCTTCTTGAGCACCTGGGGGTCCGTCGAGAATACCTTGATCTCGATGGGGTTGGGCGACCAGGTGAGGTCGCCGATGAGGTCGCCCAGGATGCCAGCCATTTCCACCTTGATGACCGGCTCGCTGGACTCGATCTTCTGACGCAGCTCGTCCTTGACCTCCTCCACGCCCCGGCTTCGGCGGTCCTTCAGCTTGATCAGGAAGTCGCCCATGTGCGGCTCTGATATGGCCAACGCCAGGCGCGCGCCCGTCCGCCGCGAATAGCTCTCGACCTCGGGCGTTTCTCGCAGCATCTGCTCGATGTGGTTCAGCACGCGATCCGTCTCGGACAGGGCGGTCCCCGGCGGCATGCGGTAGTCGAGGACGAACGCGCCCTCGTCCATGTCCGGCAAGAAATCCTGCTTCAGCAGGAAGTACATCCCCGCGGCCGCGGCGACGACGCCGAACGAGAGCGCCAGGGTGCCCCAGGCGTACCGCAGGGCCGCTCGCGCCGCGCGCTCGTACAACCAGAGGACGACGCGGAGGATCGGCCCCCCTTGCTCCGTTTCCCCCTTCGCGTGGCCCGACGCCCCCTTCGGGGTCCGCATCAACCAGGCCGCGAGCGTGGGGGTGAGCGTGAGGGCGAGGACCAACGACGTCAGCAGCGAGACCACCATCGTCACTGCCAGGGACCGGAAAAAGACGCCCTGGATGCCTTCGATGAACGCCAGCGGGAGGAACACGACCACGGGCGTCAGGGTCGAGCCGACCAACGGCCCGGTGATCTCACGCCCGGCCTCCTGAATCGCCTGGACCGGGGTCCGGCCGCTCACCACCTTGGTGTAGATGCTCTCGACCACCACAATGGCGTCGTCGATCACCAGACCGATGGCCGCGGCGATGCCGCCCAGGGTCATGAGGTTGAAGCTCATTCCCATGAGCCGCATGGCCACGAGCGTCACCAGGATCGTCACCGGAATGACCACGGTGGCGATAATCGTCGTACTCAACGTCGTCAGCAAGGAGCTGCCGCTTTTGAGAAAGAAAAACAGGATGGCGACGGAAAGGGCCAGGCCGAAGAGGATCGCTTCCCACACGCTCCCGACGGAGGCGCGTACCAGGAGAGACTGGTCGTAGAAGAAAGCGAGGTGCATGTCTGGCGGCAACTCGGACTCCAACTCCTTGAGGTTCCGCTCCAGGTTGTCGGCGATGGCGACGGTGCTGCCCTCGGGCTGGCTGCGGATGTTCAGCAGCACTGCCCTGCCCCCGTCCGCCGTGACGATGTTAAACTGCGGCTCCTGTCCGGGCCGCACCTCGGCGAAGTCCTTGACGCGCACCGGGCCGCTTTCGGACTGGGCGACGACCAGATCGGCGATCTCCGCCGTGGTCTTGACGCGCGCGTCCACGGTCGTCAGGTAGAGCTGATGTTCTTCGTCGTGCAGCCCCGCCGAGCCGATCAGGTTTCCCTTTGCGAGCGCGTCGCTGACTTGCGCCAGGGACAGCTTGTACCCTTCGAGCTTCAGCGGATCGACGGCGACGTGGTATTCGGGCACCCTCCCCCCCACTAGGTCCACGCGGGCGACGCCCGGCACCCGCAGGAGCCGGGGCTTGATGGTGTAGCGGGCCGTCTGCCACATCTCCGCGAGGCTTCGGTTGGCGTCGCTCTTCAGACTGACCCCGAGGATGGGGAATGCGGAGAAGGTCAGGCGGAAGACCGAAGTCGAGGCGGTGGAGGGTAAGGTGGAGCGGATCTGGGACAGCCGGCTGTTGACGTACAGCTCGGACTGAATCATGTCCACGCTCCAGTTGAAGAAGACGTTGACCTCCGCCGCCCCGCGCCCCGTGGAGGAGCGCACGCTCACCACGCCCGGAATGTCCTTCATGCCCTCCTCTATGGGCCGCGTGACCGTGGCCATCATCTGGTCGCCCGGCATGACGCCGTTGTCCACCAGGATGACGACGCGGGGGAAGTTCGTCTGGGGGAAGACGGACGAAGGCATCGTCCAGGCGGCGTACACGCCGGCCAGGCACAGGCAGACCGTGATGAACAGAATGGCCTTGGACTGGCGGACGATCAGGCCGCCCAGACCGGAAGGGGAAGGAACTTGCGCCGTCATGAAACAATCACCCCACACCTGAAAACGGTTCCCGCGGACGCCGCACCGACCACCGGCTCATTTCCCCTTCTCGCCGGCTGCTTTCTCTCCGGGCGGCGACACGACGACTGAAGTGCCTTCCGGCAGCGCGTAACCGTTTTCGGTCGCCACCTCGTCCCCCTCCTGGAGACCCTTCACGACCCGCACCCAGCCATCGGCGCGTACTTCGGCGGACTGACCGCTGGACAATTCGATTTCCGTCGGGTACGCCTTCCCTTCCCGGATCACCGTGACCATGCGCCGCCCTTCCTCGTTGACGGTCGGTGCGACGTCCGGGATCGCCAGACCCTTTACTTCCGCCCCGAACAGTTCGAGTTGGACCGTCATCCCGACGCGGAGAGAGCCTTTGGAGTTGGGAACGCGAACCCAGACCGGGACGTCGCTCGTCTGGGCCTCCGTCTGCTGGCCGAGTCGGAAAGCGACGCCGGGGAACGCCTCCCCCGGGAAGGCGGCGGAACGGACCGTCGCCGAGGCCCCTTGAGCCGCCGTCCCGCCCTGGCAGAGCGCGGCCGACAGACCCTCCAGGCGATTGCTCGGCACGCGCGCCTGCACCAGGACCTCGCTGGCGTCCACCACCGTCGCCAGAGCGGCTCCCGCATCCACCCGCTGCCCCGTCCGGGCCTTGATCTCGGTCACCTCGCCGGCCAGGGGCGTAGTTACGCGGCACCGCTTCAGCAGCCACTCGGCGGATTCCACTTCGATCTGGGCCGCCCGCCGCTGCTCTTCCCTCGGTCCTTGCTGCAAAAGCTTCAGCTGCGCGTCGGCCGCGTCCTGCTCCGCTCGGGCAATGTCCTCGTTTTTCTGTTCTTCCTTCAGCAGGATTTCGGGGACTAGGGTTGGGTTTGAAGCACGGAAGTCACTCGACCTTTTTCTCTTCTCCTGGGCCAGAACGTAGGTCGCGTGCGCCTTGTCCACGGCGCTCTGCGCGAGGGCAACTTCCTCGGGACGGGGCTTGGCGATCAGGAGGGCGAAGGTCGCCTGGGCCTTCGCCAGGTCGATGCGCGGCCGCTGCTCATTGAACTGAATGACGAGATCGCCCTTCTCGACGCGGGTTCCTTCCCGAACCGCAAGCCCGGCGACAAGCCCCGGCACTTCGGCGGTGAGGGCGGCCACGCGCTCCGGCTCGGCGGTAACGGTCCCGATGACATCGAAGGAAGGCTGGAGCGTCCGCACTTCGGCCTTGGCCGTGCGGACCGCAACCGGCTGAGGCGCCCTCGCTTCCTCGCCGGGGGCCTTCGAGCAGCCGACAAGTCCGACCGAGCCGGAAAGGGCCGTTCCCAGCAGGAGCAGCGGGCGCACGAGTCTTCTCGAAAGCAAGGAGGCGCGGGAGGGGTTGGCGTAGGTCAACGTCATGTGGTGTATTCCTCGTGATTTTCAAGGCGCCTTGGGCGGCGTTGGGTTGGAAGAGCCGGAATCCGTGCAAGGCCCGACGGCCACAGCCGGGTCGCCCATTGCGGCGGCCAGGTCGGCCACGGCCTGGCGGACCTCGAGTTGTGCATCGAGCAGGCCGTCGCGGGCTTTCAGAAGCTTGCGCTGTACGTCCAGGATGCGCAGGACGTCCACGCTCGGGTCGCCCTGCTCGAATAACTTCCGCAAATCCTTCAGGCTTGCCTCCAGGTTCGGCAGCACCTCTCGGACGTAGGTGTCGGCCCAGGCCCGCGCCTGCTTCAGCCGGGCCAGCGCCGCCTCCACCTGTTGGTCAATCTGCACGTCCGTCCGGCGGAGGTCCAGCGCGGCGCGGGCCTTCTCGGCGTTGCGCTGCATGATCTCGCCGCAGTGCGTGTTCAGCACGGGCAGCGGCATGGCGAACTGAGCGCCGACATTATTGACGCTTCCGTTGTCGAATTCATAGGTGGGGCCGGCGGTCAGGTTGCCGAAACGGTTGGCGACCTCCAAGCGCAGCCGGGCGTCAGCCTCAGCCACGGCCGTCTCACGGGCGCGCCGATCCGGCCTACCTTTGTGCGCCGCCTCGGCGAGTACCGGGGCCGGGTCCGTCGAAAGCGGCGGCGCGGCCAGTTCTCCTTGCAGGTCGAATGGTTCAACACCGACTACGCCGAGGGAGGACCGGAGTTCATTCCAGGCCGTCGCCAGGGCGGTCCTCGCCTGGCCGAGTTGGGCGCGAGCGTCGTCTATCTCGGAACGAAGGATGATCAGGTCGGCTGGCCGCAGTTTGCCCACGTTGAGCAGCCCCTTCGCCTCTTCGGTTGTCTTGCGGTTCAGCTCGATGGTGGTGATGGCCAGCTGGTTCTTCTGGTAGCGGTACACCACCGCGTCAAAGGCGCGGACGACGCGGATAGCCAGGGATAGCTCCTGGGCGGCGATCTCCCAGTCGGCGCGAGACAGGGCGGCGTTGGCGGCGGCCTTGCGGAACTTGCCCTGCCCGCGGATCTCCAACTCCAGCAACACGGTACTGTCGAATGGGGTCCGGGTCGTGACGCCGGCCGATGCGGGGAAAGCGGAGCGCACGCGGTTGTCCCAAACAGGATTGAAGGGGTACGCGCGAGCGATGACCACGCCGGCCGCGGCGATGCCGTGCTGTTGGCGCAGCGCCGCGATTTCGGGATTTTGCTGAAGCGCCAGGCGAATGGCGGCGTCCAGCGTGAGCGGAACAGGCGTAGGAGCCGGAAGCGGCGTTTCGGCCGCCGCGAACCACGCCGCACCGAAGGAGGCGCCAAGGACTCCGACGCAGGCGGCGATCCAGACGCGCAGTCGGCGGTAGTTTGCGTATATCGCCATGCTGATCCATCCTTCTCGTATTGCCATCGCTTGCTTCAATGGCCACCGTGAATTCGCCATGAAGAGCGTCGGGGACTCCCACTGCCCAACCCGAAGTGACTTCCGCCAGAACTCCGGGATCGCAACGCGTCGACCAGAGAGCAGGAAAAGGCTCCAAGAAACGAAAAAACCCGCACACTGGCGGGTTTGGGAGGCGCAACTCTCCTACCGCCGAGGCCGGCACGGTAGGAGTCATCAGCCCCTTGCGGGGCGGTTTCGGGGGACTCCATCCCCACGCAATCAGCATAGCAGACAAGCCAGTGTTGTCCACCCGGTGGGCAGCCAGTCTATCTTCGGCACAATCGGCGTATTCGGATGAGGCGAAGGTACGATCATCCACGGGGACTCTTTTCCAACCCCTTGCAGATCCTGGCTCGATCCCCGACGGCGGGATTATCTTAGCGATGGGGAGGCGGCGCGGACGGTTCGGCGCTTCGGCGCTGAGAATACCGCGCCACCGTAAGTCGTTGGGAACCAATGTCTTCCGAGCGCCAAAACTTCGGCGCTCTGGTCCCACAAACTGTCCGCGCCTGTTCAGTCCTTTGTACACTGGGTTTGAGAAAGTCCCGATGAGCGCAAAGCGTGGGAAACAGGAGGAGAACGGCGGCGGTGAGGCCAGTCCGGCGCCGCAGGCAAAGCGCTCTTCTTAGCGCGTCGGATCCAGGTCCGCCGCCTTGGCGCCCGTCACGCCAATGACGCGCGCTTTGGGAATCGACAGGTCGGTGTTAACGGGAGTGGGCGTTGTAGCGGAGCCGATGTTGCCTGCCTGATCAATCGCCTCCACGCGTACCAGAATCTGAGGCGGAAGAGGTTCGTCAGGGGAGGTTGGCATGCGCCAGGTGAATTTTCCGTCCGGCAGGTTGGGGATACTGGCCGCCATTATCTTCCATGTCCCAGTTGCCCCGTCCTTGGCGTCCATATACGAGATCGTAATAGGGTTCGCTCGCATGTGAAGATCCTTGGCGCTCCAGCTCACTGTCAAAGTGCCAAAACCGGAACCGCCGCCGACTTCCACATTGAGATTTTTCACCTCCGGTTTGGTCGTGTCCACCTCCACCCAGACCTGCGGCGCGTCGCCGGCCTTCGGGGTGGGCAGACCCAGGCCGACGCCGCTGCGGGCAATGAGGGTCAAGCCGTAACGACCCTCGGCCGGCAGCTTCACGGTATAAGGCGGCTTCGGAGGTGCGTCTTCCGGCCGCTTCGTCCACGGTCGGCCGTCCTGGATGTACCACACTTCGACCGCCTTCACCTGTGACGAACCGACGTCCGCGATCTCGAAGTTCAGTTCAATGTCCTTGGTGTTAACCATCGTGACGCCGTTAGCCGCGCCGTCGTATGTCGGCGCCGCGCCGACGCCCGCCTGCGGAGCGGCACTGACGCCGTTCTTAGGTCCGCCGTTGCTTGGCGGCGTTATGGATTGGGCCGGATTGTGGGCCTTGTCCTGAACCTGGATGCGCGCCTCGATCGGATTGTTCGTCGCCGGGTTCCAGGTGTACTGACCGGAGGCGCTTTGCTTGACGGGCAGCGGAATCCAATCGCCGCCCACCGCGCGATAATCGACGCGCAAGGTTGTGGGGTCGAGGTTTTCGTCGCGCGCCTCCCATTCCACTCCCACCATGTTGTCGCGCGGCTGGAGCCAGCGCATCGTCACGGTCGGCGCCTTTGTGTCCACGCACACCTTGAGAGCCGGTTGCACCAGATTCAGGTCGGGCGGAGAGTAACGGCCGTCCGTGTCGCGCGTCTGGACGGTGAACCAATACCAACCGTCGCCGCGAGCCTCGAAACGGAACTCTTTTTCGTTGGGACCGACGGTTGTCACCTTCTGGTACTTCTTGCCGAAGTCCGTCGAGACATACAACAGCACTTCTTGAATGCGGCGGTCGCCGGCGTCCGTCTGGAAGGGAATGCGGAAGGCGGTCTGACTGGAGAAGTAGGCGCCTTCATCGGCCGAGTCGCGCGAGTAAAAGATGCCGTCGCCGCCGACGGCCCGGACGGCGCCGGGCGCGACGACAAGTGCCGCCGCCAGCGCCAGACAAAAACCGCTCCAGCGCAGGCGGCGAGACAGTTTACTGTAGAGCGGTTTCATGGTTCGATCACCCGCCGCCTTGCCGTACCGAGGTTCGAGAGGAACGGCAGCCCTCACCATCGTGTGGCGCCGCCATACCTTGATATCGTTTGGCCCGATGGGGGACTTGAGATAAAAGAGCGAAGCCGGGTACGCATCCTGTGGATTGGGTCCTATAGGACTTATAGGTCCTATAAGTCCTATAGGACTTATTAAGTCTACGCCCGACTCAACACCAGCGCCTCCTTCGACGCGCTCGGCGCCCTCTGCGCCTCGTTCGGTTTGATCCGCCGGCGAACCCTGTCGCTGATCTCATTCAGGAATGTGTGGATCGTCTCAGGCGGCACGAAGGCCAGCACCATCACCAGCATGAACAAACTGAACACGGAAAGCCCCATGATAAGTCCGATGCCCAAGTGCATCAGCACCGAACACGACACCATGAACGGCCGCCAACGCCTGCTCCAAACTAGATAAGTGAAGCTGATCTCCGTGAACAGCGTGAACACCACGGCGCCGGTCATGCAGATCTGCCACAGCCATAAATTCCGGCACAGGACATAGAGCAACTCGTTGTACAGACCCACGCGCATCGGCGCGAAGTTGTAGTTGGCCAAAGTCAGCCACATGGCCGTGCCGTTCCACCACGCCGCCCCCAATAACTTCGACGAGCCGGACACGAGATAGATGATGCAAAAATGTACTTGGATTAAACGGATCGCAAAGTTGGCCGACCAAGACGGTAAGAGGGCAAGGTTCGCATTACCGCCTTGTTCGCGCCGCAGACGACGCAACTCCAACCACCGATCCACCGATAACGCGGCCCCACTATCGCCGATCATTAAATACAGCATCAAGATGATGAGCATTGTGTCCTGGCCGAAATTGGTCGTCGGCAGGCGCTGCACGTAACACATCGCGCCCATCCAGGCTAGCACCGAGGTCACGCGCGTCCATAGCCCCACCGTGAACAGCAGCATGACCGCGAGGATGGCGATATGGATGACGACGACCCAGAAGGGATCGTCCACGTGAAAGAAGATCGACCAGACGGCTTCGCCGTGCTCTTCCTTACTAGCGTGCGGAGCCTCGTTCCAGTTGTTCTCGGGGTAGTAGATGGACGCCTCATGACGGATGTGATTTTGGGCCGTTTTGTCCAGCCAGGCGTGCGGGCCGAGATACGAAAGGAGGTCGTCGCTATAGGTTAGCGTCGTGTAAAACACCAGTATACCGCAAAGAATGCGCATGAAACCGAGACCGGTCGGGTCGATGGCGGCGAACCAGAAGCGGTTCCAGGCGCGCAGCCACGCCGGGGCCGTCGCATCCATTGCGTCGGGAAAGTTCAGGGATGGCGTCGTCATGGCTGATGTTTCTCCGCTCCATCGTCCCAGGGCGTGTCGTTCGAGTCGCCGCTCACCACCAATTTGTCCAGGTCGAGCCTGGCGTGCCGCGTCAGGCTATCGACGTACTCCAGTTCCTCCGGCCTCATATCCGACCTGTACGGGCTGCCGTCCTTGGGACGGGTATAGATCGGCATGTACCAGAACCGGAACGGGTCGTTCACTTGGACCAGGTTGTCTTTGGCGTCGTATACGGCGTGAAGCAGCTTGCCTTCCGCGTCGTATTCCCCCTGGTAGTAGCCGACGTAAGTGATTTTATCCAATGGGCTGCGGCCCTCGGCTATCGCCTGCGGCGAGATGATGGTGTGTCGCAGACGATAGACCTTGATGCCCTTCACCTTGTTATCGGGGTCGCCGAGCGACGGGAACTCCCAGGCCACGTGGCGGACGTAGGACTCGATCATGTTCTGTGAGAAGGGCTGAGTTTCCTGGTATTGAATGGTCTCTGGCATGATGGTGTCGGGCGCCACTTTGATATCCAACAAATCGCCGGCCCGCTTCCGGTTGAACTTGAGGTCTGACCAGCGACCGGGTTCTTGCGGGATTTGGTTGGACGTGAGGGCGGTACTCTCCGTGATCGACAAGAGCCTCGTGTGATGGATCGGCACGGGATCCTCGTCGCGGTGAGGAATTTTGAACCACTTCACCCGGCCGTCAACGTACTTAATGTGGAACCAGACCAGCGAAGGCGGCCCCGGTTCCGGCGAGTAGAAGTGGTAGGCGTTGTTCAGATACATGAACTGCAGGTAACGGCGGTAAACGTTCGCCCCCAGTTGCCGCGCCACCCAAGGCGCCGACGCGCCGGGCGGCTCGATGGTGGTGGCGGCGGTAATCATGCCGCCGAAGTGGACCAGCACCAGTACGCCAACCACGATGGCCCGAACCGTCGCGGGCAACAGCACCAGCACCACGCCGAGCAAGGCCACGGCGATCAGCGCCACCAGCACCATCTGCATGGAATCCCACGATGGATCGGCACTGATAGCGTCTGCGAAAGCCAACAGGCAGGCGAACGCCGCCACGGCCAGCATCCCCGCCGTTTCCATGCGCTCTTCAAACAGCCAACCGGCGACACGAAAGCGCATACTCAGCGCCGCGCCAGCCGTTATAAGGCCCGCCAGGAACAAAACGAACCGGATCGGCGCGAGGGCGTCGCCCGCCACAACGAGGATCAACCCGACAGCTGTGATCGCCAGACCCGCGAGCAGAACCGGCCACGGACGAGGACGCCAACCCGGCCGCGGCAAGGACGACGTGGGATTGCTAGACATAATACGTTGCCCCCAAAGCGCTTACCTAAGAGCCTCTACCAGAAGGCGAGCCGTCAGGTTTGGCTCAATTGTATCTATACAGGGGGGGGTGCCATGCTTTCGCGGGCCGGTCCCGAAACCTCGTCCAGTCCCAACCCCGCGAAAGCCATGAGTCCTCGCGCGGGACTCATGCTTTCGCGGCGGTTTAATCAGGCGCACGGTGCTGATAGAGGCCGCGAAAGCATGGCACCCCGCTTGTGTAGAACCCACTTGTGCAGATACTAATGGGCTCGTCCCATCGCGGATAACCTCGCCTGTTGGAGTAGTAACAGGATACCCGATTCTTGGCTCTCAGATACGCCGTTTGCCAAAAATTTCCGGCGATGCGCGCCGGACGGCCTTCGATTGCAACGATTGCATCAAAAACTTTTCTCGATTCAGAACGGCCGCCGGTCCTCTCAATGGCGTCCAAATCGCGTTAAAACTCCCGTAAACTCAGCATAATCCGCAGAACCCGCCGATTGCTACGCTTAAGACGATCCGTTAAAATTATCGCAGACCTCCCAAATTGTGGTTGACGCTTGTACTTCGCACCCTTACCATTTCTCAAACCCGACTGGCGGGAAGCCAAACGGCCGACGTTTGAGGCTGCAGCCCCAAGCGGATCGTTCAGTTTGGCGGAGGCGGGGAAACAGACAAGGGAAGGCGCCCTTGCCGAGTGATGGATGAGCCGTCGCTCTCTGGATTCGCCGATCTCTATCTCGCCATTCGAGTGCGCCTCGCCCACTTCAACAGCCCACGGTCGTGCAGGACTGTCCCGCACGTGGGTTGCGTTTTTCTTCCACCCAAATGCAGGAGACGATTCTCATGTACAGTGTTGTCCTAATGATGGCGTTGACGACTGGCGGCGACGCGACCGTGGGCCGCCACCACGGCGGCGGATGCTGTGGCCAATCCTCCAGCTGCGGTTGCGAGGGCGGCGGTCGTCATCACGGCCATCGTCACCACGGCGGCGGCTGTGGCGAAGTCGCCAGCTGCGGTTGCTCTGGCGCCTCCTACGGTAGCTCCTCTTGTGGCAGCTGCGGCGCCTCGTCCGGCTGCTCGTCCTGTGGCCAGGCCTACGCTCCGGCCGGCTGCTCTTCTTGCGCCAACGGCGCCTGCTCCTATGTCCAGCCGCAGGCAGGCGCGGCGGTCATCGTCGTGTTTCTTCCGGCCGACGCCAAGCTGACTGTCGATGGCGAAGCCACCACGTCCACCTCGGACCATCGCGTGTTCTTGTCCCCGAGCCTGCCGACCGGCCAGGCCTACCATTACACGCTCACGGCCGAAGTTGAAGTGGACGGCAGGACTGTCGCCGTGTCGAAGACCGTGTCGGTTCGGGCCGGGGAAGAATCCCGCATCACCCTGACGCCGCCGACCGGCGTGGCTGCACGCTAAATCGGCCTTAGTAATCGTTGGGCAGTCCGCCAGGGCTGTTTTCAGAGGGCGGTTCCCCACGGGGAACCGCCCTCTCTTTGTTTCTGATGCGGGCATCAAGAAGAGTTCGAGAAATTGACTCTGTCTGCCAAAAAAGGCCGTCTTGCCGATGTCGCCTTGGTCCCATCGCCGCTAGGATGACCTCTCCATCGGGTAGCGTTTCGATAGGATCTATAGGATCTATAGGACTTATAGGACCTATACGACCTATGGGCTAACTGAACCAAGGTTCCCCTGCCATGCTCAGGCGTTTCGCGGCCTTCGTCGTATTCGTCGTTCTTGTACTCCCCCTTGTCCCAAGCGCCACGGCGGCCGACGCCGCGCCGCCGGTCAAGTTGGCCGTGTTGGTGGTATTCGACCAATTGCGCGACGACTACCTGACGCGCTGGAACGACCTTCTCGGCGACGACGGCTTTCATCGTCTGGAGAAAGACGGCGCCTGGTTCCAGAATTGCAACTATCCCTACGCCGGCACGGTAACGAGCGCCGGCCACGCTTCGCTGGCGACGGGCTGCTCCCCATGCAAACACGGCGTCTTCAACAATGATTGGTACGACCGCGACGAAGGTAAACCCGTTTACTGCGCGACCTCAGCCAAGTGGCAGCGCGTGCCGCCGCCCGCCGCCGAGGCCAAGAATACCAAGAAGAACCAGGGCGGCACACCGGAACGGCTCCTGGCGCCAACCCTCGCCGACGCGATCAAGGAGGCAACCGGCGGCAAGGGCCGCGTCGTATCGCTGTCGTCGAAGGATCGCGGCGCCGTGTTCACCGGCGGCAAAAAGCCCGACGCCTGTTACTGGCTCGACGGCGAAACCGGCCAAGCCGTCACCTCGACCTACTACCGCGACCATCTAGACGACTGGGTCGAGGCGTTCAACCAGGAGAAGCGGGCCGACCGCTGGTTCGGCAAGGACTGGACGCGGTTGCGCACGGACATTGATTATGAGAAGTACAGCGGCCCAGACGACGCGCCCGGCGAAAGCCTCGGTTACTCCAACGCCCTGCAAGGCCGCACCTTTCCGCATCCGATGGACGGCGGCCTCAAGCAGCCGGGCAAGTCTTATTACGAAGTGCTATACGCTTCGCCTTTCAGCAACGAATTGCTGTTGGATTTGGTCGAACGCGCCGTGGACGCCCAGCAGCTAGGATCGCACGAAACGCCCGACTTGCTCTGCGTGAGCTTTTCCGGCACAGACCCGGTGGGACATGCCTGGGGACCCGATTCGCAGGAAGTGCTAGACGGCGTGCTACGGGCCGACCTGATCGTCAAGCGCTTGCTGGAACAGCTCGACGCCAAGGTAGGCAAGGGCCGCTATGTGCTGGTGCTGTCGGCCGACCACGGCGTCTGTCCGCTGCCGGAAGCGTCGGTAAAACAAGGGCGCGACGCGGGCCGGATACCGGCGACGGCGCTGAAAACGGGCGCGGAGGACTTTTTGCAAAAGACGTTTGCCAAAAAGGATGACGGCGATCAAGCGATTGAAAAGGTCGTGGATCAGTACATTTACCTCAACCGCGCCTGGCTGAAAGGGCACGACCTAGAGCAGCCGCGCGTCGAGGAGGCGTTGGCGAAGTGGCTCACGGAACAGCGCGGCGTCCAGGCCGTCTACACGCGCACCGCGTTGACCAAGGAAATTCCGTCTGACGATGTGATTGGGCAAAAGGTGAAGCGATCGTACTATCCGGAGCGCAGCGGCGACGTGGTGATCGTGCCTAAGCCATATTATCTCATAACGGATCGACTAACGGGCACAACTCATGGCTCACCGCATCCTTACGATACGCTAGTGCCGCTGTTGGTATACGGCCCTGGCGTGCGCGCCGGCGTGCGCGACGACGCGGTAACGCCGCAGGCGGCGGCGCCGATCCTGGCGAAGGCTCTCGGGGTCAAGCCGCCGGCGGACGCCGAATGCGGAGCGCCGGAGAAGCTGTTTGTGGCGCCGTAGGAACGCTCCGTCGCTTCTCGATTGTACTCCGGTAAGATACAATAAAGCGAGGCGTCGGGCCGCCTCTCCGTCGAGGCTGGCAGGTGCCGCGTTTTATGAGTGCAAACCATGCCGTTGTCGCTCACCTGCGACTGTGGGGCGCGATTCGAGGTCGAGGACGCGCTGGCCGGCCAGTCCGTCGCCTGTCCCGAGTGCCAACAGCCGCTCCAGGCGCCCGCGCTCCAGCGGCCGACCTTGCGCACCAGCGGCTTCGCCCTCGCCAGTTTCCTTCTGGCCATTGTCGGCGCCTTCACGGTCGTCGGCACCGTCGCGGCCGTCGTACTCGGCTTGATCGCCGTCGTGCGCATCCTCCGCGACCGTGAGCGCGTTGCCGGCCTCGGTTTCGCCGGCTTCGGCGTCGGCCTTGGTCTCGCCTTCACCGCCCTCATGCTCTGGGCCATCAGCAACGGCGAGCTTTTCGGCCTCGGCGCCGCGCTCCGACGCACGCAAATGGCCGATCAACTCGATCCGGTCGATCCTAAAGCACCATTGGAGATCCGCGAAAACGGTTTCAGTCTCGCCAGGCCCACCGCGAAATGGGTGCGCGCCAGGAAAGGCTTTCAATCTCTGCCGGTCCAGCCGCTGTTGCGGAACGACGCCTTGCTCTTGCTGGTCCAGCCGGACCTCTACGCATTCCTAGACGTGCAGTCCGAGGCAAACAACCAGGTCGGGCCTGCCGTTGAGGAATTCATCCTCAACCGGCTGAAACAGGATCCTACGCAACCCGCCCTAAACAACGATAAGGTGAAGTCGCCACCGAAGTTCGGAGGCATTGGCGACGACGACGACCCGCCGGAGATTTCACGCATCACGAAGGTGATCGCCGTGGGCACGCCGAAATCTCTTCCCACCGACGACAAAGCACAGCAGGCCAACGAGATGACCGCGGAAGCGACCATCGATGGCAAGCGCTGGACGGTACTCGTCCGCACCTATCAGATGAAGAAGAGCGGTAGGCTTTTCATCGTGCGGGCCTTCGCGGAGACCGCGCGTTTCGCGCGCGTTAAGGACGAGTTGGTGAAGGCGCTCGACAGCTTCAAGGTATCGCCAGGTTCCTGACCCGCCGCAACGGAGACGACCGAACGTGCGCGCCTGTTTCTATCACGAAGACCGGGCCGCCGTCGGCATTTGCATGAGGTGCCGGCGCGACATCTGCTCGGCCTGTTGCACACGGCTCGACGGCGTAAACCACTGTCATCGCTGTTTGAAGGAGCTGGGACGGCGTTCGGCCGAGCCGCCGACGCGGGCTTCCGGCATGGCCGCGACCCTGGTTGTGTTGCTGGCCAGTTCGTTGTTACTGTTTCTGGAGTTTCTGTTTCTGATCGAGGGCAAGTTGGCCCCGTAAACAAGGGATCGTTTAGCCGCGACCCGA
>DHJA01000019.1:5435-22699 GCA_002404095.1 Planctomycetaceae bacterium UBA4732 | reverse complement strand
CCCCTTCGGGGTCGCGGCTAAACGGCCTCTCCTCTCCCTTAAGGAGCCTTTCATGGCGCTGGAAGGTGCGGCGCTGGTCCGGCCGCGGACCACGGGCGAACTACTCGACGACGCCTGGCGGCTCACTTTCGCGGACGCGCCCGTGCTACTGCTATTCAGCGGCGTCTTCCTCGCGCCCGCGTTCGGCGCCCTGCTTCTCCTGGCCGCGCTTCCCGCGCCCGCACATCCGGCCTTGCGCCTGCTCGCGCCGCTGCTGCCGCTCGCGCTGCTCGTCCTGAGCGGCCTGGGTTCGGGGGCGTGTCAGGAATGGTTCCGGGCGCGGGCCGAGGGCAAATCCGCTTCTTTCACGAACTGCCTGAACGCCGCCGGCCGACGCGGCTTAGCGCACGCCGCCGCTCGCGCCGTGGCACTGACCGGCGTCCTACTTGCGCTGGGCGTCTGGCTGACGGCCGTTTCCTGGGCCGAACGGCCCGGCGGATCGCTCGGCATAGGGCAACTGGCGATCAGCTTCTTCCTGACGAGCGTAGCGGCCTTGCCGGCTTTCGTCCTCTGGCCCTTCCTGGCGACGATTCATGCCTATTTATCCTCCGGAAAGGAGCATTCTTTATCCGACCTGGGCGAATACGTCCGGCAAGCGCGTTACGACGTGACAAAGACCGCCGTTGTAACCCTGAGCCGGCTGGCCTTGATGGTGCTACTTTTCACCAATTTACATTTATTGGCCGAGGCCGGCCTGTGGGTCTTGACCAGTCTGGCCGGGTTCGACGCCGCATTCGTCGCCCTACAATTGACCCTTTCCAATCCGGTCTATGACTTGGCGCTAGTCCTGCTGTCGTGGCTGCTGCTGGCCCCCTTTTTCGAGGCGTCGAATTTTCTGATGCACGTGGACGCTCGCACCCGGCAAGAAGGATTGGACTTGCAAATGCGGGTGCAAAACGTCTTCCCCACGACGGAGCGGAGGCGCGTCGGAGCGCTGGCCGTCCTGATTGGCGTACTGTGCCTCGGGGCCGGTTCCGCCCATGCCGAGACCGTTTACGACGCGGTTCATGCGACCCGGACGGCCGTGGAAAGCATCATCGACGAGGTGAAAGCGGCCGACCCGTTTGACGGCGCACGCTGGGAGCCGAAGCTACGACAATTGGCGAATCGATTGGAGCAGTCCGACGGCAGCGCGTTCGGCTGGTTTCGCGCCAGGATCAAGAGCTTCGCCGAACGCGATCACAACGACGCGCTGCGGGTGCTGGACGACCTCGACCAGCGACTCGGCCTCTTGGAAGAGACGTTGCCGCCCGATGAGGGATCGCAAAAGTCTACCTCTAAAGACGATCTTAGAAAGCTGTTACAGCAGTCCGGCGCGGGTCGCCCCGTCGTGGACGTGCGGCCGGAGGATGAGACGGACAAACCGAAAGAAGAGGAGAAACCGGAGGAAATAAGAAAGGATGAGTCGGAGGATGATCCAAGTAGCGGCCGGCCGCATAAAGCATTGATGACGCTGCCGGCGCTCGGCGGTTGTGGACCGGCGGGATTGCTGCTGTTGGCCGGCTTGGCGCTCGCCGTGATGGTGGTCGGGGCGGTGCTGTTCATCGCCTCACGCAACAAACGGCCGCGGCTGAAGCGGGCGCCGCTCGTCGCCGCCAAGACCGTGCAACATACGACGGAACGTCACGAAGCCCTACCGCATGAACGGCCCCCGGCGGAACTGTGGCGTGAAGCCGACGAACAGGGGCGCAATGAGCAGTACCTGCAAGCCGTCCGCACGTTGTACCTGGCGGTGTTGTCGATGCTGCACCGGCAACAGCTCTTGCGCTTCGAGCCGACGCGCACCAATGGCGAGTATTTACAGGAAGTACGCCTGGCGCCGCAGGCGCCGGCCGAGTTGCATGAGGTCTTTAGAGAGTTTACCGCCCTGTTTGAGAGGAAATGGTACGGCGACCGGGCCTGCGATGCAGCGGAGTTTCGCGCCTGCCGGAAGCTGGCCGAGGAAATGCAAACACTGGTGCGCGAGATGTAGTCTCTGCACCCCCGGGTTCACGAGTACGTTCACCCGGGGCTTTATTCCAATCGTCCTCCGGACTCAAGACCAAGACCGCGCCTGTCTTGGAGCACCTAGTGCGACTGGAATAAAGCCCCGGGTGAACGTACTCGTGAACCCGGGGTACACCGCCCGCTCCTATCCATAAAACACGCTCATGTCGCGTCCCCTCGCTTGGATGCTGGTCGTCTTGCTGTTCGGCGTCTTCGCATCCGCCGTGGGGTTCGTCCTGCGCGAACGCGCCGCCGCCGGCAAAGGTATGCCTCCCTATTCCATCTACTCCCATGACGCCCGCCGCGGCGCGGCCGAGGCGGCCTATGTTCTTCAGCGCGCCGGCTGGACGCCGGTTGCGCTGACGCGGCGCGTCCAGTATACTCCGGCGCGCGGGCTGCTGATTTTGGTCCAGCCCGAAGAGGACGACGACGCTGACGAGACTGGCGGCGTGAGCGACAACGACGCCGTGGCGATGCTGCACTGGGTAGAGCGCGGCAATACCCTGCTTGTACTCAGCAAAAAGGCGACCGGCGTACATCGCGCTCTGAACGTCACGCCGACCGAGGACGCCACTGCCGAGAAACAGCAGTTCGTCCGCGTTCATTTGGATCCGGAACTCGGAACGTCGTTCGGCTACTTGCGAGATATTCATACTCTGAGCGTCGGCGGCAAGAGCATTCTGCCGGTGCGGGAGGGGGCGTTGCCGCTCTGGTCGATTAACGATATGCCCGGCGCGTTGGTCCTCCGCCGGGGAGAGGGCCGGGTGATTCTGGTCGCGGCCCCGTCCCTGGCAACCTACAACGGCCTGTGGGAGCGGAAGGACGACCAGGAAACCTTGCGCGACGATAATGTGTTGTTTCTCGTCAACGCCGCGATGTTGCACTCCCGTGACGGCAAGGTTTACTTCGACGAGTATCATCACGGCTTTCAGTCCGGCGGCGGTTTCTGGGGCTACCTTCGTTATCATGGTCAACACCTATTGCTAGCGCCCTTGTTCCTAACGATAGGGGCGGCCCTATGGATGTGGGCGGTCCGTCTGGGGCCGGCGACGCCGACGCCGCAGACTTCGGAGACGGACGCCGTTGATTACGCCTCCGCGCTGGCGCGACTCTATCAGCAGGCCGGCGCCCATCGGCGGCTGGCGCGAACCCTGGCGCGCGGCTTCCTCGGCGCCCTGACGGGGCAGCTGCGGCTTCGACGCAATGCGCTGCCGGCCGAGATCCTTTCGGCATGGCGACAGCACGATCCGGGGCCGTCGGGCGAGCGTCTGCAAGCCTTGCTGCGCGGCGTGGCGGAGCTGCGCAAGGGCGACCTCAGCGATCAAAGTCTGCTGCACTGGTCGCAAGGTTTCGATCAGTTTCTCCAGGAAACGCAGGCCGCGGAACACGGCCGGATGGGTCTGAAGGCAAAGAAGCGGCGCAAAAGCGTTTAGCCGCGACCCGAAGGGGAGCGCGAGGGGACGGGGATTAACTCATGCAAGCCGACGGGACGGTACAGGTCGCGGAGTTAGTGAACGGGCTGCTCAACCGGGCGGAGCGCGTGGTCGTCGGCCAGCGCGAGAGCTTGGAAATGGTGATGCTGGCGCTGCTGTGCGGCGGCCACGTCCTGCTGGAAGGCGTACCCGGCACCGCCAAGACACTGATGGCGCGGACGCTGGCCCGGCTGCTGGCGCTCGATTGCAAGCGCGTTCAGTTCACGCCCGATCTGATGCCGTCGGACATCGTGGGCACCAACGTTTTCAATATGCAAAGCAGCCAATTCGAGTTCCGCCCCGGCCCAGTGTTTACTGACATCCTGGTAGCCGACGAAATCAACCGCACACCGCCCAAGACGCAATCCGCCCTGCTGGAAGTGATGGAAGAAAAGACCGTCACCATCGACGGCATTAGTCATCCTCTATCGGAATTATTCACCGTCATCGCCACGCAGAACCCGATCGAGTATGAGGGCACCTATCGACTGCCGGAAGCACAGCTCGACCGCTTTCTCTTGAAGCTGCAAATCGAATATCCTTCACCGGACGAAGAGGATCGCATATTACGTCTTTACCAGGGTCGCGGCACTCTCGGTCCGCCCCTCGACATCCTTGGTCCCGTGCAAACGGACGCGGGCGCCGGTCAGGGCTTTGTGCGCGGCGGCATCACCCGCGACGAGTTGCTCCTGGCCCGGCAGGCGCTCGCGCGCGTGACGGCCAAGCCGGAAGTGATGTCCTACGTCGGCCGGATCGTGCGCATGACGCGCGAGATGGACAAGGTGTTGATGGGGGCCAGCTCGCGCGCCGCCGTGCATTTGTTACAGGCGTCGAAGGTGCGCGCTCTGCTGAGCGACCGCACGTTCGTCAGTCCCGATGACGTGAAGCGCGTCTGCCGGCCGGTGCTGCGCCATCGGCTTACGCTCCAACCGGACGCCTACGTCGAAGGCTTCACGACCGACGATGTGCTAACGACGGTGCTAGAGCGCGTCGAAGTGCCGCGCTGAAAACCGCGTTTTGTCAGCCGTCCGCCGCCAGTAATAGTTGAAGCCGACTCACCACTTGGACGACGACCGCCTCCGGAACTACACCGATCTGGGTCACTTTGCGGGCACGCCAGTCGAGGCTCTTCACTTGGTCGGCTAACGCCACACCGGTAACCGCCAGTCCCGCGGGCAGCGGCACCTCGAAAGGGTAGCCTTTCACCTGAGTGGTAATGGGGCACAAGAGGGCCAATCCGACGCGACCGTTGTAGGCCGCCGGCGACAGGACTAGGGCCGGACGACGGCCCGCCTGCTCGTGACCTGCTTGCGGATCGAGCGTGATCCAGACGGCGTCTCCCCGCTGTGGGACATAAGCGATTTTCCGGCTCACCAGACCTCCTTGCCGACAGCCGGCCCGGTCTCCCACTCGCCGTGGAGGTTCTCGTCGGTGACGCCGCGCAACAGTTCATCAAGGGTGAGTGGTTGCGGCGTGATGGGCCGCACGATGAGCGCGCCTTTCACGAGGGACAGTTCGACGGCGGAATCCGCGGAAAGACCAGCCTCCACGGCGAAGGTCTTGGGGATACGGAGCGCGAGGCTATTGCCCCACTTCTGCACACGGGTCTGCATCGGAACCTCCAGGTATCTACGATGAAGATACGCAGGCGGATTGGTGAAGTCAATGTCGCACGGCCGATCCGCTCTCAGGACTAGTTCGGCCGCCTCGACAAATAGATCGACGAAAGGAACCGAAAGCGCCGGATCCATTTCCGATTACCCTATTCCTCGATTCTTGTCGGAACCTCTTTCGGCGGCAGTGCCAAATTGGAAGGCCAATTGGGAATCATCTGCTTATATATCTCCCGCATCGGGATACCCGCATCGTCAATGAACTTCCAAGTGTTTCCCTTGTCCAAGGATACAGCGATATAGATGGCCTTCATCAAATACACTTGCTTGGGCATCGGTCTAAGGATCCGCGCGACTACGGGAACGTAGGAGTAAAAAACTGATCGCGATTCGACAATTTCCCCTGGATTGTCTACGCGCTCGATCTGGATGCTCCCTCCCGAGGCGAGCGTTTCCCCTCTCATTTGCTTTTGAGAAGCGATGATGTGTTCGCGCCCGCCCATCATCTCGATGCATTTGGGATACGTCATATCGGCGACTGTCTCGAAATCCTCCGCTACAACCGCGTTGGCAATTTCCGTAGCCTGTTCTTTTAGGCGCTTTCGCCCCTCTGCATTGTTTACAGTTTTTCCGGCGTTCGTCGTGCAAGAGCACAAGAGGCATGGGCACGCCAGAAGTATTATCACGAGGTTTTTCATGACGCTTCCGAGTTTGGACCAGGTAGAAGCCCTGTGCAACGCCGGCATCAGCGCTCCCGCAGGCCGTTGAGGCGGCTTTTCTTTTACTATTCTAGGAGAATTTGTGACGGTCGCTTGCCGAAGAAGTGTGTGTGGGCGAATCTGCTGGAGAAATTCAGAGAAATTCGGGGACTAGCGCACTTGGGCGGCGCATCAACGTTGCCTCGTATTTTTTCCTGGCTAATTCGACATCCCCGCCGGCCGTTCCATCTCGCGCAAATAGCGGAATAGCGGATAGTTGAAAGCAACGCACACCAGGCTCGCCGCGGCCGCCGGCCAGACAATCGCGGCGTCGCCACCCATGTAGGCGTTCACCGTGGCCGTCAGGAGCCAAAGTTGCAACATGGCGAGAATGAGGACGAAGCACAAAATGCCGTTGATGATGGTCGTGCGTTGCTCGCGAGTGTGAGGTCGTCGCATTGCATCCTCGCTGGTCAGGTCCGAGTCATGGCGGCCTTTCGTGGCCGCGATCTCCCCTCTCCTACGCAAGCCGGATGCCATTCGCTATTAGATTTTTTGATCGTTTTAACATATGACCGCCACGAGACTTACAACACCGTCTTTTAAAGTCGGCATTTTCGGCGTCAAGCGCGGCTGCGCGCTCCGCGCGCGGCCCCTGCCCCATCCAGGGCGGAAGCGGCGATCACGCAGGCGTCTCTTCAACGCCCACCGCGTAAAGGACGCCGTCCCGATTCTCCAGCGCGATGCGCGTCAGCGGTCGGCGCGCCGGCCCGGTCAGCGGCCGTCCAGTGGCCGCGTCGAAGCAGCCGTTGTGACAGGGGCAACGTAACTGCTTATGCCCATCGTCCGGCACCACGGCGCATCCCAAATGGGTGCATTTTTGGCGAAAGGCGAGGAACGTCTGCTCATCCGGCCGCAACAGCAAGCAAGGTTCGCTCGCATCGGGGTAGTGAAACGACCGGGCGCCGCCGACCGGCACTTCTGCTACTTTAGCGATGGCTTGCGCCGGCAAAGGCCCGCGCCGTCCGCGAAGCCAATTCTGGACGCCGATGAACAGTTGACCGACGCCGAAGGCCACGCTCGTCAACATCATGAACTTCGTGAAGTCGCGCCGCGCCACATATTGTTCCTGCGGCACATCAATGGGGAAGTCGCGGCGCCAGGCCGGCTGTTCCGATTGCGGCCGGCCGTCCGGCGCCGTCGTCCGCTCGGCGATTTCTAGCGGGATCATATTTCACTCCCCTTAGGTGTGCATGGCGCCGAGCATCATGTCGAGGGCGATCTTCTTGCCACTTGTTTCCTCGCTCATGGCGGAAACCACATCAAGATATTCGGGCCGGCCGTTGCGCGGCGTTAGCATCTGGACCTTTGTCGTAATGGTCTGGCCGCCGAATTGAAAGCGGTTGATCGGCGCGGAGCGCGGCCTTTCCTCGGCGAGCTGGCCGCGCGTGCCGAAGAACAGGGCGCCGCTTGGACAAACCGACGCGCACATCGGCTTACGACCTACGGAAGTGCGGTCGTAACACATATCGCATTTCATCATCAGGTCGAATTCTGATTCCATTTTGGGCACACCGAACGGGCAGGCCAGCACACAATTGTTACAGCCGACGCAGCGCGGCTTACGGGCGCTGAGTACCACACCGTCCTCTTCCTTTTTGATAGCGTCGGCCGGGCAGACCTCCGCGCAGGTCGGCGATTCGCAGTGCATGCAGACCACGGGCACGGTTTGCGTCGAGTGCGCCCGATCCACAAATTCCAACTGGATCATCGGATGTCCCCGATGCGTGTCGCATTCGCTGCACGCCTGTATACAGGCGCGGCAGCCGATACAGCGATTGGGGTCGATGAAAAACTCCATGTCATTGGGGACCGGCATGAACTCCGACCTCCTCTCGGTCGCGCGGTTGCTCGGCCTTGCGGACGCGCACCGCGCACACTTTGTATTCAGGGATTTTTGAGATCGGGTCTTGCGCCGCGATAGTTACCTGATTGATGCTGCGCGCGCCGGCCCAGTGATAAGGAACGAAAATAGTGTCCGGCCGAATCGTCGTCACCACCTGCACGCGCAAGGTACACGAACCGCGCCGCGACTCAACTGTCGCCCAATCGCCGTCGTCGATGCCCAGTTTCTTCGCTAAATGCGGGTGCATTTCGATCAGCGGCTCAGGACACTGACTGACGAGCGGCCCGATGCGCCGCGTCTGTGTACCGGATAGGAACTGGCTGACCACGCGCCCGGACGTGAGGATGATCGGGTATTCGTCGTCCACATCCTCCGCCGGCGGCGTGTAGGGCGCGACGACGAAGCGGGCCTTACCATCGGGGAAATAGAAACGGCCCTTGCCCTTGGCGATCGGGTTCCAACTATCTTCCTCGAAGAGACGCGGCGTACCGGGATGGTCCTCGCTGGGGCACGGCCAGAAGACGCCGTATTCCTTTTCAAGTCGTTCGTAGGTGATGCCGGCGTAATCGGCGATGCCGCCGGCCGAGGCGCGGCGCAATTCCTCGAAGATTTCACGCGGGCCAGCGAAGGTGAAGCCGCGTTCGCGGCCAAGTTTTCGGGCGATGTCTTGTATGATGCGCCAGTCTTCGCGGGCGGCGCCGGGGCTTTCGACGGCTTTGTTGATTTTGATAACGCGGCCTTCGATCTGCGTAACAACTCCCTCGTCTTCCTCCTGGAGCGATCCAGGCAATACGATATTAGCGTGTTGCGCGGTTTCATTAAGGAAGAAGTCGATGGCGACATAGAAATCTAGTTTATTCAGCATCCGCGTTACAAAGTTATTGTCCGGCAACGAAACCTTGGGATTGAAGCAGATGCTAAGTAAACCACGGATTTCACCGCTGTCGATCTTGCGGAAGATTTCATAGGCGTCCACGCCGCTCGGGGGAAGTTCCGCCGCGTCAATGCCCCAGACTTTGGCGACGTGCGCGCGATGTTCGGGGTTGTCGATGTCACGGGCGCCGGGCAGCTGGTCGCACTTCTGGCCGTGTTCACGGCCGCCTTGACCGTTGGCCTGGCCGGTGATGGTGGCGTAGCCGCAACCTTCGCGGCCGATGCGCCCGGACGCCAAAACGATGTTGATGGCGCCGAGACAGTTCTGGACGCCGTGGCTGTGATGCTCGATGCCGCGCGCATGCAGTAGGAAGCTCGACGGCGCCGTGCCCCACATCTCCGCCGCCTGCCGGATTGAGCGCTCGGCAATCCCCGTAACCTCGGCGGTGCGACGTGGAGTCCACTGCTGTACATGCTCGGCCACTTTGTCGAAACCTACCGTGTTTTCCTCGATAAAGTCATGGTCGATCCAGTCGTTCTCGATCATTAGGTGTAGAATGCCGTTGAATAAGGCGATGTCGCGGCCGGGTTTTACGGGAAGAAACAGATCGCACGTGCGCGCGGCAGGCGTGATGCGCGGATCGACCATGATGATCTTGGCGCCGTGTTCGCGCGCTTGCCAGATATAGTGGGTGGTGATAGGCGCACATTCGGCAATGTTGGCGCCGCTGACCCAAACGACCCTGGCCTTGATAATGTCGGACCAGGCGTTGGCGGCGCGGTCGATGCCAAAGGCTTTCTTGTTGGCCGCCGCCGCGCTAACCATACACAGCCGGCCGTTGTAGTCGATGTACCGCGTCTTCAAGCACATCCGGGCGAATTTGCCCATGAGATAGGATTTTTCAGTGGTCAGGCTCGCCCCGCTGAGGACGGCAAAGGCGTCATTGCCATAAGTGGACTGAATGTGCTGAATCGCCTCCGCGACCTTCTCGACGGCTCGATTGTAAGGGACCGCGATAAAGCCGCTCAGGGCGCCCGGTTCGCGTTCATAGGCGCTGAGCAAACGATCCGGGTGCGAGCCTTGCAAGTAGCGTTTCACTCCCTTGGGACAAAGCATCCCGCGATTGAATGGGAACTCTTCCCAAGGTTCAAAACCGACAACCTGATTGCCCTTCACTTTTAATTGGATGCCGCATTGCTGGCCGCAAAAGCAACAATGCGTCTTGACGAGCTTGTCCGGTTCGGTCGCCGAAGCGCCGTTGGGGCCTATGGAATAGGACAAATGCGGCCCAAACTTATCAATAATATCGGGATCAGTAGCTGGTAATGCTGCCATGATATTCGAGCTTTCCCCGACCGTTCGTGTTGGCGACAATCGCAACCTTGATAGGATCCTGATCCGATTTCTCAGCGGCGGCCCATAATTTCCCCTGGGCCAACCCGAAGAGAGCACGGCGACACGGCGGGCAAATCCACTGGTAATGTTCCGTCGGCGACTGCTTCATCTCATACTGATAGCCCAATTGTTTCTCGACGGTAATGAGGTCTTGTACGTGCATCAACGAGGCGAACGGCTTGCCACAGCGCCGGCACTCGGCTTGCTCCTCGCGTCGGCCCACGTCCTTATAAACAGCGACCGCGAGATGAGCGGGCCTCTGGAAAATGTGAAACAGCTTGCCGAACGGCAGCCATAACAGCGTGAATATCACGGTAATGGCGTGCAGCACCGCCAGGAATTCGTAGGCGTAGCCTTTCATCCAGGTGTAGCTGGCGGTCAGCATTAACCCCGTGGCGCTGATGGCGAAAAGCAGGATAAGCGGCAGAAAGTCCTCGCCGAACCGCTGCAAGGCGGCCGCCCCATAGTCTCGCAACCGTCGGCGGATCGCCAGGAACACCCCGGCCACGATGAGGAGGGAAGGCCAGACCAGAATATGGAAGGTCACGAAACCTTGCAAGGAATCGAGCGGAAAAGCGGGTTGCGGCATTCCGAATACGTAAGGGCGATACCAATTCAAATTCTCCGGTTCGGTGCGGAACTCCACCCAGCCGAACACCAGAGGAATGGTCACGGCCAAGGCGACAATACAGCCCCACATGATGAGCCAGTGGGCCGCCCCGCGTAGGCGGCCGCGACGAAAGATAAATCGGTTGAAGGCAAAATCGGTTGTGAAGCGGCGCAGCACCAACCAGACATTTCGCGGCAGATCTCTAGGGCGAAAGAAGAGCTGCCAGCCCCGTTTCCAGTACATCGCGGTCGGCGGCCGCTGGACCCACATGACGAAGCGGTAGGTCACGCCGAACGCCGCGAACAGGATCGCGAAAGTATAGCAGACCAACGCGGGATCAAATGTCGCCAGGTTATGTGAGCCGAGTAAGAGCAGCCCGGCCAGCACGAAAGCCGCCGCTAGACCCCAACAAGTCGCGAGTTTTCGTTCTGGCGTCATGAGGCGTCGCCTCTCATTCCACTTCTCCCCGCCAGGGTGAGGCGTCGCATAGGATCTATAAGTCCTATAGGACCTATAAGTCCTATAGGACGCCTCAAGGAAGCCGACACTAATTCGACGCGACGGCCATTTCGACAGGCTCCGCAGCCGGCATTGTCGGAGCAAGGAAAGTACTCTCCCATCCCGCCCGAAGCCGCCACAGCAAACCCACGCAAAGAAGGCTGACGCCAGCAAATACGGCAAAGCCGGTCCCATAACTCCCTGTAAGCCATTTCATGCCGCCGAACAGGTTGGGCAGGAAGAAGCCGCCGATGCCGCCGGCCGCGCCGACCACGCCCGTCATCACGCCGATCTCTTTGCGGAAGCGCTGCGGCACCAGTTGAAATACCGAACCGTTGCCCATGCCCAAAAGCCCCATGACCACGAATAGCAGCGCGAGCGCCATCGCCACGGATGGCAGGAACGCCAACCCTAGCAGAGCGGCCGCTGTGCAGAAATACAAGCCTAGTAACATGCGGACGCCGCCGAAGCGGTCAGCGAGGTAGCCGCCAATGGGGCGAAGGAGCGATCCCGAGAACACGCACAGAGTCGTGAAATAACCGGCGTAGACGCCTCCCATTACTGCGTTATTCGGGAAATACTGATCCTTGAAGAAGGTATTAAGGAAACTGGCCAAGCCGACGAAACCGCCGAACGTGACCGAGTAGAACAGGCAGAACCACCAGGCGTCCGCCTGACCCAGCACTTTGGCGTAATCAAGGAGGGGTTTTGGCGCAGGCTGGTTGGGACTGTCCTTGGCAAGGAAGAAGTAGACAACAAAGGTGGCCGCCAGCGGCAAAAGGGCAAGGGCGAAGACTGCATGCCAGCCGAGCGAAACGGCGAGCATGGGGCCGAAGAAGGTGGCCAGGGCGGTGCCGCTGTTGCCGGCGCCGGCGATTCCCATTGCCAGACCCTGATACTGCGGAGGATACCAGCGACTGGCCAGCGGCAGCGCGGCGGCGAAGCTCGCCCCCGCCACGCCGAGCATCAAACCGACCAGCAACATCTGCGGCAACGTGTCGGCCCACAGCCAGCCGAGCAGTAGCGGCACGGCTGTTAGCGTCATGCCAATCAGCCCCGTTCGCCGGGCGCCGATGCGGTCGGTCAGCAGACCAAGCACTAGACGAAGGATCGAGCCGCCCAGCAAAGGCACGGCCACCATCAACGTCTTAAGGGGTGCGATTTGGCGCAAATACTCATCGTTGGCCACGCCATCGGGTTTCGGCCAGAAACTGCCCGAGATGCTCACGGCCAGGGCGCCGATCAGCACCCAGATCATAAAACTCACGTCAAAATAGAGGAAGGCGCAGAACAGCGTGGGCGTGTGGCCGGCCTTCCGGAAGTCGCGTAAGTGCATTACAGTTCCAGGCTCCCAGGAGTGGAGGTTGTCTCGACATTAGCGCCAATTTTCTTCATTGCAACCAACGTGCCGGGAAGTGAGCGGACGCGTTCCAAGCGATTGCATCCGTGGTCAACGTCTTGGATAGGAAGCACTTAGAGAAAGAAAGAATAAACAGGCGCTTCCAAGGTGAAAGGACGCGCTGCCCAGGAATTAGGCAGGAACCGCACGGAATCCTCCTTGTCCTCCTGGTTCCCACGCTCTGCGTGGGAACCCAGCCCGGACGCTCTGCGTCCCGAACCTCCACGTCGCTGAACCGAGCCGGACGCGACGCAGAGCGTCGGGGCGTCGGCGCCCACGCAGAGCGTGGGTGCCAGAAGGGTTATTTGTTCATCGTTCGCCCGAGTTGAGTTACCAGATTCTTCATAACAAAGCCTTGCTCCGGACAAACATCGACGCGGACGTTTTTCTCATGCAAGCTCTCGGCCATGACGGGACCGACGGCCGCCACCCGCACTTTGTCCAGTCCCTGCCGCAGTTCGCTCTCAAGGTTATGCTCCTTCGCCACCTCGAAGAGCCGATCCAATTGCGCCGAACTGGTAAACACAATCGCGTCCACCTCGCCGACGGCCATTTTGCCGATTAGGTCCACGACCAGATGGGCGTCGGCCGCCGGAGCGTAGACATAGGGTAGGACGGGCCGTGCGGTCGCACCGACGCTCTCAACAAAGTCCACCAAAGGGGGGTTAGGTTCGCCGTAAAGGGTAAGCCCGACGGTCAGACCGTGAAGAGATTCTTTACGAAGCGTAGCGATTATGCCCGCGGTGGTCGGCGCCTCGGCTACCTTGGTGGGGACCAGCCCCAATTCTCGCAGTGCCATCCCCGGCTTGGGGCCGCGCGTTATGATGCGGGTTTTGCCCAGAGCGGCGACGACCGCATCGCGCAGGCCGGCTCGCTCGGCGAATCCCACCAACCGTCGCAGCGCTTCGCCGGTCATGAGGATGAGATAACCGAACCGGCCGGCGATCAGCTCATGCAGCCATTCCAGGACAGGGGCCGCATCCGGGGCGTCAAGCACGCCGACGAGCGGGCAACGTAGAGGGAAGGCCCCTTCTTTCTCCAGCATTTGGGCCAACTCTTCCAGCTGCCGGCTCTCGGCCAGGGCCACGCGGCATCCCTCCAAGGGTCGCGCCAAGGTTCCGCTCCCTCTCCTGAGTACAGTAATAGTAACAGGCGAGCCGCCGGGTTTATCCCATTAGCATCTACACAGGTTGGGTGCCATGCTTTCGCGGGCCGGTCCCGAAACCTCGTCCAGTCCCAACCTCGCGAAAGCATGAGTGCCCACGTGGGACTCATGCTTTCGCGGCGGCTTAGACGGCGGGAAGGTGCGGAAAGAGGCCGCGAAAGCATGGCACCCTCTACTTGTGTAGATACTACTAGGTTTATCCCGGCGGGCGGGCCGGACGGCGGGCATAAAGCCCGCCGCTCGCCTGGGTTTTCTTCCTATTGGACTCAGTTAGCATAGGGATCGGCTGCCAGCAAGCTCGGCGTCTTTGCCTTGCGTATTTTCTTCACTCGGCCCTTCGGACTCTCCGCGGGAGGACAAGCACCATTGCAGGTCTTTTCCGTCGCCAATAGCGCGTCCAACTCCTCCACGGGCGGCAGCTGAAGGTATACGTCATCGCCCTCCACTTTCACGGGAAACACCTGGAGCGAGTAGTCCTCGCCGCTCATGCACTTGCCGGATTCCAGCGAAAAGTTCTTTTTGTGGACCGGGCAAGCCACCTTCGGCTTGCCGTTCACGTCGCCGATCATGCCGCGCGACAAGACAAACTCGCGGCGGTGCGGACACATATTCTGCGTCGCATACCATTCGCCGCGGCTGGCGAAGTTGAACACCGCGATCTGCGTTCGGCCGTACTTGATCGTGGCGCCGCCGTCGTGCGGGAAGTTCCACACCTTGCCGACCGGCACCCAACGCAAGTCCGGCTCGACCGGCTCCGGCGCCGCCATGTCGCCGCGCACCGTTAGCTCACTAACCGGAATGAAATGCGTGGTCCAATCCGCTGGGCGTTGCTGTTCGCGCTGCTTGACGAACTCGATGGTCGGCTCGGTTTCGTCCGTGTTGACAAACTGCTTGAAGAATTTACGCCTTTCGGGATCGTTGACGACTTCTTTCCATTCACACTTATACGTATCCACAAGGTATTGCATCTGCTTTTCAAGCTCGTCGCAGACGCCGAGGCTGTCGTGAATAATGACTTCGCGGAGCGCTTGGATGCCGCCATCCATTTTGTCCAGCCAAACGGCGGTGCGCGTCAGACGGTCGGCCGTCTGGATGTAGTACATTAGGAAGCGGTCGATGTACTTGATGCAGGTCTCGTCGTCGAGGTCGGCCGCGAGCAGGTCGCCGTGGCGCGGCTTGGCGCCGCCGTTGCCGCAGACGTACAGGTTCCAACCCTTTTCCGTGGCGATAATGCCGAAGTCTTTGCTCTGGGCCTCCGCGCATTCACGGACGCAGCCCGACACCGCCCCCTTGAGCTTGTGCGGCGAGCGCACGCCCTTGTATCGGTTCTCAACGCGAATTGCGAAGCTCACCGCGTCCTGGACGCCGTACCGGCACCAAGTCGTGCCGACGCAACTCTTCACGGTTCGCAGCGCCTTGCCATAGGCGTGGCCGCTCTCGAAGCCGGCGTTGACTAATTCCTCCCAAATGTCGGGCAATTGGTGGGCGGCCGCGCCGAACAGGTCGATGCGCTGACCGCCGGTGATCTTCGAGTAAAGGCCGTATTTCCGGGCCACCTGACCGAGAACGACGAGCTTCTCCGGCGTGATCTCGCCGCCCGCCACGCGCGGCACCACGGAATACGAGCCGCCGCGCTGGAGATTCGCCAAAAAGCGGTCGTTGGTGTCCTGAATGGTGGACTGTTCGACGACAAGGTCGTTCCACAAGCTCGCAAGGATCGACGCGACGGCCGGCTTACAGATTTCGCAGCCCTGGCCTCGGCCGTGCGAGCCGATCACTTCGTCGAACGACTTGATCCGCTTGATCTTGACGATCTCGAACAATTCCTGGCGTGTACAGGAGAAATGCTCGCAGAGGGCGTTGTTGACTTTTTTGCCGGATGCCTTGACCGCGGCCTTGAACAAGTCAGTGACGAGCGGCACACAGCCGCCGCAGCCGGCGCCGGCCTTCGTGCAGAGCTTAATTTCCTCCACCGAACAGAGGTTCTTTTCCCGGATAGCGTCGCAAATCTGCCCCTTGCTGACGTTGTTACAGGAACATATCTGAGCATCGTTGGGGATGGCGGTAATGGCGGCGCCGGCGCTTTTATGCTCGCCGCTTTTGCCGAATAGCAGTTCACTCGGCGGCAGCGCCAACGGCTCATTACTTTTGGCCAACATCGAAAGCTGGCCGTATTCCGAGGCGTCGCCGACGAGGATGCCGCCAAGAAGTTTCGTACCGTCGAGGTTGAAGAGCAGCTTCTTGTACGATCCCTTAAAGGGGTCTTCGACGTTGATCGCTTTGGCGGTTTTCTCATCGGCGAAGCAATTGCCGAAACTGGCCACGTCCACGCCCATCAGCTTGAGCTTGGTGGACATGTCGGCGCCCTTGAAGGTGCGCGCCTCGCCGAGCAGGTTGGCCGCGGCGATCTCCGCCATCTCGTAACCGGGCGCCACGAGGCCGTAGATCATGCCGCCGTATAAAGCGACTTCGCCGATAGCGTATATATCGGAGTCAGAGGTGCGCAAGTGGTCGTCCACGACGACGCCGCCGCGTTGGCCGACCACCAATCCGCAGGCGCGGGCCAAATCGTCGCGCGGCTTGATGCCGGCCGAGACGACGATCATCTTTACGTCCAGCTCGCCGCCGTCGACGAAGGCCATGCCTTCGACCTTGCCATTGCCGAGGACTTCCTTGGTATTTTTGTTGAGGTGAACCTGCACACCGAGCGCGTTGATCTTGCCGACAAGGACGCGCGAGCCAACGTCGTCGATTTGCCGCGGCATTAGCCGCGAGGCGAACTCGACGACGTGCGTTTCCAGGCCGAGGTCATAAGCCGCCTTGGCCGCCTCCAGGCCGAGCAGGCCGCCGCCGATGACCGCCGCCTTCTTCACCGATTGTCCGTAGTCAATGATTTTTTCAAGGTCTTCAATGGTGCGATAAACGAAGACGCCCTTTTTGTCGATGCCCGGCACCGGCGGCACGAACGGCGCCGACCCCGTCGCCAGCACAACGGCGTCGTAGGCCACCTCCTTGCCGAGGGCGGAGCGCACCACACGCTTCCCGCGGTCGATTTCGACAACGCGGTCGCCGACGAAGAGTTGGATGTCGTTTTTGTCGTGCCAGTCCGGAGCGGCCATCGCCAGCTTTTCTGCTTGGCGATGCTCGAAATACTGCGTGAGGTGGACGCGATCATAAGCGGCCCGCGGTTCTTCGCAAAACGTCACGATCTGGTAATCATGGTGGAGGTCATATTCCAGGAGTCGTTCGCAAAAGCGATGGCCGACCATGCCGTTGCCGACGACCACCACCGTCTTCTTTCGCTTGGCAACCACGAGGAGACTCCGGTGCATGGGGGCGCAACGGCGTCGTTAAAGCAAGTTGGGCGCCAACGTGCGGGTATGGCCACGCTATGATCCCAAGTGATTGAGGGGCAAGTAGATGGGGTGGGCGTTGGTTTGAGACGCGGGGAGAACCGTCGGCGCGACTGGCCTAACCCTTATGCACGCGCCGCTTACAATGCAGGCGGTTAGTCGCAGCAACCTTGATGAAAGAGCCGCAGCACCGCATTGCCCACCGGGACGAATGAATCGAGCGAGAAATCGCCCTAAGAGCCTGTGCGAAAAGGGC
>DHJA01000019.1:0-5265 GCA_002404095.1 Planctomycetaceae bacterium UBA4732 | reverse complement strand
CCGCCCTTTTCGCACAGGCTCTAATGCTCAGTCACGCCAAGACGTTACCGCAGACCGACCACGCGAATAAAGGCTATATCCTCGTTCCCGAACTCTGTGGGGAACCAGACGTCACTCTTCCGGCTTCAAAAGCCGCAAACCAATCGGCAGCGAATCCCCTAACATTTGTCCCTTTTCCTCCTGTTCCAACTCCGATATCTCCTCGACCATGCGCACCCAATGCTCTGGTACTTGCTGGCCACCCAACGCCGTCAATACGGTGCGTCGATGGCTGTCGTCCACGTCGAGGGCGCGTTGGCCAGTGCGGCGGGCGAGCTGCGACAGGCAGAACGCCCAGCCCAGCCGTTCGCTCGGATTACCCGGCTCGAACGCCAGGATCGCGTCCAGCCAGCGCTCCGCCGTCTGCGGATGCACCACCGCGTTGAGTGGGCCGTAGATCATCGCCCGCGCTCCCAGGCGCGTCAGCGACCAAAAGCCGTATGTCGGCGTCGGGCTTCGCTTTGTCGGTTTGAGCAGCGCGTCGCCCAGTGACTCCTTGGCCTTCACGTCCAGCCGTTCCAGGCTGGCGGCGGCGCGCCACATCTCCGCCAACTCATTCGCATTCGGCTTGGCGCCGGCCTTGCCCTTGCCTGGCAGCAGGGCCGGCCGCAATCGCTCGTATAAAGATCGCTGAAGTGTTGGATTAAGGCCGCCGGCCGTGCGGCGCCACAAGATCCAGTAGTCGGCCCCGCCTTCCGATAGGCGCGGCGACCCCGCCCGCGGGGGCGCCGCCGTCATTTTCCATAGTTGCTCGATCCGAAATCGGTCCATTGGGTCGCCGAATCCAGGGCGTAGGCAATAGCCGACCAGGTTCGACCAGCGCGTCAAGTGAGCGGGCGACCGTCGCCGTTCGTCCGCGACCTCCGACAAAAACTCCCACAAGCGCCGACATAGGCCGGTCGGCCATTCGCGCCGTGGGGCGTCGAGCGCGGTTTCCAGGGCCTTGGTCAAGTCGTTTGGCTCTTCCTGGCCCGCATAAGTCGCACGAATCAGACGCGCCGCTTCCTGCACCTGCGCTTCCAGCCATACGTCGGTCACGCCGGCGGCGCCGTCTTGCTCGTCGTCGGCCGCTTCCCTAGTGGGCGGCGGCTTTACGAGATCGCGAATGTTGAACTCTAGTCGCCAGCGGTTGCCGCCTTCCTTCGCCACGCAGAACAATTCCAGCGTACCGATGGCCGTGGACCGCGCCGCCAGCGTGACCGGGACGTGCTTGGCGCCGATGCGCTTGCCGCCGCGCAGGACGGTGTGCAGCGGCGGCATCTGCAACAGCCGATCCGGCGCCACCGTCAGCACGTCGCCGGCCTTGTCGTCGGCCCGCACCGTCGAGGTGTACAGCGGGAACGTCACGGGCTGGCCTAACGCCAATTCCAGCTCCGGTTTATCCAAAACTACATCTTGTCCTTCCTCCATGTGCTGCGGTACGACGCATACGACGGTCAGCGCCTTGTCCGCGTCGCCGGCGCCGACGGCGATGTAGTACGACCGGGCGATGCCGCCGCCGATGCGCCGGCCGCCGGTGTGTCGCAGCCAAGCAAAGTAGGCGGCGCCCCACGCCACGGCCAAATCCAGCGACGGATTCGTCAGTACTAAGGGTTCCCATGCGGCCCCAGGTTGGTCGTACCACGGACGCATCACGTCCAACAGCCGCTCGCGCAGGGACGCCGGCTGAAAGACGCCGCCGTTAAAGAGGATGGCGGCCAGCCCGTCGGCCAAAGTGGGCGACTCGCTCCGCGAGTCGCATGCCGCTCGCGGAGCGAGCGGCCCACACTGAGAGCCGTCGCGCGACTGGCTCTTGAGGAACGCCGCCAAGTGGCGCGTCACGGCCGGGTCGCTGACGTAGGGCAGACCCATTTCGTGCAAGCCCGTCCGCGCCCCGCGCCCCGGCTCCGCGTCGCGCGGCGTCTGCGGGAAGAAGCCGTCAAAGACGACTTGACGGACCTCTTCAGGAGATAATGTCGTGTGCAGTGTGCCGCCGATGACGGCCCGACCGCGGCCGACCACCGTGACCGGCACGCTCGCCGGAGGATTCGGGCCGAGCAGCACCTCCTTGGCGTTGCGGCACGCCTGCGTCAACAAGCCGTATTGCGCCGCGTCCAGCCGTCCCGCCGCCGGCAGCTTGGTCTCGACGTATTTCGCTAATGCGAGGTCCATATTGTCGCCGCCGAGCAACAGATGGTCGCCGACGGCTTGGCGCACGAAACCTAATTCGCCCTTTTCCTCTACCGCTTGGATCAAACTGAAGTCGCTGGTGCCGCCGCCCACATCCACGACCAAGCAACGGGCGCCCGGTTTCAGCGACGCGGATTCATGCGCGGAGTGCGTGACCAGCCAGCAGTAAAACGCAGCCTGCGGCTCTTCCAGCAGCACGACGTTTTCCAAGCCGGCCTTGGCGGCGGCCTCGACGGTCAGCGTGCGCGCCACATCGTCGAACGACGCCGGCACGGTCAGCACGACGGCCTGTTTTTCCAGGCGTTCGTCGGGCCGGCCTTTAGCGATCTTCCAATTCCAGCTTTCGACGAGGTGGCGCAAGTAGCGTGTGGACGCCTCGACGGGCGAGATGCGCGGCACGTCGGGCGGGGCGCTCCACGGCAGCAGGGCGGCGGAGCGATCGACGCCGGAATGGCACAGCCAGGATTTGGCGGAGCTTACTAGCCGGCCGGGGACGCGGCCGCCGTGGTTGCGGGCGAACTCGCCGACGGCATAGTCGCGGCCGGCGTCCCAAGGCAGCGCTACCGAACCGGGCGGCAAGTCGTGGGCGCCGGGAATGTAGAGGAACGACGGCAACAGCGGCCGTTCTTTGATTTCGCCGGGTGCGGCAAGCTGCGGCACGGGGAAGGGGTGGACCGTAATACGACCGCCGTGCGAGGCGTGTTGCAGGTCGATGTAGGCCAGGGCGCTGTTGGTGGTGCCGAGGTCGATGCCGATAAGATAGCGAGACATAAGCGCGATTCCGTCGGTCGGTGGCTGCCTGTAGACATGATACGAGCCGCGACCGTAAGGGAGCGGGAGAAAACTCGTTACCCCCTTGTAAGAGACGCTACTGTAGAATCAGGACATGAAAATCGACGCATTCGTCTGGCCCGAAGAAAGAGTCGAGCACATCGCCCGACATGGTGTGACGCCGGAAGAAGTGGAGGAAGTTTGTTTCGGCAAGTCCCTGGTGCGGCGGGCGAAATCCGAAGGAGTGAATCCGGTATACTACGTCATGGGACAAACCGAAGCGGGTCGTTATTTGTTCTGCGTGGCGATCCGATTTCCTGGCAACAACGGATATCCCGTGACCGCGCGGGAGATGACCACGAAAGAGAAACGACGATACCGAAAATGGAAAGACCGATGAAGAAATCGAAACTGCCGAAAACCAATTCCATCCAGGAATTGGCCGAGTTCTGGGATACCCATGATTTGACCGATTTTGAAGACGAACTGGAAGAGGTCGCCGGGCCGGTTTTCGTGCGCGGCGCCGCGATCAAAGTGCCTCTAGAAACGCGCGAAGTCGAAGCGGTCGAGCAAATGGCTCAAGCCAAAGGCGTGTCACGAGAAGAGTTGATCCGCGCCTGGGTGTTGCAAAAACTCGCCCGCCCAACCAAACGCTGAAGTAGAACCTGCCGATCCCGCCGCCGGATTGAGGAAGGCGGGTCGATGCCGAGAAGGCAGCGGGATATAAGCGCGATTCCGTAGGTCGGTGGCTGCCTGTAGCCATAATACGACCTCACCCCGGCGCCGTGCCAGGAAGGGAGGAGAACAAGCAGGCTACGCCGGCCATTTATCGCATCTTTCGCTAAAATCCCGCAAGGGAGCGTTCGCCCTCATCGAGCCGACGCGGCTCGCGACTTCAGGCCGCGGCGCGGCCGACGCGGCGAGAGCGGTTCCTGGCAACAGAGCGTGTTCGACCCGCAGCCCGGACAGGGGCGAGACTCCACGGCTTGCCGTTCGTAAAGACTAAAGGAAACAGCGGCCTTCCACGCCCGGCCGCATACCGCGCAAGCTATCGTCAGACGCTCCACACAACACCCGGAAATGAGAAAGGCGATCCGCGCCTGCCATAGGCGCCGACCGCCGAATACAGACCATACCTTTAGATCGACCACCCAAGGAGAATTCTTGAATGGCCGCCGCATCAAATCGCACCTATCGCTTCACCTTCGGCCCCTGGAACATCAGCACCGGCGCCGACCCGTTCGGCCCGCCCGTGCGTACCGAAGTCGCCTACGCCGATAAAATTCGTCAATACAAGAAACTCGGCTTCGACGGCGTACAGTTCCACGACGACGACGTGGTCCCCGCCGACCTGTCGCCGGCCGAGACGGAACGCGGCGTCGCCAAGATCAAGAAGATGCTCGACGACGAGGGGCTTTTCTGCGAATTCCTCGCCCCGCGACTGTGGGAGCATCCCAACACCATCGACGGCGGCTACACCTCCAACAACCCCGCCGACCGTAAGTACGCCATCGACCGCTCGAAGCGCACCATCGACATCGCCCGCGGCCTCGGCTGCCGTGACATCGTGTTGTGGCTGGCGCGCGAGGGCACCTACATCCGCGAGGCCAAAGACCCGATCGCGTCCGCGCAGCGCATCCTCGACGCCGTGAATGAGCTGCTGGCCTACGATTCTCACATCCGCATCCTCGGCGAAATGAAGCCCAACGAGCCGATGGACCAAGCGTATCTGCCGACGCCGGGCCACTTCCTCGCCCTCTGCTACCGCGCCGCCGACCCGGCTCGCGTCGGCGTGTTGATCGAGTCGGCCCACTCCATCCTGGCCGGACTCGACCCGTCCGACGATATGGCCTATGTCTTGTGGCACAAAAAGCTCTGGAGCGTCCATCTTAACGACCAAAACGGATTGAAATACGATCAAGATAAAACATTCGGCTCGGTGGACCTACGGCGGGCATTCAACACCGTCTGGGTGCTGGAGCGGGCCGGCTACGACGGCTGTATCGGCCTCGACGTGAAGGCCATGCGCACCACCAAGGCGGAGGATCAGACCAAGCACCTCGCCAACAGCAAGGCGGTGTTCCTGCGGCTGGTGGACGTCGTCCGCTCCCTCGACGCGGCGCGGGTGGAACAACACCGGGCGGGGCGGGATTATGAGGGATTGGAGATGTATATTTTGGAAAAACTTATGGGGAAGTAACAGGGCGTCCAACCCGCGGCGCGAACACATCCGACCCGCCGTCAACGGCGGGCCTACAAGCAAAAGCCCCGTTCACAGATCGTCCA
>DHJA01000086.1:7356-13467 GCA_002404095.1 Planctomycetaceae bacterium UBA4732 | reverse complement strand
TACAAACCGTGTCGTCCACCCGTGGGCAAGCGTCGGCGGCCAGGATCGGCATGGCATATTGCCGCGCCAAGTCGAGCGCCTCGGCCGCGATTCGTCGAGCGGCTGCCGTTTCGCCTTGCGACAGCAGCCATCGCGCGTAACTTAGCCGCGTCAGCGTGCGCTCGAAGGGCAGGCCGGCCCGGTCGTAAGCCTCCAATAGATCCTCATACTCCGCATTCAAACCGGACGGCGTGGAAGCAGTGACGCGCAGGTAGTCGGCCCTCATGCGCCGGCGCGCTAGTTCCGCCCAACGGTGTTCCGCGGCGTTCGGCGGTCGGAACAAGACGCTCTTGATGTCCAGGGCGGACAGCATTTCCGCCCTTAGCAGACATTCAAAGACGTGAACCCATTCATAAACGTCAACCGGAACAAGCGTCCGCGCCAACGCCACGGCCTCCTCCGTGCGTCCGGCGAGGCAAAGCGCGTGACATCGGTACGCCTGCCAGAGGTTTTGCCACGGATGATGTGCTTGCGGCCGTTCCAGCAGCGGATCGAGTCGGCCTAGCGCGATCAGGGCGTCGCCGCGCAACGCCGCGTCTTTCTCACGGTAAACGGCCAGGGCGTCCTCGTATTGGCCGAGCATTTCCAGGCAAATCGCCAGACTCCGCCAACGGCCGAAACCAGGCCAAAGCGGCGGCCGGCGCCAATCGCCGGCGGGAAAGAAACACACAAGCAGGTCGCGCTCCAACGCGGGAGCGAGGAAGCGGTGTTTCGGATTATCGAGAGCGACATAGGCGCCGTCCGCTTCATTCCATAAGCCGGCGTCACAGTAGGCGTGGAACATCTCCACTTCCTCGCGCGCCTCTTCCAGCGTGGCTGGCCGGCGACGATCAGGCCGGCCGCGCAGGAATCCCGCGCGCGCCCGCGCGCCTTCGCGCCGTCCCGTCGCTCCGAGTACATGCTCGAACGCGCGGCGCACCAGTGGATGGGCGTCGATCACCGGCGCCGCACCGGCCGACGCCGGGCCGTATCGGCCGACGCGCTCCAGCAACCGCAAATGAATCAGATCGTCGATTTGTCTTGATAACCAATCCGTCGGCCGTGCGGCGAACGGCTCATACTCACGTCCCCACGTCTCATGTAGCAACGTTTGGACGGGGGTGCTGATAAGGTATTCTTTTAAGCGATCCTCAATGGGCGGATCGCGAAACGCCGTAGCCAGCCCGATAATGTCCTGCGCCTCGGCCGGCAGTTGCTGTTGCCAGGCCGCCAGCACCCGCGCCACGCGCACTTCCTCCTCGCTGGCCCCCTCTACGGCCGGCGATTCAGGCAACTCGGCGAGGGCGGTCGCATCCCCGTCGTGGTAGCGGACGAGATACGCGCCCAGCAATTCCACGGCCTTGGCGTGATGACCGCCGGCCGTCGCCGCCTCGTCCAGGGCCTTGTCATCTCCGCGGACGCCGAGACTTGTCAGCAATGCGCGAGCGCTGACGGCGTCGAGCGCGCTCAATCCAATGAGCCGGGCATGGCGGCGATGGGCCAACGTGGGCAGATCGAACCGCGTCGTCAGCACCACGACGCCGGGGAGAGGTTCCGACGCCAATTCCTCAAGCAGCCGGCCGAACTCGGGATGAAGGAAACGCCCCCGCCACGGCCCGTCCTCGTACTGCGCCACTTCGGCGCCGTCGAAGACCAGGGCCACGCGCTCGCGGCGCAGGATCGGCAGCAGATGATCGACGCAATAACTGGCGGACACATCCGAGGTATGAGCGAGACCGGCTGCGTAGGCATATAGCTCACGCAGGCACAGGTCGGCGTCTTTGCCGCGGTAAAAACTCCACAAAAACACGCCGTCGGGCGCCGGTTCGTGCGACAACAGGCGTTCTAACCAATGTTGAACGATGGCCGTCTTGCCCTGACCGCCCGGCCCGGCCAGCGCTGCCACACTCGGCTCGCCACCGGACAAGGCGGCGTCGAGGAGCGCCAGTTCGGCGGCGCGGCCGAAGAACCGGTAAGGCTCCGACGTACAATGGTGGATATGTGGAAGACGAGGCATCGTGAACTCAGGGATAGTCGGGCATCGGAGTAGATGAACTACGAAATCAGGGCGGATTGACGACACGGGGCAAGACCACTAAACTGCAACGGTTGAAGCGGCAAGTTGTATAAGATCGGTATAGGCGTCCTGCGGCGCGCCGTCGTCCGTCTGGAGTGAATTTTCATGGCCTGCACTTGTGTCGTCGGCCTGCAATGGGGCGACGAGGCCAAAGGCAAAATTGTTGACATCCTCACGGATCATCACGATTTCGTGGTTCGTTACAACGGCGGCGCCAACGCCGGCCATACCGTCGTCCACGGCGACCGCACCTTCAAACTTTCCCTGCTGCCGACCGGCGTCCTCAAGCCGCACGTCCGCTCGGTGATCGGCAACGGCGTCGTCTTCTACCCGCCGCGCTTTCTTGAAGAAGTCGCCAACCTTCGCGCGGCCGGCGTTTCGGTAGGCGAAAACCTCGTGGTGAGCGATCATGCCCACGTCATTTTCCCCTATCACATGGAGGAAGAACGTCTCAACGAGGCGGGCGCCGAGCAATCCATCGGCACCACCGGCCGCGGCATCGGCCCCTGTTATCAGGACAAAGTCGGCCGGATGTCTGCCGTGCGCGTCGGCGAGTTATTGTATCCCGATCATCTTCGGGAGCGACTCAGCGTCATTGTGCCGCGCAAAAACCGGCTGCTGCGCGGCCTGTCGCCGGACGCCAAACAATTCGACGCCGAGGCTCTCTGCCGCGATTACCTTGGCTACGCCGAGCAGATGCGGCCGCACGTCGTCAATGCCACACAGCTTTTGCACGACGGTCTTCGCGCCGGCAAGAACATTTTATTCGAGGCCGCGCAGGGCAGCTTGCTCGACGTGGACCACGGCACTTATCCCTACGTCACCAGCTCCAACAGCTCGACGGCCGGCGTCTGGAGCGGTTCGGGCGTACCGTCGCGTCGGCTGGACCGAGTGGTCGGCATCATCAAGGCGTACTCGACGCGCGTCGGCCGCGGCCCTTTCCCCACCGAACTGAACGACGACATCGGCGAACGCATCCGTCGCACCGGCCGCGAGTACGGTACCGTGACCGGCCGGCCGCGCCGCTGCGGCTGGTTCGACGCCGTGGCGGTTCGTTACACCGCGGCCATCGGCGACGCCGACGAAATGGCGTTGATGTTACTGGACGTGCTGAGCGAAGTGGACGAAGTGCGCATCGCCGTCGCCTACGAGTTGGACGGCCAACGCATCGACTATTTCCCGAGCGATGCGTTTTTGCTGGAGCGCTGCAAGCCTGTCTATGAGACGCTGCCGGGATGGCGCCAGGACGTAAGCGGCGCGAAACGGCAAGCCGACTTGCCCGCGGCCGCGCGGCGCTATATTGACCGACTGAGTGAATTGCTTCAATTGCCGATCTCCATTGTCTCCGTGGGGCCGGATCGGGATCAGACGATCTATCTGCGGTGACTGGTCCCCCGGGTTCACGAGTACGTTCACCCGGGGCTTTATTTCAGTCGCCCGAAGGGGCTCCAAGTCAGGATGCCGTCGGCGTCTTGAGTCCGGAGGACGACCGTAATAAAGCCCAGGGTGAACGTACTCGTGAACCCGGGGGCGACTCGTTCATTCATGGAGCGCTAGTGGTGAGTACAATGTTAATGGCAAGCCGCTTTTGGAGGGTTTTTGCAGGCTGGTTCATAGCACTTGCTTCTTTTTTTCTCTTGGCGAATCTCATCGGTGCTATCCAGCCAATGGGCCTGCTCCCGTTCCGCGAGACTGGCTTTCCGTTCACGTTTGCTGTTTGGGGCGTCGGCGTTGAACAGTATTTCGACTATAAACTGTTCTTTCTCAACTTGCTGATAGGAGTTTTCGCATCAGGGTTAATTGCCTGCCTGCTAGCTTGGCGGCGGTATAAAAGTCAATGTAGCCGGTCAACTGGAAAGAGCCTATCCGAATAAAACTAAATTACTATACAAAAACACAGATTGTCCGTCAAAATGGCATCCGGCGGATGATTATTCGGATAGGCTCTTGGGGGGCGGTTGTGAAAAGCAACCAGAATCCGCAACCAAAGCGGGATCAGTGCTTTAATGGCTTTCTTATCGGCACAGCCCTAGGCGCATTATTTGGACTATTGACAGGCGGGATATGGGGATTCGGACCCTACCGGGCGCAAATCTTCGCTGGGTTCTGGGGAATACTTGGCGGCATACTCGGCCTGGTTATCAGTATAGGGCATCATTTCATCAATAGGCGACGATCTAAGTAGACTTACGAGGTTGCAATAACATCTTCCATCCACAAGCCCGACGCCCTACAACGACTGGCCGAAGCCGGCCTCGACCCCGCGCGCCTGCCGGAACACATCGCCGTCATCATGGACGGCAACGGCCGCTGGGCGCAACAGCGCGGCTTGCCGCGCGTCGAGGGCCACACGCGCGGCGCCGTCAGTGTGCGAACCATTGTCGAGGAATGCTGTCGGCTGGGCGTCGGCCAGTTGACGCTTTACTGCCTCAGCAGCGAGAATTGGAAGCGGCCCAAGACCGAACTCGATTTCCTGATGATCTTGCTCGAACAATATCTCATTGAGGAACGCCGCCAGATTCTGGAGCAAAACATTCGCTTCAGCGTCATCGGCCGTCGCGGCGACCTGCCCGATCGCGTGCTGAAAGAGATCGACGAGAGCATACGGCTCAGTCAGGACAATACCGGCATGGGCCTTTGTCTCGCCATCAATTACGGCGGCCGAACCGAATTGATCGACGCCGTGCGCATCCTCGCCCGCCAAGCCCGCGACGGCGCGCTCGACCCCGACAAGATCGACGAGGCCGCCATCAGCGACGCCCTCTACACGGCCGGTACGCCCGACCCGGACCTGCTCATCCGCACGGCCGGTGAGATGCGCGTTAGTAATTTTCTGCTGTGGCAGATATCATATTCCGAGATATGGGTGACGCCGCAGTGCTGGCCGGATTTCGACCGGGAGACGCTGCATCAGGCCTTGCGTGATTACGCCGCACGCGAACGCCGTTTCGGCGGGCTGACTTGATCCGATAGGCGCCGGCCCGGTGCGATTATGCGGACGCGCATCCTTGTCGGAACCATCATGGCGGTGCTTGCCGCCTGCATGTTGATCGCCGACCTTTACCTCGCGCCGGTTTACCCCTTCCTGCTTCTCGTCATCTTGCTTTTGGCTCTGGGCGCCAGCTCCGAACTGCATCGCCTGCTCCAATTCTTGCCGAATCGGCCGCCGTTTTGGCTTTGCGCCGGTGGCGTACTCGCCGTGCTGCTCGCCAACTGGCCGGTACACATCTTGGACTACTACCTCGGCGGTTCTGGTCAGGCGAAGCTGCAATTCGGACTCGATCCGTGGCAATTCGTCGCCTTCACCTTCGCCGGAGCGACGATGCTGGCGTTCGTAGCCGAGGCGCCGCGCTATCGCAACGACGGCGGCGCGCTGCTGCGAATCGCCCTGGCGATCTTATTCGTGGCCTATCTGGGATTGCTGCCGTGCTTCCTCGTGCAACTGCGCTGGCCTGCCCCGCCTCCGTATCCTGGGCCGCCTCACGGGGCGCTTACGATGGCCATCTTCGTGCCCAAGTTCGGCGACGTGGCCGCGTACTTTACCGGACGCTTGTTCGGACGCCATCGCATGGCGCCGGCCATCAGCCCGAAGAAGACCTGGGAAGGGTTCGTGGGCGGACTGCTCGGGGCTGTCCTGACGGCTCTCCTCCTCAACCGAACCCTCAACCCGCTGCTTCAGGCCGTCCATTTCGACCCCGCCTTCGATCTGGCCGGCCAGAGTTCGGTGTTGCGCGGCGGCGACTGGGCGGCGTTGGGCTTCGGTCTGACAGTCGGTCTAGCCGGAGTGCTGGGGGACTTGGCCGAATCGCTTATCAAGCGCGACTGCCGCCGTAAAGACGCCGCCGACACCGTGCCGGGATTCGGCGGTGTGCTGGACGTGATCGACTCCGTCATCTTCGCCGCGCCGGTGGCGTATTTGTGGTTGCGGTGGTAAAGACGGTCCTTTGGGATGGCGGGGCGCCGTCGGAAACCCAACTGATTATGCAGGCTGGGCTGTAGGGGCGGGGTTTCCCCGC
>DHJA01000086.1:6765-7303 GCA_002404095.1 Planctomycetaceae bacterium UBA4732 | reverse complement strand
AACCCCGCCCCTACCCCAAAATCGAGACGGACGCCCTACACCTCGAACCCGCTCTTGCGATTTGCGTGTCGAAAGGGTAGAGACCTCCCGACTTTCCTTATGGGCCGAATGATGAGTGAAGCGACCATTACTCTCGACAGCCGTGAAGAAGCGATCCTACTGTTCGGCAACCGCGACCTTCATTTGAAGGAGATCCGGACCGCGCTGGGCGTCCAACAACTCGTCGGCCGCGGCGACCAAATACTCATCAAGGGTACGGACGACCAATTGAGCCTGGCGCAGCGAGTATTCGGCCAACTGCGGCAAATGTTGCGCGATCAGGGCAGCCTCTCCGATGAGGACGTGAAGACGGTGATCGAAGTGGTGACGCGGGGCGGCGAGCGCATTGGGCCGCAAAACGAGAAGGCGCCGGAAGCCGTCAGTCGTTATCTTCGGCCCCGGACGGACGGACAATCGCGTTACGTCCGTGCCATGCGCGAGCATGATCTGACCGTCTGCATCGGTCCTGCGGGCACCGGCAAAACGTATCTGGCGGTCG
>DHJA01000086.1:0-6565 GCA_002404095.1 Planctomycetaceae bacterium UBA4732 | reverse complement strand
CTGCGGCCGCTGTTCGACGCGCTCAACGACATGATCGATACGGAGCAAGTCAAGCGCTACATGGAGAACGATATTATCGAGATTTGCCCTCTGGCATATATGAGAGGTCGGACGCTTAATCAGGCCGTCATCATCCTGGACGAGGGCCAGAACACGACCGTACCGCAGATGAAGATGTTCCTGACGCGCATGGGCAACGGCTCGAAGATCATTGTGACGGGCGACGTGACGCAGGTGGATTTGCCCAAGCAGACTAAGAGCGGTCTGATGGACGCGGTGCAGCGTTTGCGCGACATTGAGCGGATCGCCATCGTCCACTTGGGCGAGGCGGATATCGTGCGCAACCCGTTGGTTCAGCTCATTCTGCGGGCCTACGAAGACGACAAGCCCCGCAAAAGGAAGGAGTAGTCCGTAGTCCGTAGCGAGGACGGGTTGGCTTGCCGCTACCGACTAATGACTACGGACTACGGACTACGAAAATATATGTTTACTCCGCATAAAAAGCCCACGCGCGTCGATCAATGGAACGGCCCGCGACGTTCATCGCGCAGCGAAGAGCCTTTGTTAATGCAGTTTAACCGGCGCGGCGTACTGCTGCGGCTGGCCTGCGTCCTGGCCACGGCGCTCGGCGCCACGCTGCTGGCGTTTTTCTGGGGTACGCCTCAGCCGCATCGCGTCGGCGAGATCATCGCCCGCGAATTACGGGCGCGGGCCTCTTTCGATGTCGTCAATCAAGTACAAACCGACCAGGCCCGCAGCGCGGCAGTGGACAAGATCCCGCAGGAAGAGCGCACCGAACAGCGTTACCAGGAAGTGAGGGATTCCGAACCTCCGGTTATCGACCACTTCACGCAGGGGTCTCTCCTCGTCCAACAAGGCCAGCCCATCACGGAAACGCACCTTGCCCTACTTGAGGCCGAATCCGACGCTTATGTCCACAGCCGCGATACCGCCTATCACGTCAGCCGCGGCGCCGCCCTCTTCCTGCTGTTCACGCTTCTCGCCATGCTAGTCGTCATCTATGTCGCACGCTTCCAGCACAGCTTGGCCCGCGATCTTCCCAAGATTATCGGCGTCTGCACCCTCGTGATGTTGACATTGGTCCTAGGACTACTGCTCAACCATTCGCCCTGGTGCGCCGTTCTCGTTCCTCTGACCGTCACCGCGCTCATCCTGACCATCGCCTACAACCCCCAATTCGCCTTGATGATGTCGCTGAGCCTGACGTTGGCGATGGCCATCACGCTCGGCGGCCGGCTCGGCGAGTTGCTGATCGCCATGGGCGGTCAGGCTACGGCCGTGCTGATCCTGGGCAACGTGCGCTCGCGCACCCGGCTGGTCGAGGTCGGCGGCGTCGCCGGACTGGCCTACCTCGCCATGACCGTGGCGACGGAACTGTACAGCGGTCAGACGTGGCAGATGATCGGGTGGGACGCCGGCCGCGGCCTGCTTTGGGGTCTGCTGGCGGGATTTCTGGTGAGCGGCTTGCTGCCGCTAGTGGAATACTGTTTCACGATCATCACGGACGTGAGCTTAGTGGAGTTGGCCGATGGCTCTCATCCGCTATTGCAAGAGTTGGTTCGACGGGCGCCGGGCACCTATACGCACAGTATGACCGTGGCGACGTTGGCGGAACCGGCCGCCGAGGCCATTGGCGCCAATCCCTTGCTGACTCGCGTCGGCAGCTACTTCCACGACATCGGCAAAATGCTCAAGCCGCATTACTTCATCGAAAACCAAACGGGCGAGAACCGTCACGACGCCTTGGAGCCGGCCCTCAGTACGCTCATCATCATCGGCCACGTCAAGGACGGCATCGCCCTTGCCGAGCAGTATCGGCTGCCGCGGCCGATCATCGACTTCATTCAGCAGCACCACGGCACAACATTAGTGGAGTATTTCTATCGCCAAGCGCTGCGACAGCAGAAGGGCCAGGGCAACGCGCCGGCCCACTGCGAGGGCCAGCCGCATCCGTTGGAGCCGACGTTCCGCTATCCGGGGCCGAAGCCGCGAACGCGCGAGAGCGGCGTCGTCATGTTGGCCGACGCGGTGGAGAGTTCCAGCCGGGCGCTGTCGAATCCGACGCCGGGCAGCCTGCGCAAGCTGGTGCGCGATATGCTGATGAAACGGCTGCTGGACGGCCAATTCGAGGAAAGCGGCCTGACGCTGACGGAATTGCACGTTGTTGAAGAGAGTTTGCGCAAGGGGCTGATCGCCTTATATCATTCGCGCATCAAGTACCCGGAGGCGGAGCGGAAGGCGTCGTGAAATCGCGCGGCGGCTTGCGGCTCTCCCTCCACAAGGAGTAGAATGGCAAGCGCCCTTGACAGGAGAACGGCCATGTCAACGCAAACCGAAACGCTGCCTCCACAAAACAGCGCCTTGAATGAACAGGAAGAAAAGGAAGCAGAACATCAGCGACTGGCCGCCCTTGGCCGGCAATCCTTGCTGGCATTCTGGCGAGACCTCGCGGAATTGATGAAGGATCACTACCGGCAATGGGCGGTCTATCACGGCGACGAGCGCCTCGGCATCGGTCCAAGGCGGGAGGAACTTTGGTGGGAATGCGAGCGTCGAGGTCTTAAGCCAGACGAATTCTTTATCGGCTATATTGAGTATCAAGACCCAGCTTTTGTGGAGGGATTCGATCAACCCCTTTCTGCCAAACCGGAATAAATCGTGCCTCTCTTTATCGACCGGTTGCCATTTTCGTTTTGGGTCGATCAAACGCGCACACCGCCAACCACTCATTGGGCCGTGGTCCTTCCGGTGATCGTCCGCGATCCCAACTTGCCCGCTCCGCCTCCGAACGCTCCCGTTCAGCAGTGGGTGCTGGACACAGGGAACCGGAGTGCGGCTTTCGCCTGGAGACGACACTTGATCGATGCGGGGCTGGACCCCGACGCCCATCTCTCTCCGGGCGGCATGACCATCACATCTGCCGTCGGCGGAAAAACCGCCGTCCCCATTCGCCTGGCGGAACTCTGGCTCGTGAGCAACGTACCCTCGACTCCCAAGGCGGTATGGAGGATGCAACTCTATCCCGGAATCCCTTTCCACGACGTCACTACCCTGCCCGATCCTCAGTTCCATCGACCCTTGATCGGCTTATATACATTGAGAATGGCCGGTCTCCGCGTGGAAATCGACTTCGCCGCCGATGTCGTGTCCGTCTGGACGCCGTGAATCACGCGCCCTGTCGCAACTTCGCCTCTGCCGCTGCCCACGCATCGTTAATGCGGCGCTATTCGGCGCGCCAGACGCTCAATACGAAAACAATCCGATCCGGCTCTTGCACCTCGAAGTCCACCCCAAGAGGGGGAACGGTCAGGATGCGAACGGTATCGAAACTTGGTTCGCCGCGCGATTCAGGATCGCGGACGAGCAGAAAGTCGATGGTATTAGACGCCTGGCTGACGGCGTCGCGGTCGGAAGCCGCCGTCCAAATGGCGGCGAGATGTCGTTCGGCCGACGGCGCCCAAGTAACGGTATATTTCACAGCTTCTTGAGCCTCTCAAGGATTTCCGAGAGGGGTTTTCCCGTGCGTTGTTTCCGGAGTTGTTCAAGTTCTTCCCGCGAGAACGGGGAACGAACCGATGGCTTGGACTCCGTCACGGGATGGAAAACCCCCAAGGTTTTCCCCGTCTCGTCACACACCTCTAGCATACCTTCCAAGTTACTGAACTTGGCTTGGGTTGCCGCGTCTACAAGCACCTTTGTCATGGCCGAACCTTTCGAGAGTTCAGGAGTTGGGAAGCATCGCTGGCTCTATTCTACCAGGATCACGCCTTCTGTCGCAACTTCGCCTCCACCGCCGCCCACGCATTGTTGAGTACCTTTTCCGCCGCTCCGCGTATCAATCCTTGCGGGACCATCTTCAGTAAGCCGCCCAGTTCTTTCACCTCGGCAACCCAATGAACGCGCGTGCCATCGTTATGCGGCGCAAGCGCCAAAGACGCTTCAACCGCGCTGCTGCTGCCGATGCCTTTGCTGGTCAGTAGCATTCGCGCCGCGGTCGGCGGCGTCTTCTCGACGACTTGCAATGTCACTTCCAAAGTGCCGCGCGCGAACGCCAGACCGGGCCGCAGCGTCAACACGGCTCGATCCGCCTCCTGTTCGGAAACGCTCTCCACATCGGGGAGACAAGTTACCAGGAAGCGTGCGTCGATTAGCTTCGCAAACAGGTCTGTCGGCGGTTGCGTGAAATCGCGGTCGCCCTCGAAGCGCGTCATGGCAGCCGTCCTTTCTGATTTGTCTCCTATTCATTCTATGCCACCGGCGCCCTATACTACGCGGGCGCCGTGTTTCGCAACTTGTTGGAGGACGACTCATGCGCCGGACGCTCCTCGTCGCCGCCTTGCCCCTTTTGTTCGCGGCTTCCCCCGTCCATCCCGCCGAGCCGGCCCACAGGAACGTGCTGCTGCTCATCGCCGACGACCTCGGCAACGACTGCGGATGCTACGGCAACGACAAGATCAAGACGCCGAACATCGACGCCCTTGCCAAAAATGGCGTGCGCTTCACGCACGGCTTCGCCGCCGTGTCGTCGTGCAGCCCCAGCCGCGCCTCCCTCTACACCGGCCTACACTCTCACAGCAGCGGCCAGTACGGACTCAACCATGCCACCCACCACTTTACGACGTTCGACTCGGTGAAGAGCCTGCCGGGATTGCTTAATGGCGCCGGCTGGCGCACTGGAATCATCGGCAAGATCCACGTCGGACCGCAGTCGGTTTACCCCTTCGGCGTCGAAGTGACCAAGGGTCTCGGCGGCAACCGCGACGTGAAAGCGATGGCGGAGAAGGCGAAGCAGTTCTTCACCGACGCCGGCGACCGGCCGTTCTTCCTCGTCATGGGTTACTCCGACCCGCACCGCTCCGCTCACGGCTTCGGCAGCGAAAAGCCCTACCCCGGCGTGAAGGAAACCACCTACGACCCCAAAGACGTTCTTGTACCCAATTTCATATCCGATAAGGAGACGGCCCGCCAGGACTTGGCCGAATACTACCAGTCTGTCAGCCGGCTCGACCTGGGCGTCGGCATGGTACTCGCCGCCTTGCGCGAAGAGAAAAAAGATGAAAATACTCTGGTCATCTTCCTTAGCGACAATGGCGTCCCCTTCCCCGGCGCCAAGACGACGCTGTACGACGCCGGCTTGCGGCTGCCGCTGATCGTCTCGTCGCCTGACGCGCGGACGCACGGCCGCGTCAACCATGCAATGGTAAGCTGGGTGGACGTGGCGCCGACCATCCTCGATTGGGCCGGCGTGAAGGCGCCGGCCGCGCAAGCGGCGATGATGGGCCGATCCTTTCTGCCGATCTTGGGCGAAGAAAATCCGAAAGGGTGGGATACGGTTTACGGCTCGCACCAGTGCCATGAGGTCACGATGTACTACCCCATGCGCATGATCCGCACACGGACGCATTTGTACATCCTGAATCTTGCCAATGCGCTGGAGTATCCCTGCGCCCAGGATTTGTTCGATTCGCCGACCTGGCAGGGCGTCTTGAAACGCGGCGACACGACGCTCGGCGTGCGGTCTTTGGACGCGTACTTGCACCGGCCGCACGAGGAGTTGTACGACCTAGACAAAGACCCCAACGAGCTGAAGAACGTGGCGGCCGATCCGAAATACGCCGACGTGCTGGCCGACCTGCGCGGCCGGTTAAAGGAGTGGCAGGAAAAGACGAAAGACCCGTGGATGATTAAGTATCGACATGAATGAGCCGCTAATGCAACCTAATGCTTGTGTCAGACTCCGTAACGATTATAATTAAGGGTGTGTCTATCAAACAGGTACACCGATGATCCAGGTAATCGCGGCGACGTTCGCGGACGGCGTATTCAAGCCCGACCAGCAGCCGGCGCTTTCTGAGAGTACTCGCGTCCGCTTAGTGGTGGAACCCATGAGCGAGGACGCTGATGAAGCTCGTCGTCGGCAAGCCTGGGCCGATCTGGAACAGCTTTGGCAAAAATCGACGTTCGACTCGCGCGGAGATCGCCTAAGCCGCGACCAGCTCCATGAACGCAGTTGACACCAACATTTTCCTCTATTCCATTGATCGCGGCGAGCCGGCGAAACAGCTCAAGGCCCAGCAGTTGCTTTGGCAACTGCGCGCGGCGCCTCAACCCACGTTCTTGCTATGGCAGGTACTCGGCGAGCTGGGGCGCCAACTTCGGCGGTGGCGCGATCAAGGGAAAATTACGCCAACGGAGTTCGGGCAACACATCCAAGCGTTTCGCTATCTTTTTCCGCTGGTGTTGCCGACTCCAGCCGTGTTCGACTTGGCGCTGGCCCTGGCGGATCACTTCAGCTTGTCCCACTGGGACGGCATGCTTCTTGGCGCCTGTCAGGCTGCCGGAATCGTGACTTTGTACACGGAGGACATGGGCGCTCCGAGGATCATCGACGGCATCCAGCTCATCAACCCATTGGTTTAACTTGCCAACGCGTTGGCCGACTTGCGCAGCCGGTTAAAGCAGTGGCGGGAAAAGACGAATGACCCGTGGGTGATTAAGTACCGGCACGAGTGAGCCGTCCGCTAAGAGCCTGTGCGAATAGTCG
>DHJA01000131.1 GCA_002404095.1 Planctomycetaceae bacterium UBA4732 | reverse complement strand
CTGCAAACCGTGTCGTGCGCCCGTAGTTCATTCTGTTAGGGCCTCATGCTTGACAATCTAAGCCCGTCCACTTAGCCTGTCACCAAGCCGGACGGCGCAAGATCGGTCGCCGATCCGCGAATGATAGGAAAGAGTGTGCGACTCCGCGCCGCGCCGAATCACTGACCCGACGAGAGAACAACCTCATGGCCTCCACGTCCCCACCGCTCTTGCCGCGGGCCAAGGGCGAGCTAAATCAAGTCACCATCATCAGCCATTCCAACCTCTATTACTGGTGGCCGGTGTGGGTCGTCGGCTTCGTGATGGCGATCATCACCTACTTTGAAGGCTACGTTATGGCCGTTCTTCCCGCGAAGGACGTGGCCGCCGCCGTTGACGCCGACGTGACGATCGCCACGCATTCGCAAAATGACAAAGGGGAAAAGTCCAGCAAGGACACCCATAACGATCAAGTGGTTGTGTACGCCCCTCAGACGGGGGATCCGCGCCATTATGGGCAGCCGATCAACGATAATAAAGAGGCGGAGGCTCCTTATCTCCGCGTGTCGCCTAGTAAGACGCTGGGCGTCGTCTTCACTTTCGTTTTGCTCATGGTCATCTTCATCACCAACGTGCCTTTGCGCGGCATGTGGTCCGTGCTGGTCATCGTCGTGGCCGTGTCGCTGGTGGTGTTCTTCATCCTCTTGGGTTGGATCGAAATAATCCTCCACGCGCTCTATCTACTCGACGTGCGCATCAACATGGCGGGTTATGTAACGATCTCGCTGTTTCTGCTCATCATTTGGCTGGTTTCCCTGCTAGTGTTCGACAAACAGCGTTACATCACGTTCACGCCGGGGCAATTTAAGGTGTGCGACGAGGTCGGCGGCGGCGAACAGGTTTACAGCACCGACGGCATGACGTTGCAGAAGCAGCGCAGCGACTTCTTCCGTCACGTCATCCTCGGTTTGGGGTCGGGCGACCTGATCGTGCGGACGGCCGGCGCCCAGGTGCATCATATCGACCTGCCAAACGTGCTGTTCATCGGCGCCAAGGTGCGGCAGATCGAGCAGCTGCTCAAGACCAAGACTGTTATCGAATCGCATTGAGGCGCGGCGAATGACCTGGAACCGTCGTCACCTACTCGGCCTTGAGGAACTAAACCGAGAGGAAATCGTTACCATTCTCGACGCCGCCGAGGATTTCGTTGAGACGGCGCAACGTCGCCGTAAGAAGCGCGGCGATCTCAAGGGCAAGGTCGTCGTCAATCTCTTTTTCGAGCCGTCCACGCGCACGCGGGCGAGCTTTGCGTTCGCGGCCAAGCGCCTCGGCGCCGACACGCACGATTTCACTCCAGGCGGCTCCAGCATCAGCAAGGGCGAGACGTTCGTCGATACGGCCAAGAACATCGAGGCGATGGGCATTGACGTGATGGTGGTGCGCCATTCGGTGCCTGGGGCGCCGCACCTGTTGGCCCAACACCTCCATTGCGGAGTGGTCAACGCAGGCGACGGCGCCCACGAACACCCGACGCAAGGCTTGCTCGACATCTTCACCATTCGCCAACGCAAGGGCCGCATCGAAGGGCTGACGGTCGGCCTGGTGGGCGACATCGCCCATAGCCGAGTGGCGCGGAGCAACATCCACGGCTTGCTCAAGCTGGGAGCGAAGGTAATCGTGTGCGGCCCGCCGACGCTGGTACCGCCGTCTATCGAACGGCTGGGCGTGGAAATGGCTTATCGACTCGACGACGTGCTGCCGCGCTGCGACGTGGTGAACGTGCTGCGCATCCAGTTCGAGCGGCAGCGAAGCGGACTATTCCCATCGATTCAGGAGTATTTCCGGCTGTTCGGCGTGGACGGCGTGCGCTTGCGGAAGGCGAAACCGGACATCCTATTGCTGGCGCCGGGGCCGATCAATCGGGGCGTGGAGTTGACGCCGGAAGTGGCCGACGGGCCGCATAGCGCGATTCTGGATCAGGTGACGAATGGACTGGCGGTGCGGATGGCGGTGTTGCATTTGTTATGTGGGCGACCGACCGGAGAAGAGTAGATTCGCCGCGGATGACAGAATCAACTACGCGACAGGCGTCACTGCTGCCCATTCCCAGAGGCTGCGGCGACCGGGATGTCTTCCAGGGCGACCAAGTGAATGAGGGCCAGTCGAGTAACCCGTTCGTAGACCGTCGGGCTGGCAAGGTTAGCGTGCCCAATCATCAGGTCTTGCCTTCCGACCAAGATAAGGTCCGGCTGGTAGACATCGAACCGCCGCCCCTCGCTGGCGACGATGCGCAAAGGACGGAAAGGTTTCTCACGAAGGCGGGCCTGGATTTCCTCAGCGCTGTACATTGGAATGCCTCCGGTGCGGTTGTTGTTCGTTTAGTATAGCAAGTTCGGTAGCGTCTCAGTTTGACATTTGCTAGGGTAAATCACATGCCCGAGCAGCGACCCGTATATGTATGCCCGCACTGCAAGACCCGCATCCCGTTCGGGACCAAGACCGATCCGCCGCCAAGCAGGTGTCCGGGGTGCCAACACCGACTCTGCATTCCCACGGCATTGGGTCGCGACTCATGTATTGAACTGACTTGTCCCGCCTGCACAACCAATTTCATAATCGTCCTGTGGCCGGGCGGTCAGCGACGTGACCGCTTTGCATGTCCCAAGTGCGGCTCTGTCGTAAATCCGCCAACCGACCCACCGGCCGCGGCCGGCCAGTCAAATTGAGACGCTACCCAAGTTACTCCTCCCCTTCCAGCGTCACCTTCACGTCCTGTTTCTTGCTGTCGCGTTCCACCGACAGCGTCGCCGTGTCTCCGTTCTTGTGCGCATCCAAGGCCGCGTCGAGGTCGCTGATCTTCTGCACCGGCTTGCCGTCCACCGCCGTGATCAGGTCGCCGAATTGCACGTCGCCGTTTTCGTCACGGGTCGTCGGCTGTAGGCCCGCCTTGTCGGCCGGCCCGCCAGGATTCACGTTCAGGATCAATACCCCTGTCAGCCTCAACTGCTTTGCCGTCACTTGGTCCGGGACGTACTCCGCGCCCAATCCGGGATGTGACACGCGCCCCTTCTGCGCGATGATCTGCGGCGCCACGCGATTGATCTCGTCCACCGGGATGGCGAAGCCGATGCCGGCCGAGGTGCCCGACGGGCTGTAGATGGCCGTGTTCATGCCGATGAGGCGGCCCGCACTGTCCAGCAAGGGGCCGCCGGAATTGCCGGGGTTGATTGCCGCGTCCGTCTGAATCACGTTCTTGATCGGCCGCTTCGTCACCGACTCAATCTCACGGCCCACAGCGCTGACGACGCCGGTCGTTAGCGTCTGGTCGAGGCCGAAGGGATTGCCAATGGAAAAGGCGCTTTGGCCCACCTGGAGGTCGGCGGAACTACCGACCTCAATAGGCGTCAACTTCTCCGGCGGCGCGCCGATGTACAGCACGGCGATATCCTTGTCAGGATAATAGCCGACGACCGTTCCCTTCCATGAGGTCTGGTCGGCGAGCGTGACCTGTACGGCCCCTTTGTTCTGCACGACGCTTTGAACGACGTGGAAATTGGTGACGATATGGCCGTCCTTGTCCCAGACGAAGCCAGACCCGGTACCCTCCGGGACCTGTTGGACGTTGAGGTTCCAGCGGTCGCGGCGAACGCTTAGCGTGGTGATGTGAACGACCGACGGCTTGGCTTCATTGTAAATCTTTATTGTCGTCTTCTCGATTTCAGCGAGGTCGCCGCGCGGCGTGACGGCTCGCGAGACGGCGTTGCCGCCCAGCGGCGGCCAGAAGCGACCGCCCCATAAATAAAATGAAAGCGCCAGCGCGGCGCCGATCAGCAGGACGCTCAACAGCACGGCCGCGATGGGTGATGCCTGCCGGCGCGGTGGGCCAGGGGGCGCCGGCCGCCAGACGTAAGGGTCGTCGTTGGACATGATCGAGCGCCTCCAAGCCGTAATGAAGAGATTTCACCGCGGAGAACGCTGTTTAGCCGCGACCCGAAGGGAAGCGTTTCTCCCTCGCGCTCCCCTTCGGGTCGCGGCTAAACGGCGTTCTCCGCTAGGACTGATTCATCCCACCGCTACCGCCTCCAGACGGCGGGCCACACCGGGCAGCGCTGCCGCCAACACATCCTCTACGCGCTCCGCGAAGACGAATTGCATTTCCTCGCGCACATTGTCCGGCAGGTCGCGTAAATCCTGCTCGTTGTCGGCCGGTAATACCACTTGCTTCATTCCGGCCCGCCGCGCCGCCAACACCTTTTCCTTGATGCCGCCCACCGGCAACACCAGGCCGGTCAGCGTCACTTCGCCGGTCATGGCCGTGTCCTTACGCAGTGGTACGCCCGTATACAGCGAGGTCAGCGCGGCCACCATCGCCACGCCTGCCGACGGCCCATCCTTCGGCGTCGCCCCGGCCGGGACGTGGACGTGAACCGCGTTGTGACGGAAGAGGTTCGGGTCGATGCCCAGCGCCTCGGCGTGTGACCAGACGAACGACTGCGCCGCCTTGGCCGACTCGCGCATTATGTCGCCGAGTTGGCCTGTCAGCCGTAGGCCGCCGCGTGCGCCCGGCAATAGCGTGGCTTCGATATACAGCACATCGCCGCCCGCTTCCGTCCACGCCAGGCCCGTGGATACGCCCGGCTCCAACTGCTTCCGTGACCGCTCGGGACGGATGCGATGCGGCCCCAGCAGATCCTTCAAGTCGTCCGGCTTGACATGAACCGCATCCGTCGTCCCCTCGGCAAAGCGCCTGGCCACCTTGCGAGCGATGCGTCCCAAGGATCGCTCCAAATCGCGGACGCCTGCTTCGCGCGTATAGCGGCTAATGATCCACCGCAGCGTCTCCGGCTCGATCGACAACTGCTCCGACGTCAGGCCGGTGTCGGCCAACCGTCGCGGCAACAGGTAACGCACAGCGATCTCCACCTTTTCCTCTTCGCTATAGCCGGAAAGACGCAATATCTCCATCCGATCCAGCAACGGCCGTGGGATCGTGTCCAGCGCGTTCGCCGTCGTGATGAACAGCACTTTCGACAGATCGAACGGCAGGTCGAGGTAGTTGTCGCGGAACGTATTGTTCTGCGCCGGGTCCAATATTTCCAGAAGGGCGCTGGCCGGGTCGCCTCGATAGTCGCGGCCTAACTTGTCCACTTCGTCCAGCATCACCACCGGGTTATTGACGCCGGAACGGCGCAGCGCCTGAAGGATGCGGCCGGGCATGGCGCCGATGTAGGTGCGTCGGTGGCCGCGCAGCTCCGCCTCGTCATGGAGACCGCCGAGGCTCAACCGCTCGAACTTGCGGCCCAGGGCGCGGGCGATTGACTGGCCCAGTGAGGTCTTGCCAACGCCGGGAGGGCCGACGAAGCAAAGAATCGGCGCCTTGGCCTTGGGGTTCAGCTTCAACACGGCAAGGTCTTCGAGAATGCGCTCCTTCACCTCCGCGAGATCGAAGTGATCCTCATCGAGTATTTGTCGCGCCTTTTTCAGATCGAGGATGTCTTCCGTAGATTTCTTCCACGGCAGTTCCAGCACCAATTCCAGGTAGGTGCGCGTCACCTGAAAGTCCGGCGCCGCAGCCGGCATCCGCTCCAAGCGTGTCAACTCGCGCTCGGCTTCCTTGCGGACCTCGTCTGGCAAGTCGGCCTCGGTCAGCCGGGTCCGCAGTTCATCGACTTCCGCCTTTTCGGGGCTTTTTTCGCCTAATTCGTCTTGGATAGCGCGCATCTGCTGACGCAGCATGTGTTCGCGCTGCTGCTTGGTCATCTCCGACTCGACCGAACTGCTGATTTTCTTACGCAGTTCCAAAACCTGCACTTCATGCGACAGATCGCCGTGGATCAGCCGCAATGCTTCCGCACGGGTGGGCGCTTCGAGCAGCGCTTGCTCCTTGGCGGCGTCCAGGCTGAGCATTGAGCCGAGCAAGTAGGCCAACCGCAACGGATCGCCGGCCTGCGCCGCCAATTGTTGAATGTTGATCGGCGTCGGCAGTTGCACCAGCGACAACGCCTGGGTCGCCAATTCCAAGACGGCGCCTTGCAGCGCTTCGACTTCCGTGCCGGTATCTTCCGGCCACGGCAGCGGCCGCACGCTGGCCTTGAGGTACGGCTCGGTTTGCTCGACCTTGAGGATGGCCACGCGCTCCAGCCCTTGGACGATGATTTCGAGGCCGTTTTCGCCGCGGCCGGCTCTCTTGACGACCGCTTGCGTACCGACGGTATAGAGATCGTCGAGGCCCGGCTGTTCGACGGAAGCGTCGCGCTGGGCCACGGCGATGAAGGTCTTCTCCTCCGTGGCCATCGCGGCTTCCACGGCGGCCACCGATTGCGGCCGGCCGACCGACAGCGGGATAAACAACTGCGGGAACAGGACGGTATTTTTAAGCGGCAGGATGGGCAGGACCATCACCGCGTCTTTTTCGAGTGTCATGGGGAAAACCTCTGTTATTGCTCCGGGGTTGCGCTATCTCAATCCTATTCCTTCAAGTCAAGGGGACGTCAACTCAGCTCTCCCTCGCTGCCCTGACCGCCAAAGTGGCGGATTCGCACGCCCATTTCCTTCCTTTTCCTATTGGTGCAAATGCCGAGCCG
>DHJA01000061.1 GCA_002404095.1 Planctomycetaceae bacterium UBA4732 | reverse complement strand
ACGTTTGCTTGTCAGTTGTTGATTAACAATCATTCGCGGTCTGCTGTGCGGCGCGTTCGTGGTCGATTGCGCTTTTCTGCGATAAATCACCAGCGCCCCCCTCTTGCACAACTCTTACTTCCTTCCGCGGCCATCGTTCTAAACCACTTGATTACTCCTATGGCACGGAAGCCAGGGCCCGCTGTTGGTCCCGAAAAAACTCAGCGGTATTGATGCCTAGTGGTTCACCCCACCTCAATTGACAGGCTCTATCCGCCGGCCTCCATAAGTCCACGTCCTGCCGGGGAAGCAGGAGGCGGCCGCTTAAAAGATCGAGGGTCTGTTTCGCGAGGCGCCGCCCGTATTAAACGCGGTGGACGAGATTGACTACGGATAAGCCACGGACCAAATGGAAAGCTGCTCCCAGACGACTAATAAAAACGCCACAAGGACTTGTCATTGCGGCGTTTAAGTTAAGTGGACAGACAAGGGCTTGAACCGTGGACCTAAGGATTTTCAGTCCACGGAGAGGGCTTTTGTAGACTATACAGGACTACAGCCGGACCCGGTTTCCCAAGCGGAAAACCGCTTTTTCTTCCTCCCCCGGTAGTCCGCGCTACACCCCGGCTATGGAGGGACAATGGAGGGACAATGGAGGGACGGCGCGGCCAGCGACATTTCACGCCTCTTGCCCCTTAGCGGACGCCGCCGGACGCATGGAGGCGGCCGTTGACCCGCCCGCGTATTCCGAGGCGCCTGAGACGCACCTGGCGGCCGTGGAAGCGAGCCGCGAAACACCTTCCCGAGCCGATTCCCCGCTCGAATGCGGCCCACTTTCTCGCATAACCTACACGGCTAGAATGACTTGCGCCGTTGGCGGTTTATTTCTCGCTGTTTTCCCCATTTTTTTCGTAGCGCAGCCTCGCCGCTCACACTTTCCCGCGTAACCCCCACGGCTAGAGCGTCTTGCGCCCGGACCCGCCCGGACCGGCCCCGCCGGTATCCTTGCGCGTATGAGCCGGCGCGCAAAGGGCGGCCGGCATTCCAGCCAACAGGTTTCGGGGCGTGACATGAACAAGAGCGCTACGGAGGAGCCGGAGTACATCCCGCTGGCGACCGCTCGGCGCCGCAGTGGGATCAGCGTTAAGTCTCTTCGGCGGCTAATCGCCGATGGAAAGCTGCGCGGCTATCGTCCGACGTGGAAGCTGCTGATCGACGTGGAAGAATTGGATGCCTTTATTCGGGGCGCGGCGACCCTGCCCGCGAACGAGGAGGCGCCATGACCGGCCTCAACCTCCAACTCGACCCCGAAGTCCTCGACCCCATCATCCGTCAAGTCGTCGAGCAGACCATCGCGGTGATGGAACAGGACCGCGCTGCGATCGGCGACAAGCTGGCCTACAGCGAGGCCGAGGCCGCGCGTTTGCTTTCGTTACACGTCCACCAACTCCGCGACGAGCGATTGCGCGGCCGCATCAAGGCAAGCGTGGGACCGGCCCGCAAGATTCTGTACACGCGCGGCGACCTTATGGACTATTTGCAATCCCGAAGGTGGGAAAAGGAAAGCAGCTGAACCAATAACGCCGCGAGCCGGCCCTTGCCGGCCGGCCCGTGGAAGTGACATCGACTTGTCAGCGAAAGGACTTCTTCATTAGGACTGCCGCCTCTTCCATGAACAAGACGAACACGACCGGCAGGAACGGCCGTCCTTTGACTGTCGCCCGGCTTGCCGAGGCGAAGCGACTACCGCTCGATTTTCTTGCCGGTCTCGGCCTGAAAGACGGGCCGCGCGGCGTCGGCATTCCCTATTACGGAGTAACCGGAGAGGACTTGTTTATCCGGGAACGCCTGGCCCTGGAAAAATCGGCCGGCGGCGATGAACGCTTTCGCCAGCCGAAAAGCGTGGCGCCCGCGGCCTATGGTCAGTGGAGGTTGGACAAGGCCGCGAAGGTGGGCTCCCTCATTCTCGTGGAAGGCGAGAGCGATTGCTGGACCTTGTGGTTTCACGGACTACCCGCCCTCGGCCTGCCCGGCGCGGACACGGGGCGCTTCCTGGAAAAAGAGCACGTCGCAACAATAGATACAATCTATATCTCTAAGGAACCCGACGCGGGCGGGGAGACGTTCGCCAGGGGCGTTGCGGCCCGGCTGGTGGAACACGGCTTCAAGGGCAGGGCCTACGAATTGCGGATGCCGGAAGGCGAGAAAGACCCATCCGGCTTGCACGTCAAAGGCCCCGACGAGTTTAAGGACGCGCTGGCGGATTGCCTCAAGGCCGCCGTGCCGCTGGACCTGGCGCCCGCCGCACCGGAGAGAGAGGCCGTCGCCAAGAAACCCAAGCCGAGCCAAGCCGATTTACTGGTGGAGCTGGCGGACAGCGCCGAATTGTTTCACACACCTGGCGGCCTCGATTCCGAGGGGTTCGCCACGGTAGACGTCAGTGGGCGTCGGGAAACGTGGCCGATCAGCGGCAAAGGGTTCAAGCGATGGTTGGGCAAGGTGTTTTACGATCGCACGCGGAAAGCCCCCAGTTCGCAGGCGCTTCAAGACGCCCTCACAGTAATCGCCGGCCAAGCGATCCACGATGGGTTAGAGCATGAAGTCGCGGTACGCATCGCGGAGCATGACGGAGCGATCTACCTAGACCTTGCAGATGCGCAGTGGCGGGCGGTGCGAGTTACGGCAGACGGATGGAGCGTGGTCCTCAATCCGCCCGTGAAGTTTATCCGCAGGCGTGGAATGCTGGCTTTGCCCGAGCCTAAGCGCGGCGGACGCCTCGACGAATTGCGGTCGCTGGTCAACCTGCCTGACGATGACGCATGGATTCTTTTCGTCTCTTGGCTCTTGGCCGCGTTCCGCCCCGGCCGGCCATTTCCCGTCTTGGCGGTCAACGGGGAACAGGGTTCCGCAAAATCCACCTTGTGCAAGATGGGGCGAGCCTTGATCGATCCGAACGCCGCCCCCTTGCGACGGCCCCCACGGGAAGACCGCGATCTGATGGTTGCTGCCGCGAACAGCTGGATCGTAGCGTTCGATAATCTTTCGGGCCTCACCCCCGCCCTCTCGGATACGCTTTGCGCCTTATCCACGGGCGGCGGGTTCGGGGTGAGAGAACTGTCCTCGGATGGAGATGAAAAACTATTCGACGCCATGAGGCCCATCATGCTGAATGGTATTGAGGACTTGGCGACGCGCGCCGACCTGTTAGACCGATGCGTGAGCCTGACCTTAACGATGATCGACGACGACCGCCGCCGCGACGAGGCGGAATTGTGGAAGCTATTCGAGGAAGCCCGGCCCCCGGATTCTGGGCGCCTTTTTGGACGCGGTGAGCGTCGCTTTGAAGAACCTGCCCAGTGTCCGGCTTGACGCCAAGCCGCGTATGGCCGACTTCGCTTCCTGGATCGTCGCGGCGGAGCCTGCCTTGCCGTGGAAACCGGGGGCGTTCATGGGCGCCTACATCGGCAATCGGGGGGCGGCGAACGAGTTAGCAATCGACGCCTCCATTATCGCCGGCCCGGTTGCGTCCCTTTTGACGGCTGAGGGCGGCGACTGGCAAGGCACGGCCCGCGACTTGCTCGACGCGCTGGAATCAGGTCACGCCGATGAGAAAAGCCGAAAGCGGCGGGAGTGGCCGGCGACTCCGCGCAAGCTGAGTGGCGAATTGCGGCGACTCGCGCCCAATTTGAGGCGCGTCGGAATCGACGTGACTTTCAGCCGCGAAGCGGGCGGTCAGAGGCCGCGACTTGTCCGGTTAGAACGGACGTGCAAAGCACCGTCCCTATCGTCCCGACCGTCCCGAACCCCTGAAAACGCCGAGGAAACGGCGGGACGGTCGCGGGACGGTCGGGACGGTACACCGTCCCACATCGTCCCACATCGTCCCTATGAAACCCCTACGTTTTCCGAGGTTCGGGACGATAGGGACGATAGGGACGGTGTTTTACACGTCCATTCTAACGGCCGCGAAAACGGCGGCGAAGTGCCCGATTACGTCAAGGAAAGGCGGTAGCTGCCATGAAAACCCCCCGTGAACGTTTCGCCTTGACCTTGGAGGCGATACCTGACGGTGGCGCCCCAGCCGTCATCCGGCTACGTCGTTTCCTCAAGGCGGCTCTACGGTCCTACGGCCTTCGTTGCACTTTCGCTGTGGCGCTAGCGGACGACCCGGGTACACCCGCGTCGGATAGCGAAAGGGGGGACCGAGGTGGACGGGACCGTCAACGCCCTACAAGACCACCTCGAGCGCCTGATTCCGCAACCAGGGGGTAATGGTGGGAATTAACCCTCTAGGATCGCTCAGGATGCGTCCGCGGACGGCGAGGCGACCCGTGACCCGCCTGAAATCGGCCGGCCTACAGCACGGGCGCGCCGGCCCGCGCCGCTGGCGGACCTACCCGCGCTGATCGAAGTATCGTAACGATAACGGACGCACCGACGCGCCGAACCAGGAGCGACCGGCATGAAAGCAACGAAGGCAACGATACAGGCGCGGGTCGAGGCGGTCCTTCGCCTTCGGTTGGACGGCGTTCCGTTCCGCGAGGTCGTTCGGTATGGTTCGGAAAAAGGCTGGGCCGTCAGCGAACGCCAACTCCAAAAATACATCCGGGCGTCTGATCGTTTGATCGCCAGACGCTTTGAGAAGGACCGCCAGAAGCGCATCGACCGCCACGTCTCCATGCTTCGCAATCTGTACCGTCAAGCCATGAAGCTCGCCGACTATCGGACGGCGCTCGCCGTCCTCGACAGCGAGGCCAAGCTCCTAGACCTCTTCCCCCGCGCCGACGCCGACGCGCTGCCCAGGTGTGCCGAAATGGAAAAGAAGCTCGATCATGCCATTGGCACTTGTGGGAGATGTGCGGAGAAGGTTTGAGGCCCGTGTCACGGTGGGGAAGGGCGGTAGCGGCCGATCTTGACCAGCGCCCCCCCGGCTGGGATAGAATCATCCTCGTCCTTTGGCCGCGTCGTCTTCCCGTCCTCAGAACCGGGAGGGCGGCGCCGGCCGTTCTGAGAAAGGAACGCTCCCCATGTCCAGCGCGTGGATTTACCAAGATTTTAAGCAGGCCAAGAAACACGGCGCCGACAAGGCAAGCTGGTACGTCGGTTGGATCGACCCCGAGGGCAGGCGGCGGTGCAAGTCGTGCGGGCCGGGGCTTGAGGGCAGGCGGAACGCGGAGAAGCTCCGTCGCAAGGTCGAGGCCCAGTTGACGACGGGAACCTACCAGGGGGAGGCCAACGCACTCTGGAAAGACTTCCGGCGAGAGTGGCAGGAAAAGATCGCGCCGGGCATGGGGTACGGCACGCGAGAACTGACGATCAACGCCCTGAGCCATTTCGAGCGGCTGGTGAATCCCATCAAGACCCACTTCATCGCGGCCCGGCACGTCGATCACTACATTGCCAAGCGGCGGACGGAGCGGGGGCGCCGTCGCGGTTCAGTCGTGTCGCCGGCAACGGTCAACAAGGAGCTGCGCCACATCCGCGCCGCCCTCAACATCGCAAAGGATTGGGGTTACCTGCCCATCGTGCCGCGATTCCGGATGCTGCGCGAGCCGGGCAGACTTCCGAGGTATGTAACCGGCGACCACTTCGCCGCGATCTATGCGGCCCGGTCGCCGGACGACATACCGAACGTTACGCCGGCCGACTGGTGGAGGGCGTTGCTGGTTGTGGCGTACATGACCGGCTGGCGGATCGATGTCGCATGATGGACTCAAATACCGTGTCACGGGTTGCTGGTTGTGGCGTACATGACCGGCTGGCAGATCGGCGACATGATCGCCATGCGGCGCGAGGATCTGGACATGGACGCCGGCACGGTCATCACCCGCTGGGACGACAACAAAGGCAAGCGGGATGCGCTGGTCAAGCTACATCCCGTGGTTGTCGAACACCTGAGGCGCGTGCCGACGTTCGGCCCGACGGTTCTTCCGTGGAACCGCCACGAGCGGACGCTGTACGACGAGTTCGCCCGCATCCAGGAGAAGGCCGAGGTTCACCTGCCTTGCCGAGAGCAGCACGAACACAACCGGCACTGTCACGTCTACGCCTTCCACGACCTTCGCCGGGCGTTCGCCACGATGAACGCGGACAAATTATCCGCCGACGCGCTACAGGCGCTCATGCGCCACAAGAGCTATTCGACGACACAGAAGTACATCAACATGGCGCGGCAGATGGACCAGGCCGTGGCATCGCTCCACGTTCCGGACGTGCTGAAAGGGAAGACGGCCGCGGGCGGGGTTTAAAACGCCCAATTGAGGGATGATGGAGGGACGGGCTTCTTGCCCTTGGACAAGATTTGCCGTAAGTCCTTATCCTGTCAAGTGGACAGACCCGGGCTTGAACCGGGGACCTAAGGATTTTCAGTCCTTCGCTCTACCAACTGAGCTATCTGTCCGATGCGCTTCAATGTAAAGCAACAGCGAGCGAGCGTCAACCTCTTCCGCGACCGCCTACTTAAGCCAGCTTTGGATAAGCGCCAGGCGAGCCGCCGGGTTTATCCCGGCGGCTCGGACGGCGGGCTTAGAGCCTCGCCGCTCGCCGTGGCATTCCCCTAGTTAGACTCAGTCCGCCGCCGCCGCCGCTTGCCGACGCTCTTTGCGGCTCGTCGGCTCTGGCTTCGCGGCGGGCGCCTCGGACGCCTTGCCGTTCGTGTCGCCCGCGCCGGCCGGCCTCGGCGCCAAACCGCGCTTCTCCAATACCTTGCCGCTGATCTCTTCCACTAGCGGTTGATTGTCGCGCAGGTACTGCTTGACGGCTTCCCGGCCGTTGCCCAGCCGGATCTCGCCGTAGGAGTGCCAGTTGCCCGACTTGTCGATGATCTTGTCTTCCAACGCCAGATCCAGCAGATCGCCCTCACGGCTGATGCCGCCGTCGTGCATCAGATCAAACTCGGCCTGACGAAATGGCGGCGCCACCTTGTTCTTCACCACCTTCGCCTTCACACGGGCGCCAATCGTCTGTTCGCCGTCCTTGATGGCCGTCACTTTGCGGACTTCCAAACGCACCGTGCTGAAGAATTTCAACGCCCGGCCGCCCGGCGTCGTCTCGGGACTGCCGAACATCACGCCGATCTTCTCGCGTAATTGGTTAATAAAGATCAAGCATGTCTTCGTCTTCGCCACGGTCGGCGTCAACATGCGCAGCGCCTGACTCATCAGACGCGCCTGGAGGCCGACGTGCGAATCGCCGATCTCGCCTTCCACCTCGGCCCGCGGCACCAGGGCGGCCACCGAATCGACGACCACGATGTCCACGGCGTTGGACTTCACGAGCATTTCCACGATCTTTAACGCTTCTTCGCCCGACGACGGCTGACTGACCAGCAGGCTCTCCAAATCGACGCCGAGGCGCTTGGCCCAGCCCGGATCGAGGGCGTGCTCGACGTCAATGTAGGCGGCTACGCCGCCCTGCTTTTGGGCGTTGGCCACGCAGTGGAGGGCCACGGTCGTCTTGCCGCTGGCCTCCGGCCCGAAGATTTCGATGACGCGGCCGCGCGGCAGGCCTCGCCCACCTAGCGCGATGTCCAGGCTCAGCGCCCCGGTCGGGATGCCCTGAATGTCCAGCAAGGCGTTTTCGCCCAACTGCATGATGGCGGTTTCGTCTTTGAGATGACTGCGGATCTGCGCCACGACGTTTTTCAACAACTGCTCGCGCGACGGCTCGGCCATGTCTTTTCCTCGCAGAGTATCGGCGCGGCCGCGGCCGCGCTACGTTGTTTGCGGATTCTCCTATAAGGGTATTAGTCTAACTGATGGGAAGATGTACACAAGGTTAGCAGCGAAGAATTCATGCGGGGGAGCGCAGAGGGTTGGCCTTGCCGTCGGTTCGCCCTCCCTGCTAAACTCCCCGGCCGTGACCGGGCGCTCACGCCGCCCCGACGGCGCGCGGCCGGCCTTCCTTCTCCCCACGGAAGGGGCCGTCATGTTTAAACGCCGCAGCCAAATCTTGACCGCGTCGTTCCTGCTCTGCGACCTGTTCATGACCGCCCTGGCGTGGTGCGGCGCCTACATCGTCCGCTTCGACGCCGGCTGGATTCCGGTCACGAAAGCCACGCCCGACTGGTCGCTCTGCTGGATCAACCTGCCGCTCGTCCTGCTGCTGTCGGCCGTCTCCTTCCACGTCACCGGCCAATACGCCATCGACCGCCTGCGGCGCCTGCGCGAGGAAGTCGTCGGCGTCCTCAAGGGCGTGACGCTGCTGGCCCTATTGGTGCTGGCCTCCACCTTTTTCCGCCACGACCCCTACGAATCGCGCGGCGTCATGGCTCTGTTCTGGGTCGCGGCTTGCTTCCTGGTGTTGACGGGTCGCCGCTTTGTCTGGGCTGGCTTGCGCACCCTGCGCAGCCGCGGCTACAACCAGAGCTATTGCCTAATCGTCGGCGTCGGCCGCGTCGCGCGCAAGACCGCCCGCTCCTTGCGCAAGGCCAACTGGATGGGCATTAAAAACATCGGCTTTGTCGATGATCGCACCGGCCCGATGTGCGGCGACCTCGACGTACTCGGTAGCGTGGCCCAGCTGCCGCAACTGATTCAGCAATATGCCATCGAGCATGTCTTCATCGCCCTGCCGCTCAACCGCTACGCCGACGCCCGCCGCGTTTTTGATGTACTGTCGCAATCGATGGTCGAAGTCCGCCTCGTGGCCGACGTGCCCAACCTGGCCGGCCTGTCGTTGACCACGACCAACCTGGACGGCCTACCCATCGTCGGCCTGCGCGAAAGCCCGCACTTCGGCCTGAACGTCGTCTTTAAGCGAGTTATGGACGTGATTTTGGCGCTGATCGGCTTGCTGGTGCTGTCGCCGCTGCTGTCGCTGCTGGCCGTCTTGGTGAAACTGACCAGTCCCGGCCCTGTGTTCTACGGTCAAGAGCGTTGCGGCCTCAACGGTCGGTCGTTCCACATGCTCAAGTTCCGCAGCATGGCCGCCAACGCCGAACAGCAGACCGGCGCCGTCTGGGCGGTCAAAAACGATGCGCGGCGCACGCTATTCGGCGCCTTTCTGCGCCGCACCAGCCTCGACGAGCTGCCGCAGTTATTCAATGTTTTGAGAGGGGATATGAGTCTAGTCGGGCCGCGGCCGGAACGGCCGGTGTTCATCCAGCGCTTCCGCAAGACCATCCCCAACTATATGTCGCGCCACTGCGTCAAAGCCGGCATCACCGGCTGGGCGCAAGTCCACGGCTGGCGCGGCAACACATCGCTGCGAAAACGGCTCCAGTATGACCTGTATTACATCACGCACTGGACGCCGTGGCTCGACTTGCGCATCCTGTGGATGACGCTGTTTCACGGCATTATTCATCGCAACGCCTATTGAAAAGCAGATTCACCACAAGGACACAAAGAACGCAAAGGAAATACAAAGAAGGGATCATTTTTCTTTGTGTTCTTTGTGGTGAATCCGTCTTGACCGTAAAGAGAGTGTTGTTGCGAAGAGTGGCCTCTCGCGGGACTAGAGTCGATCCGGGTCCGTGAAGAAGATCGCCAGTTGCTGTTCCAGATCCGGGTGTTCCGCCAGCAATTGTGCCGGGCTTGGTACACGGCCGTCGGCAACGGCCTGCGGGTAGGTCCGCAGGACTGCCTCCAGCGTTATCCCGTCCGCGCCGGGCCACACCGGAATATGAGCCGCCCATAGGTGACGGAGCAGCAGTTCCTGCAACCGCCTCCACAGGATTTCGGACTCGGCATGCGCGTGGTCCATGATCGTTTCCCCCGACCGCTCCTTGGGATCGCGGTTGCATCCGTCCAGGGTGACCGTTACGCCGCCGAGACGGACAGCGCTCGGAGCAGAGCGCTAAGAAACAAGGCCCAGTAGGCGACCGAAGTCACCGGCGCCAACGGGGCGACGACGGCTCCCGTAACCCGGTTCGTGGAACGACGCGCGAGCTGGCCATTCAACATCAACATGGGAATCCTCCAAGTCAAAGACGGGTTGGAGAGGGTTGAACTACGAGTCGGCAGGTTTCGGCCTGCCGTCCTTTCCCCTCTTTCAGGGCAATACCCTTCGGCCCTTCCCAGGGGACACAAATATCTACGAGCGAGATTATTATTTGCCCGTGGCCCCTTTCCGGCCCGAACGGGTATTACCCTCCAGGGGCTTCCGCCCGTCACCGTTCGCCGCGGGCTATGTGGCCGGCCATGCTCGCCAGGGGGACGGGCGTCCTCCGGGGAGGCGGTTATTTCTACCGGCGCCGTTGCTTATCCGCCGCGGGCGGTTAGAATCGGCACGACCCGGTCCCTCATGCCCGAACTGCGGAGGTTCTCGACAGATGCCGTCCGACGGCTCCATCACCCACTTGCTGGAGAAACTCCGGGCCGGCGACCCGGCCGCGGCGCAGCAACTCTGGGAACGCTACTTCCGCCGCCTCGTGGCCCTGGCCCGCAAGAAACTCCAGGGCGCCCCACGCCGCGCCGCCGACGAGGAGGACGTGGCGCTAAGCGCCTTTGACGGCTTCTGTCGTTGCGCGGAGCAGGGTCGGTTCCCGGACTTGGTGGACCGCGAGAGCCTGTGGCGGCTGCTGGTGGTCCTCACCGCCCGCAAGGCCGCCAACCTGGTGCGCGACGAAGCGCGCCTGAAGCGCGTTCCTCGGGGAGCGGGAGGCGGGCAGGAGTCGGAGGACGGCCTCCTCGACCGCGTCCTGAGCCGAGAGCCGGACCCGGAATTCGCGGCGGAGATGGCCGAAGTGTGCCGGCGGCTGTTGCGCAAGTTGGCGGACGCCGAGCTGGAATCCGTCGCCCTGCGGCGGATGGAAGGTTACACTGTGGAAGAGATCGCCGTCCAACTCGGCCGCGCCCCACGCACGGTGAAGCGCTGGCTCGCCATTATCCGCGGCCTCTGGGAAAGTGAAGGTGTGATGTGAACGAACAGTCTCTGCCGTGCGACGAACCCTCTCCGCTGTCTCTGTTAATCCGCGTGGACCAGGCGTGCCGGCCCTTCGAGGCCGCGTGGAAGGCCGGCGAGCGTCCCTCCATCCCGGCTTTCTTGAGCGGGGCCGCGGCTTCCGACCGCGCCGCCCTGCTGCCAGAACTCATCTATTTGGAGATTCATTATCGCCGCCTCGCCCACGAGAACCCGCAACCGCAGGAATACCTCGACTTCTTCCCCTCGCTGGACGCGGCCTGGCTGGAGGACGTCCTTTCCTCGCGCCTCGCGCCCGGCCGGAGCAGACCGGCCCCGGCGGACGAGGCCGGTTTCGCCGCGGCGTCAACAATCGACTACCAGCGGGCCGCCGAGTCGAGCGTCGAAGGCGAAAGGAAGGATACAGGCGACAAGACGGCTCCCCCAGGCGGCCTGGTGCTTGTCCCCGGTTACGAGATACTCGGCGAGCTGGGCCACGGCGGCATGGGCGTCGTTTACAAGGCCTGGCAGATAAAGGCCAAGCGCTTCGTCGCGTTAAAGACCCTCCGATCGGGGCAGCAGGCGGGACCGGAAGATATCGCCCGCTTCCGTACCGAAGCGAAGGCCGTCGCCCGTTTGCAGCATCCTAATATCGTGCAAATCCATGAGGTCGGCGAGCACGGCGGGCTGCCCTTCTTCTCGATGGAGTATTGCGTCGGCGGGTCGTTGGAGAAGAAACCGGGAGGGTTGCCGCTGCCGCCGCTGGAGGCGGCCGCCCTGGTCGAAACCCTGGCGCGGGCGATACACGCGGCGCACGACAAGCACGTCGTTCACCGCGATCTGAAGCCGGCCAACATCCTTCTTGGGGAGGACGGCGCGCCCAAGATCAGCGATTTCGGGTTGGCGAAGAAACTCGAAATCGAACAGGGACAGACCCTATCCGGCGTTATCCTGGGCAGCCCGCCCTACATGGCGCCCGAGCAGGCCAGCGGCAAGAGCAAAAAGGTCGGTCCGGCAGCGGACGTTTATGCTCTCGGCGCGATCCTCTACGAATGCCTGACCGGGCGTCCGCCGTTCAAGGCGCCGAACGTACTCGACACACTGGCGCAGGTGCTGACCGAGGATCCGGTCCCGGTGCGCCGGCTGCAGCCCAAGACGCCGCGCGACCTGGAGACGATTTGCCTGAAGTGCCTCCAGAAAGAGCCAGGCGAGCGTTATGCGACGGCGGCGGCATTGGCGGAGGATCTGCGGTGCTTCCAGGGCGGGGAGCCGATCCGGGCCAGGCCGGTGGGCGGCGTGGAACGGGCGTGGCGCTGGTGCAAGCGGTATCCGTCGCGGGCGGGGCTGGCTGCTGCAGTGATGCTGGTGGTCGCCGGTGCCGGAGCAGCGGCGGTCTGGTATCAGCAGGACAGCACTGCCCGCGCTGCGGAGAAGGCGGGCCTGGCGACGGAACACACCCGGAAGGCGGCGAACACGGAGCGCGACGTGACGGGGGCTCTTGAAGAGGCAATGGCCTTCGCCAAGCAGGCGGCGGGGCTGCACGACGACCCGACGAAATGGGAGGCGGCGATCGTGGAGGCGCTGTCGGCGGTGAAGCGGGCCGACGGGGTGCTGAACAGCGGCGTGGACGACACGGGCGAGTTGCGGGCGCAGGTGGACGCCCTGCGCGCGGAACTGGATGCGGCAGAGAGGGACCGCCTCATGATCGCCCGGCTGGAGGCGGCCCGCTTCCAGCTTGCGGCCGCCGGCCATGAGAACGGCTACGATTACGCGGGGGCGGTTGCCCTGTATGCGGCGGCGTTCCGGAAGGACGACGAGGACTGGGACGCCCTGGGAGCGGACGAGACGGCTGCACGCATTAACCAGCGGGCCATCCGGGAGGAGTTGTTGGCCGCGTTGGCCGACTGGTCGAATTTCACGGCGAAGGAGCAAGGGGAGAAACTTCGCCGCATTGTGCAAGCTGCGGACCCCGACCCCGCCTCGTGGCGAAACCGCTGGACCGCAGCCGCGCGGCGGAAAGACTTAGATGTTTTGCGCCGGCTGGCTCTAAGTCCTGAAGCGAAGGATCAACCGACGGCCAGACTCGTGTTGATTGGTAGGACACTAATCGAGTTGGGTGCGGCAGCGGAAGCAGTGAAGTTTCTAAAGGAAGCGAACGAGCAGCGCCCCGGCGATTTCTGGATCGCCTTCCAGTTGGCGTATGCTTGCAGTAAAACCAAGCCGCCTGCGACGGACGAGGCAATTCGATACTACACGGCTGCACTCATGGTCCGGCCCAACGCCTATGCCCACTACAATCTCGGCATCGCCCTCCTGGGCAAGGGTCAGTTGGACGAGGCCATCGCGGAGTTACACAAGGCCCTGCACATCCTTCCCGACGACGCCGGGGCCCACAGCAGCCTCGGCATCGCCCTCCTGGGCAAGGGTCAGTTGGACGAGGCGATCACGGAGTACCACAAGGCCCTGCAAATCAAGCCCGACTTCGCCGAGGCCCACAGCTATCTCGGCAACGCCCTCCTGGACAAGGGTCAGTGGGACGAGGCGATCGCGGAGTACCACAAGGCCCTGCAAATCCAGCCCGATCTCGCCATGGCCCACCGCGGCCTCGGCCTCGCCCTCCAGAAAAAGGGCCAGTTGGACGAGGCGATCGCGGGGTTCCGCAAGGTCCTGCACATCCTTCCCGACAATGCCGATGTCCACATTGACCTCGGCGTCGCCCTCTACGACAAGGGCCAGTTGGACGAGGCGATCGCGGAGTACCACAAGGCCCTGCACATCCAGCCCGACTTCGCCATGGCCCACAGCAACCTCGG
>DHJA01000160.1 GCA_002404095.1 Planctomycetaceae bacterium UBA4732 | reverse complement strand
CTGCACTTTCCGAAAAAACATGTGAATCTGCGGAAAGCTGGAGGTTTGGGTTCAGCGCCGAAATTTCGGCGCTCAGGCAGGGCCAGCAGAGCATCACCGAACGACCAGGGCAGCATGAGGGCGGGCCGCCACCTGCTTGTTTGGTTCGCCGCTTTGGAACCCAAGGCGCCATCACGACTTCTGGCGCGGATTTTCTGCGTGTCATGGGAGTCGGCAGGACCGCCGGAAATTCACGCCCCCAAACTGGCAGTGGCGAAGTTTCGACAGCTAACACCTGTTCACTCATAGGTTTTTTCGGAAAGTGCAGGAGATAGGATAACGAGGGCGGCGCGATACCCTGCTGCTCGCAAGAAGGCTTAATTTCTAACGACGTACAATCCGACATCCCTCAGTTAACAAATGCCGAGTTAGTGCAGCTTCGCATTCGCGTGATTGCGCTGGAGAACCTGATGATCACGTTGCTCGCAGGAGTATCTGACCGGCAGATCGACCTTGCACGCGAAATGGCAGCCTACATCTCTCCAAGACCGGGCTTCACCCACCATCCTCTGACAGTTCATGCGGCAGTCCAGATGATTGATCTTGTTGATCGGGCCGGTCATTTCCGGGACGTGTCACCTTCATCCGCGCCGTCGACGTCCTCACCGGGAGCGGCGCCCGATAAGCGTAATTCATAGGAAAAAGACAAGATGCTTATTCGATCCTCCGATCAAGTGCCTAGCGTCACCGTGCTGAAACGGTTTCCCGTGCCGAGAAACTTCGACGTGGCGGCTGCGTCGCGGATTGAACGCGGAAAAACCTGGCCAGCCCCGGACAATGCCACACGCGTGAAAAAATTCGAGATTTACCGCTATGATCCCGATTCAGGTAGGAATCCCCGCATCGACACCTATGAAGTGGATCTCAGCAGCTGCGGGCCGATGGTGCTCGACGTGCTGACCAAGATCAAGGACGAGATTGATTCCACGCTTACGTTTCGCCGCTCCTGCCGCGAGGGCGTTTGCGGCTCGTGTTCGATGAATATCGACGGCACGAACTGGCTGGCCTGCACACGGTTCATATCCGACACGGCGGAACCCGCGACGATTTATCCTCTCAACCATCTGCAGGTCATCAAAGACCTGATGCCCGATCTCACACATCTTTTCGCGCAGTACGCACAGATCGAGCCCTGGCTTCAGACGACGACGCCCACACCCGAAAAGGAGCGGCTTCAGTCGCCCGAAGATCGCAGCAAGCTCGATGGATCATACGAATGCATCCTCTGCTTCTGCTGTACTGCTGGGTGTCCGAGCCATTGGTGGAATGGCAATCGCTTTCTGGGGCCTGCCGTGCTTCTGCACGCCTATCGCTGGCTCGTCGATAGCAGGGATGAGGCGACGGGCAAACGCCTCGACAATCTTGAAGACCCGTTTCGGCTACAGTGGACCCCATTGTCTAGACCAAAAAATGGCTTTCCTTAGCTACACCCCGGAGGCGTACGTTGCCCCTCGGCCTTTCCCCCAGGCATGGTTTTTCCGCCCGCCCTCCCTTCACCAGGGCTGAGGGAGGGCGGCCCCTTTTTTCCCTTGCCTCGGCGGATCATTGCCTGTTCCTCCTGGCAGGCTTGGCCGGCGGGGTCTCCGCGTCGGTCGCCGGCGGGGGGAAGGGTAGCACGTCTGGGGCGCCATCGGCACTGTCGGGAGCGAGGGGCACTCTTGGCGCTGGAGCTTTGCTCATGCCCCAGAGTCTTTCGAGGATGGGCCTCACGTCGAACCAGGGTGGCGGCGGCGCCAAGCGTTTGAGTTGTTGGGGGTCTTCGATCACCTCGGCGCGGAGGATGCTGTTGGCTCGGTCGCCGTGGCGTTTCATTTCGACGACGAGGCCTCGGAGTTCCTGGTCTTGGAGGTCGGCCATGGCCTCCTCGGTGACTTCGAGGACGATGGGTTGCCACTCGTTCTTGCCGGTCTGGTGGTTGAGGCGCCAGCGTTGGGCGGGCGCGTAACCTTTCCATCGGGCGTGTCGATCGGGGCAGTGGGGGCATTCTTCGTCGAGGTGGGCAGCGAGCGGCCACGTGGGCCCAGGTTGGGCAGCCAGTGAAGCCCCACGCCCTGGACGTTGTCTAGGAAGCGGACGAACACTGTCGAGCCTTTTGGGACGGTGAAAACCTGAGTTGTGTGGCGGGGTGTGGACGGGGGAACGCCGTCCCAACAAATGGGAGTAACCATGTAGCACTTTCCTGGGCCGTTGGCGCGCGCTTGTGATCGTTGTCGTTCATGCACGTGCATGAACGAATGGAACCAACAAAGACGAAGCGCGCTCGCACGGCTCTGCCGTGTGACATAGCCCGTTGGCTTTGGTTGTGACAAGGTGAACACGGGTGCAGTGTAGCCGTTATCGGACGTGGAGTGGCGTGCGGGTGGGTGAGAAGGGAAGATTATCAGACGTGGAGTTGGGAGGGGGCGGGCATCAGCTTCCGGTTCCACGCGGTTGCTTTTGCCCGCCCGAAGACGCGCCTTCCTTGGCCGGTGCTACGCGGCCGCCGAAGGCATTGTAGCCGCGGCCGGCGTTTCCGGCTCACGGCAGTCGGGGCGAGAGGATTCGAACCTCCGACCTCCTGAACCCCATTCAGGCGCGCTAGCCAAACTGCGCCACGCCCCGTAGTTTTCGCATCCAATCTGGCGTCTCGTGGGGTAAGCCTTACGGCTCCGCAACGCCCCTTGTATCATACGACTTCGGCGCGCCGTTGCAACCGCATCTGCGATCTCGATTTCACGCGGACATTGTCTTTCCGCCGTCCAAAAAACCTCAGCGCACCGTGTCGTCCAACGACCCTTCAACCGCGAACATCAGGCCGAGTTCGTAAGCGCCGTCTTCCAACGGCTGAACCCGGACGATGCGGCTCAGGACCGCGAACGCCGCCGCACTTGGGGTTTCGTGGAAGTGCAAGTAAGCGTATTCGCTCGGCGGCTCCTGGGGCACCTGAAGACGCATGCCTCTCAGAGATACGTCGTGGCCGTGCCCTTCCAGCGCCCGACCGATCTCAAGGTGGGCGAGAATCGGGTACACCCCCACGCGTTGGACGAAGGGCCAGCGCTCGCAAACCCGCTGATCGGCGCCGCCCTGGAGATATGCGCGAAGGCTCTGAAAAAGTTGGGGCGCCGTGGCGCTCAGTACAGTCTCCTTAATCGCTCCGTGATCTCCGAATAAGCTCACGCGCACGACCGCCTCGCGCTGATTGGCGTCCGGCGCGTCGTCGGGTTGCAAGCGCACTTGAATCTCCACGCCCGCAGGCTCCGCTTTGGGCCGTGACCAGAATCCGGACTTGGCATTCGTTGTGCGAATCTTGAATGCGAACAAACCGGCGGCGCGAGGGCCGGGTTCCGCATTCCACTGTTGGCGAAAACCTTCCAGCTTGAGCCGCATCAGGCTGGCGAACATCCGGATCGGAAAACGGTACTCCCACGCGCCGTCGGGGTGGACTACGTAACGGACTTCGCCGGCTTCGCATACGTCCACGGACCCGACGACCATGGCGATTAATTCCGCCGCCACTTGATTCGTCGCCGGCACGACCGTGTCTCGCGGCGGCGCCTTGCCCATCAGACAGGCGAACGGCGCCACCAGCGGCAGCGACGCGACCATCTCTTCTGTTACCACGGGGGAAGGCGTCGCGTCGCGCAGAGCCTCCACAAACGCCGCGCAGGTCGGGAAACGTTGAGCGGGATCGTCGTCCAACGCTCGCGCGACAATGGGACGGTCGTCGGGGGGCAGGAAATCGAGGTCCACCTTGCCGGCGCCGGCCCCGCTAGTCGGCCGATAGGACGACAGCGCCGGCCGTCGATATTGGCCCGAGCCGCCTTCGCCCGCCTGGGGCCGACGGTGCATTCCGGACTTGCCGGCCTTTGCCTTGGTCCGCGGGGAGATGCCCGTGAACATTTCCGTGTAGATCAGCGCCAGGCTGTACTGGTCGGCGGTGGGACTGGAGATCGGTTCGGCCAACTCGGGAGCGGCGTATCTCGTGTTCATCTGAGCGACGGCCTTGCCGCGCGCCAACCATAATAGCGGCGCTAAACCGAAATCCTCCAGCAGCACCTGATCCCCCTCAAGGAGCAGTTGCGCCGGCGTAAGCCCCAAATGGGGTAAGTTTTCCTGCTTAACCAGTTCATCAAGAGCTTCCGCAGCGGTGGCGAGGCAGTTTACCAGCGTCTCGCGCGGTACCCCCGGCAGGCCGGCCGCGCGACATTGGTCGAACCGATCGCGAAGCGTTTGACGGTTGGGGTCGGAAACGATTACCACAGACCCTGGCGGCATCCAGTACACCTCGCGCGCGGGCAACGCGGGGTGGCGCATGGTCTGCAATCGAGTCAAGGTTTCCGTGGTGAATCCGCTCACATTCAGGAAACAGTGGGCCAGCCGTTCCTGGCCGTCCGGGTCTTCAACGGTCCAGAGACATCCCAGCGGGGTGCGGCCAACGCAGGTCAAGAACCGGTAGCCGGGCAGGGCAATCCCGGATGGTTGCGGCAGACGCAATGGATCCGCTTTGGCGGCCGCAAAAGACGGCAAGGGCATATCGGCGGGTGTGAGCCGCGCCAGGTCGGCGGCGGCAATCCCGGGTATGGTTCGTTGGTCGGATTGAGCGCCCGGCGTGATAGGAGGGTGCGTTTCTTCGCGGGAGGCGGCCAGCGCGATGTCCGCCTGAACGAACCGCAGGTTCGGCCGAACCCCTGACGCCGAATCGGAAACCTCAACTAGCGCCCGGACGAAATCCATGCACGAGCCAAACCGCTGCTCGGGCAACTTGGCCAGAGCGCGCGCCATCAGGGGTTGGTCCATTAGGGGAACGGCGGACAGATCGGGCGTCCCGGATAAGTGCTGCATGAGCAGCTGATAGGGATTCGCCGACCAGTACGGAACCGTGCCGGTCAGCAATTGCTGGTACACAATAGCCAGGCTGTATTGATCGCTGTGGCGGCTGAGAGAACCTTGAAGGGTTTCCGGCGAAGCGTAGAGGGGCGTGGCCCCGCCGCGACGCATGGCGGACGGATCGGAGTCCACTCCCGGCAGACGGTGGACCAACCCGAAATCCGCCACTTTAACGTGATTGCTGACCACGAAAAGGTTGTGCGGCTTGACGTCAAGATGTTGCAGGCCGTGCTGGAAATTGAGTACGTCCAGCGCTTCGGCTGCTTCTTCCAGAAAGCCGATGAGTTGCTTGCGCGGAATTCCAGGCAAACCCTGTTGCTGATAATCGAGCAGGACGTTTTGTAGGTTGCGGTCGGCCAACTCCATGACCAACACCAGCACGCCAGCAACGACCTCCACGCGTTCCAGGGAAAGCAGGAAGGGATGTCGGATGCTCTTGATGCGCTCAATCGCCTCAAATTCTTGAGACGCATGTGAACCGCCGGCGTTGCCATCGCCGCCGACGAACTTCACCGCCTTCATCAGACCACCAGGGGCCACACACTTCCAGACTTCGCCGAATCCACCGCTGCCGAGCGGCTCAATGAGCCGGTAGCCGGGGATCGGCTCGGCGCCCGCCTGGCGCAGTGGGCGGCCCAGCGTCGGCGGAGGAAGAACTCTCTCATTCGGGAGAGCCACGGCCAAAGTCCTTTGGTTACACTCGATGAACACACGAAAAATTCAAAACGGAGGCAGTCTCAACCCAGTTCCGGCAACAAGCGCACCGTTCCGGACAGGCAGGCGCCCACGAAAAGATAGTTCATACCGGCCTATCGGTCCAATTAATCAGTTGGAAGGACTTAGCGAAGATGCGGGACGCGGCCGTTTGCGCGGCAAGTCACGACTATGCACCTTGTCTCAGACCAAGGGCGGTTGGCCCCAAGGCGGAGGGTAGGCGCCGTGGACGTATCGCTGTGCCAGTTCCAGATAATGCGCGGCGATGGCGTGTGTGCGCCGCAGATCCTCATCGGTGACTTCGCGGATGACGCGGCCCGGTACGCCCATGACCACCGAGCGCGGCGGAATGCGCCGCTTCTCAGTGACGAGCGCGCCGGCCGCGATGACGCACTCGGCGCCGATCTCGCAGCCAGTCAGCAACAGCGCGCCCATGCCGATCAGACTGTCGCGGCCGATGGATCGGCCATGCAAGACCGCCCGGTGACCGATTACTACACCTTCCTCGACCTCCATCGGCTGATCCTGATCCGTGTGCAGGATGCAGCCGTCTTGAACATTGACGCGCGGTCCCAACGTGATGCGCGCCAGGTCGCCGCGCAGTACGCAGCCGTACCAGAGGTTGACGCCGGCCGACAGCACCACGTCGCCGGTAACCACCACACCAGGCGCGACGTAAAAATCACGGATCGCTTGCATAGTCCCCCCATTCATCTATTCATGCCAGGGCCGGTATTGTATGCGACGGCGCTCCGATGACCGTGTTGGTAGCGTCTCTATTTGTCCCATAGGACCTATAGGACTTATAGGACTTATAGGACTTATGGGAAATTACCGAAAAACGACCTATGCTGCGCGGCGCTAGCCGGCTATCATCCGCTGCTCGCTCTTCCCCCTCCGGACGAGAGAAGTCGCGCCCCAACAGGAGGATCGCCGTGATGTCTCGTCTTTCGCGGATCGGGTTGGCGGTGGTCGTGGCGATCACCTGCGCCGCCGAGGCGCCGGCCGCACGCGCGGGCTTGGTGACGCCGGACAGTATTGCATCGCCCGTTATCAGCTGGTCCGCCTCCGGCCCCGCAATCTTTGGCGGCCCCGTCGCCGTGAACGGAATTGTCACCGATCAATATCAGGGTTTAGGCCTTCTATTTCCGGCCCAAACGGTGGGCGAACCGAATACTACCTATTCCACCGCCGTCATCCGGCTGAACAACCACGACGTTTTCGCCGGCGCCTACCTAGCGCGAACTCCTACCGGCCTGGTGAACTACGTTTCAGCCAACGCGCCGGCTGGCGTCACCGCCGCCTTGGTATTGCCGGGGACGACGACGCCCGACATGGCCGACTCGGTCACGGTGTCCTTTGAATCGACAGGCCCGATTCTCGGACAGCTCAAAGCGTTTGACAAAAACGGCCGGCTTCTAAAAACGGTTACAACGCAGATCGGCGGCGTCTTAGACACGCCGGTTGAGTTGGACGTCGCGGGTATCCAGTCCATATATGCGACGGCGTACCTGCCGATCATCGACCCCCTACCCGGCTTCGGGTACATCGCGGGGCGTCCGGATTTTTACTGGGGCGTCTCTTCCATTGAATGGCACGAGGCGCCGGAGCCGGCCGGGTTCGTCCTCGGCGGACTTGGCATGTTCGCCCTGTTGGGATATGCCTGGAGACGGCGGTCGATGCGCGTGCGTCTCGGCGTTCGAGGGGCATAGGCCGCGCCCCTGTCGGCGGCGGGCATGAAAACCAGTCTGATCGTTTTCCCGTTCGACCTCTTCGGCAGCAGCGGCGCCGGCGCGGGCGCCGCCCTCATCGCCGACGAATTCCGTGAAATCCTAGCCGACAACCGCCGTGAAAGCGCGCCCACGCGGGCGCAAGCCTACACCGACCAGGTGCGGCTCAAGGAATTCACGTTTGATACCGTAGAGTCGTATGCCGGCTGGCGCGAACAGGGGAGGCGGGCGGTTCGTCAGGCCTTGCGCACGGGCGACTTATTCTATTGGATCGCGGGCAATCATCTCGGCGTCCTGCCGGTCTACGACGAGTTGGCCGCTCAATCCGAAGGCGCCCTGGTGGTTCAGTTCGACGCACATCTGGACATTCATCAATTCCGCGATTGCGCGACGGAGCCGTCGCACGGCAACTTCCTGCTGCACTGCGCCGGCCCTCTGCCGCGGTTGGTGAATGTGGGACATCGCGAGTTGCTGCTGCCGGCTGATTACGTCGCGCGCCACTACCACGAGACATTTCCCGCGACCGAGCTGGCGGTCGATGCGGCGCCGGCCGTGAAACGTCTGCGCGCCGCTTGCGAGACGGCGGATCGGGTCTTTCTCGACCTGGATTGCGACGTATTCGATCCGGCGTACTTCCCGGCTGTGTCGCAGCCGGTCCCGTTCGGCCTAAGTCCGTTATTATTCCTGCGCCTTTTGGAAGCCGTATGGTCGCCGAAGGTGGCCGGAGTGTTCGTCTCCGAGTTCGACCCCGCGCGCGATCGCGACGACCGCAGCCTGGCGCTAGTGATGTGGCTGATGGAGTATTTGCTGCTACGAAAGTACGAAGTTTAGCCGCGACCCGAAGGGGAGCGCGTCGCCCCGCGCTTCCCTTCGGGTCGCGGCTAAACCTTCTCAGCGTGCGCCATTCAGCGGATCCGCTGAAAGCCGAATTGGGCGAGGTATTGGTCGGTCTGCGTTGGAAAGACGCTATAGCCGATGACGTGCGTGTTCGTGAGACGGTGGAGGTTCGGCATCAGGTCGAGCAGCCGGGACGGGCCGGCGAGGTTCTGTCCGGGTCCGGCGAACGTGGCCTGTGAGGCGCCGGACGGCGGCGCGGTGCTCGCGCCGAACGGGCTGTAGTTCACTCCGTTGCTCGGTCCACTAACGGCGTTGAAGTTTACGCCGTTGCTCGGCGCAAAAGGGTTTAAACTGAAGGTTCCGCCTGCCATGGCGTTCGACCCCGCGGCGAGACCCAAGGCCACAGCCGCCAACCACAAAGACGTGCGCATACTTGCCCCTCCTTTCCCGATGGGGAAATGGCTTTGAAATGAGAGAATCCGACCGGAAGCGGCAAACAATAGCGTGTGGCGGATTCCTGTCAAGAGCGCTTTTGGTGTGGTGTCAGGCAACCAGGCAGGGTGTGCCTCTTGATTTTGAGCGCGTCCAGCACGACCGCCCCGCCGTCAACGGCGGGTCTACAAGCAAAAGGGGGGCTGAAACCGTTCTCAGCCCCGTTCACGGGGCTTCTGCTTATAGACCCGCCGTTGACGGCGGGGCGGGACTTAATGCGTCACTTCGCCATCGGCATAAACAGCGGCGGCGCGGATGCCGGCCCGGCGGGCGCGGCCGGCGCCGACGGGAACGGTTTCAGCATGTTCGGCTGTAGCACCACCGCCGGCGGGTTCTTCTTCTTCCACTCCGCCACGTCCGCTTGTAGCACCTCTACAGCCTTGGCGAGCTGCGCGTCCTCGCCCTTCGCCAACTGGTCAGGATGCGGTTCCACTAACACGTCGGGACGCACGCCTTCTTTGTCCATGTCCACGCCGGCCGGTGTGTAGACGCCGATGCGCGGGATGCGCAGCCGTGAGCCGTCGATGAGCTGCACTTCGCCTGTGCCGATCACGTAACCGCCGGTCGGCTGGCCCACCAGTTTGCCCAGGCCCAGAGTGTGGAACGCGCTGGGGAATACCTCCGCGTCGCTGTAGGAACGGTTGTTGATGAGCAGCACCAGTGGTTTGTTCCATTTGCGATCTTGCGCCTCCACGACCGGCCCCTCTCGGCCGTCGCGCTCGCGGAACAGCGTGTGGCCGTGGCCCGTCAGATAGTTCAGAACCTGGTCGTGCGTCGTGCCGCCGCCGTTGTAACGCACGTCCAACACGATCGCTTCCTTGTCGAAATTGTCGGAGTATAGCGACCGTAAAAAGCGCTCCAAGCCCGCTTCGTCCATGCTCGGGATGTGGATGTATCCCAGCTTGCCCTTGCTCAGCTCTGTTACCTTTTTGGCGTTGTTCTCCACCCAGCGGTCGTACATCAGGTCGCGCACGCCTTCCACCACGGCGCCGTCCTGGCGATGACTGTTGCGGCTCGCCGCCTGAATCATAAGACGCCGCCGCGATTTTGACTCGGCGTTGGCATCGGCCGCGACTTGCAACTCGACCGTCTCGCCGACTTTGCCGTTGAGCAGCTTGCTCAGGTCGGTCGCTTCCGTGACCTCGACGCCGTCGATTGCCAGGACGTATTCGCCCGCCTTGAGGTTCAGGCCGCGCTTGTCCGCCGGGCCGCGCTTCAGCACGTCCTGGACCTTTAACCCCTTGCCGCTATAGGCCTCGTCCCACACCAAGCCGAGGTCCGCCGTCTGTTCCTCGGGGATCATGCCGTAGCCTGAAACGCCGAGATGCGAGGCGTTCAATTCTCCCATCATAAGATACAACAGAGCGTATAAATCTTCTTTCATCGCCACGTGCTTGACCAACGGCCGGTACTTGGCGCGCACGGCGTCCCAGTCGTGGCCGTGGAACTTGGGGTCGTAGAAATTCTCGGCCAAATAACGCCACGTCTGGTCGAACATCTCGGTGAATTCCTCGTCGGCGCGAACGGTCAGCTTCACCTTGAACGACAACAACGCGGGTGCGCTTTCGGCCGTCGTTTTGGCGTCCGTCACGGTCTGCGGCGTCGATTTCACCGCCCTCAGAGTGCCCTGGCCGTCGAGGAAGTAGACCACATCGGCAAAGCCGCCGAACGGCGACTTGCGATGCGACCACTGGATCATGCGCGGATTCTGCGCGCCCGTGGTGAGTCGCGTCATCTGGCCGCCGTTGGTCGCCGCGACCCACAGGTCGCCGTTGCCGCGGAACGCCACCTTCGATCCGTCCGGCGAGATTGCCGCCTCGTCGATAGGCAGCGTCGTCACCGTATTGGCGCGCAGGTGAATGTCATCCCAGTCGATGTCTACCGTCGGGATCATGGGCGTCGCGGGCGGCGTAACGCCGGCCGCCAGCGGTTTTTGCAAATTCAGCACGAGAAGATTGCTCTTGCCGCGCCGATCTCCGAGAAAAGCGATCTTCTTTCCGTCTAAACTCCAACTCACGTCGCCGTTGAAGGTGGCGTACCGCGTCACGTCGCGGGCCGGGTTCAGCGGCGTCGGCCCGCCCGCCGGAACGATGTACAACTCACTCGCCGAGGAGCCGTCGCGCCTTGCGTAGACAATCCATTTCGAGTCGGGCGACCAGTCGTAGTCGAAGACCTGCGGCTGATCGACGATCGCTTTGGCGTCGGAGCCGTCGGGGTTCATCGTCCAGAGCTTGCCGCCGCGCAGGAACGATACGCTCTTGCCGTCCGGCGCGTAGCCGACGCCGAACTCGGCCTCCGGTGTGTCGGTCAGGCGTATTACCTTAAACTTGTGCGCCTCCACGAGCTTGGGATGTTCGGCGTCGTCGGGTTCCAGGGCGTAAATGTCTTCATGTCCGCCGCGGTCGGAGACAAAGAGCAGCCGGTTTCCGTCCGGCGCCCAGGCGGCGCCGTGATCCATCCATTGCCCTTCGGTCAACTGGACGGACTTCGGCGTACCCGAGATCGGCGTCAGAAACAGCTTGCCGTGGACGGCGAAGACGGCGTGTTTCTCGTCGGGCGCCACGGCGAACTCGGTGGCGTGACTGGTGAAGGTTTCCGGACGTTCCGGATTGACTTTGTCGTCGGCATCCACCTCGATGGCCAGCTTACGCGGCACGGCGCCTTCTTTAGTTGCAACCATCCAAAGATCGGCGCCGCATTCGTAGACGATCCAGGCGCCGTTGGCGCTGATGCGGGCGCGGCGCACGGCGTCGTCCTTGTGGAAGGTGATCTGCTGCGGCGGAAGCGCATTGTTAGCCCGAAGCGCAAGCGAGGGATCGGTAGAAACGGGGACGCGGACGATGTTGGCCGGCGTACCGTGGAACTCGCTGACGTAATAAATAGTCTTGCCGTCGGCGCTCCACATCGGCGAACCATCCTGCCCGGCGAAATTGGTTAGCTGGCGATTGTGCGAACCGTCCGCATCACAGACCCATACATCGTCGTTGGCCGAGCCGCGGTAGCCCTTGCGATACCAGGCGCCGGGACCGCGGACATATGCGATGTGCGTTCCGTCCGGGGAGTAGACGCCTTCCTTGCCCTCGTCAACGTTGAGACGGTGGACCATGCCGCCCTCGACCGGCACAGTGTATAGCTCAAAGCTCGCGGGAAAGGCGATGCTGCGCGTCGAAGCGAAGAGGATGTGCTTACCGTCCGGCGACCAGCCGTTGACAAGGTCGTTGTCGGAATCGAAGGTCAACCGGCGCGGCCGGCCGCCGCGCGCCGACACGACGAAGACGTTATAGCTGCCGTGACGGTTGGAACTAAAGGCGATCCAGCGACCGTCGGGACTGAAGACCGGCGCCGTGTCGTGAGCCGGGTGTGAGGTGACGGCGCGGGCCGTGCCGCCGATGGCCTCAACAACCCAGATGTCGCCGAGATAGCTGAAGGCGATGAGCTTGCCGTCCGGCGACACATCTGGCGTGCGCGCCATGCGAATGGGTTCTTGGGCGGCGCCTGGCCGGATGAACAGGGCAAGGAACAAGACCGCAAGGATAGGCCGGAAGGCGCGCATGGGTGAGGTTCCTATTGGAACTTAGATGCACTTACACAATGGCGAGCCGGGAGCGTAAGCGACCGGAGTTCCGCGCAATCGCTGATACCATACTCCGGTCGCTTACGCTCCCGGCTCGCCAAGTTTGAATGGCTCTTCCAGATTACCTGGATTTGTGCCAATTTGCAAAGATGAGTAAGAGGCGCGGGTTAAAAGGAATGGGGAGACGGTTTAGAAAGCGCGGTCTTTGACCTGCGATCGAGTACTTCCGCAAAATCGCTTCATTTGGATTAAACCGCACAAGTAGGCGGCCGGTCCTTGCCGAAGAAGGAAAGAGAGGAGGCCGAACGCCATATCGTTGCCGGGCGGCGCCTTCCTCCCCGGCCGTGACGGCCGATCCCATGTTGACAGTTCATTGGGTTTTGAAGTAGGACTTTCCTGATTCCGCGCAGCCCACACGGCCGCCCCGCCGTGTCCTCTCGCCGCAATGGATTGCCACATTGAGAGGACGCGATAGACTCGCGGGGATTAGGGAGGTTTAGGGACGGAATGGCAACGGAAAGGATCCGTGTCGTTTGAAGCCACCTCATTATCCTCCCGCCGCGCAGCCGCGCGCCGTGGCTTGCGACGTGGCGGCCCATGCTTGGGTGCGCGTGCCGCTGGAGAGCCTCCCGGAACTGCGCCGTATGCCCGGCCCGGGATGCGACGTTCCTTTGCCGCTTAGCGCACTGAAGCAGGCCGATGAGCAAACCGTCGCGGCCATTTCAGCGGTCTATCACGCCGTCCACCGCTTCGGCCTAAGTGTCGCATCGTTCCGTGACTGGGGCGTTTTGGCGGCCCCGTATTACATGGGTAGACCGGCCCTGGCCGCCGCCATGCAGCGCTATCAAGTCGAGGGCGCCTGGGGCGCTTCGCCGCATCTGACGGCCCATCGCTCGCTGCATTCGCCTTCCGGCACGATCAGCCAGATCTTCAAGATTCACGGCCCGAACTTCGGCGTCTGCGGCGGGCCGGGCTGCGCCACCGAAGTCCTCGCGGCTGCCGGCGCCATGATCGACGCCAAGCGCGTGCCGGGCGCCTGGGTGGTGCTGACCGCCCTCGACCCGGATACGGCGCCGGATCGTTCGGGCGTTCACGCACCGGGGACGCATTGCGCGGCTCTGGCCCTGGCGCTGACGCCGCCTCGGCTTTCGACCGCCTCCGGCATTCGCCTGCGCATCACCGCGGGCGGCGCTTACCCGATGCCGCTGCCGACAGGCGACTTGGCGCCGGCCCTCGACCTGTTCGGCCTTAACGCGGTTCTGGACGCCTTAACCCAAGAGAAAGAGATCAGCCGCGCCGCCTTCATTCTGCCGATGGAAGCAGGCGGCCGTGTTGAAGTGGAGAAGATCGGTCGCTGGACCGAACACGCTCTGAGGAACGGCGACGGCGCGAACCTGGAAGCGCGCTTGCGCTCTCCCTTGCCCCTGGCGGAGGCCAAACGGTGAGCCATTGCAGTCCTGTCTGGATCACAGGCGTAGGCACAGCCACGCCGCTGGGACGGACGTACATGGAGTTCGCCGACCAGCTCCTGGCCGGCCGATCCGCCGTGGATCACGTGACCGGCTTTTCCGTGGCAGACCATCCCAGCCAAATCGCCGGGCAGCTCGGAGAAATCGCCTGCCCCGTCGGGCAAAACAGCGCGGAGTTTGCAGAGCTGCATAGGCTGGAACAGTTGCTGCGCTGGTGCTGCGTCTCGGCGCTCCGCGACGCCGACTGGTGGGATCGGCGCCGCGACATGCGCGTCGGTCTGGTCCTCGGCTCCGGCGCCGAATGGCTTCAGCTGTGGGAAACCGATGGATTGGCCGGCGGCTCCTGCTTATGGGAAGGGCATCGGCATACGGAATCCATGTTGCGCCGGTCGCTGCGCGTTTTGGAGCTTTCCGGCCCATGCTTAACGGTGTCGGCGGCGTGCGCCAGCGGCAACTACGCGCTGGAGCAGGCGCGGCAGTGGCTGGAACTGGGTTGGATCGACGTTTGCCTCGCGGGCGCCTGTGACATGGCGGTAACGCCGATGTCGCTGGCGTGCTTCGGCAATCTCCGCGCCTTATCGCGTCGCAACGCCGAGCCGCGCGCCGCTTCGCGTCCATTCGATCGCGGCCGCGATGGTTTCGTGATGGCGGAGGGCGGCGCCATGTTCGTGCTGGAACGGGCGGAGACGGCCCGGAAACGCGGCGCGCGCGTCTATGCGGAAGTGGCTGGCTTTGGCGCCAGCAGCGACGCCCATAACATGGTCATCCCCAGCCCGCACCCGGAGCCGGCGACGGCGGCGATGCGTCAAGCGCTCAATGACGCCGGCGTGTCCCCAGACCAAGTGGATTACGTCAACGCGCACGCCACGAGTACGCCGGTCGGCGACGTGGCGGAGACGCGCGTACTCAAGACGGTGTTCGGCGAGGCGGTGAAGCGCGTGCCGGTCAGTTCGACCAAGAGCATGACGGGCCACCTGCTGACGGCGGCGGCGGCGGTGGAGGCGTTGGCGTGCGTGGTGGCCATGGAGCGCAAGGCGCTGCCGCCGACGATCAATCTCGACGATCCCGATCCGGAATGCGACCTTTGCCACGTGGCGAATGAAGCGCGTCCGGCGACCGTGCGCGTGGCGGCGTCCAACTCGTTCGGTTTCGGCGGCAGCAATACTTGTCTGGTGTTGAAAGCCGTCTGAAAGACGCCAATCAGCGAGATCGGCCCTGCCTCGACCTCTGCGGCCGAGAACGAGCCTTGGAAGGCCGGATAGGTCCACCGGCCCCGCCGCCAACAAGCCTTCTCAGCAGGTTCCAAGGGACGGGCTAGAAGCCCGTCCCACCCAACCCATCAAACCACGGAGTGATGTTGCACTAACATAGCCGGTGGTCCAGTTTTCGGGGTCGGCTATACAGATTCTTAAATCCTCTTACGGAAGACCACCATGTCATCGCCATCGGCGTAGTAGTCGCGCAGTACGCCCATCACTTCGTATCCCTGCTTGAGATAGAAACGCCGCGTCGGATCGTAATGTGGCAGCGAAGACGTTTCGATAAATAGCACGCGGCCGTTTTTGGCGCGGATTTCGTCCTCGGCGTGGCCCAATAGCCCAGAGCCGACGCCTTTGGCCTGAATCTCTTTCGTGACGGCAATCCAGTACAGATACCAAGTGCGATCGGTCATGGAAGCCGGCGCGTAATAGGCGTAGCCAACGATGCGGCCGTCGCGCTCGTCCACGACGGCGACATGGCCAAAGCCGTGGTTGGCTTCGTGGTACTCGTCGAGGACTTCTTGAAGCGCCTGAATCTCATGTTTTTTGAAGACGCCAGTGGCGTCGGTGAGGATAAGCAGCGCAGGCGTATCGGCGGGAGCGACTGGCCGGATCATTGGTGGCTCCTTGTCAAAGAAATCGGCTTCCTTGATGTTAGCAAATTCGTCCTGATTCGCCTTGTGCGTCGCCTTCGGATTGCCGTATACCTATTCCGACGCCGACGCCCGGACCCATTTCGGGCCGACAAGCGGAAGCCTCATGGATGGGGCTGGTAAACTTCTTTCGGCCTCGTTAATAGGCCGCTACCTTTGGACCCGCGCTTGACGCGGGGCGCTTGACATGGATGTCCGCATTCTCGACCTGGACGGCGCCGTCACCAGCCAAAAAGCCCTCGTTGGCGGCCGCCGCCCTGTTTACAACGCGCGAGACTGGGGGCCGCGCATCCGCATGGCCTGCGGGTTCGGGCAATTTCGGCGCTTTGAGCAAAACCTCTCGGACCTACTGGGCGGCGAAGCGGACCATGAGCCGCATATGACCTTCTACGGCTCAGGGGATTTCCATCACGTCAGCCTTGCCCTCGTGCGCCGGTTGCGCGAGCCGTTCAACCTGCTGGTGATAGACAATCATCCCGACTGGATGCGCGGCGTCCCGTTCCTGCACTGCGGAACCTGGCTGCGCCATGCGTCGCTCCTGCCGATGGCCCGGCGGATATTCCACGTCGGCGGCGAAGTGGATTTCGACAATTCCTATCGCTGGATGGCGCCTTGGCGCGAGTTGCGCGAGGGCCGTATCACGCCTTTCCCAGCCTACCGCCGCTTCCGTCGCGGCGCCTGGGCCGGCGTGGAACATGAGCCGTTGCGTCCAGCGCCTGCCACTCATGCCGGTCGGAAACGGGTCGAGGAGTTGTTGCGACCTTACCGTCAGGAGTTGGCGGATCGCCCATTGTACATTTCTCTCGACAAGGACGTCCTCGCTGGCAACGAAGCGGTGGTGAATTGGGATTCGGGATTGTTGGCTATAAGTGAAGTCAACGCCGTGTTGGACGGCTTCACGGCCGCGGCCGACGGCCGATTGGCGGGCATGGACGTCGTCGGCGACTGGTCGCCGGTTCACGTTCAAGGGTGGTTCCGGAAGATCTTTCACCTCACCGAACACCCGTCGCTCGAAATTGACCCTGAATACGCCAACCACGTCAACCAGTGCGTCAATCTTCGCCTCTTGGTCGAACGCGCCGGTGGGCGAGCGACAGGCTCCAAGCCCGGCGTCCTCCAGCGGGCGTGAAGCGCGCCGCTTGCCAGAAGTCATCCCTATCAAGGAATCTCCGGCATGGTCGGCCGAATTGCTTCTCCTGAGGTGGGGCGGCGGCTGTCGCTCATTCTTCCCGCCTATAACGAGGAAGCCGGCATCCGTCAGGCCGTCGTGGAGGCCGATGACGCCCTGGCGGCCTTATGCGACGACTATGAAATTTTAGTTGTTGACGACGGCAGCCGCGACGCCACGGCCGCGATCACAGCGGAAGAGGCGGCGATCCGCCCGCGTGTGCGGCTGCTGCGCCATCCAACGAATAAAGGTTACGGCGCGGCCCTACGCACCGGCTTCGAGGCGGCGCGTTTCGAGTTAGTGGCCTTTACCGATGCGGATTGTCAATTTTACCTTGCGGACCTGGGCCGTCTGTTGCCACTGACCGATAACTACCCTATCGCCGTCGGCTGGCGCGAGGCGCGCAAGGATTCCTGGCTACGCCGTTTCCTTTCGCGCGGCTACAACCTGTTGACTCGTACCCTTCTCGGCTCTTGCGTTCGTGACTGTGATTGCGCCCTGAAAGTTTTCCGCCGCGACGCGCTGGCGACGATCCTGCCGGAAACCACCGGCTTCTTCGTCAACGTGGAAATGCTGGCGCGCGCCCGCCAACTTGGCTACGAAGTTGGCGAGGCTGGCGTTCGTCACCGGCCGCGCCTGCGCGGCAAAAGTACGGTGTCGCTGTTGGACGTGCCGCGCACTCTATCTTGTCTGCTGCCGTTCTGGTGGTCGAAGGTTTTGTTCGCCGGCGCCGAATCGAACTCCGGGCGCTTACGCGACCCGGCTCGCCAGCGTTCACCCTTGCCCGCACTCGCGCTTTTGCTGATCGTCGCGGGGCTGCTCTTCTTTTCGCGCCTGAGCGCGCCGTTGCTGGAACCGCAGGAACCGCGCTACGCCGAGATTCCGCGGCAAATGCTGGCCGAGGGACGACTGCTCACACCCGTCCTCAACGGCCAGCCATACCTCGACAAACCGCCTTTGCTCTATTGGTCGGTGATGGCCAGCTACACGCTGTTCGGGGTCCACGACTGGGCCGCGCGCCTCGTCCCAGGCTTGGCCGGCCTCCTCACGGTCCTGCTGACCTATTTCTGGGGCCGGCGAGCGGCCGGCGACCGCGCCGGCCTATGTGGGGCGCTCGTGCTGTGCCTGTCGGGGCGTTTCGTCTACCTCGAACGCATGTTGACGATGGACTGCCTGCTGTGCCTTTGGACGACGGCGGGTTTAGCCACGGCCCACGCGGCGCTCCTAGGCCGTCGGTTGCACTGGGGATGGTGGTTGCTGTCGGCGACGGCCTGCGCGCTGGGCGTCCTGACCAAAGGCCCCGTCGCTCTGGTGCTGATCCTGGTTCCGGTTCTGGCGTATTATCTATTGGACCGACGCGCCGCCCGCGTCGGTTTCCGGCACTGGACAGCCTATCTGGCCGTCGTCCTCCTCGTGGCGGGGCCGTGGTACATTGCCATCATCGCGGCCGAGCCGGAGTTCGCCGCCTCGTTCTTCTGGAGACACAACGTCGTCCGTTTCCTGGCGCCGTTCGACCACGCCGAACCGTTCTGGTTCCATCTACCGCCGTTGTTGCTCGGCATGTTGCCTTGGAGCTTGCTATTGCCCGGATTTCTTCGCTATTTGTTCCGGCGATCGCGGCGGTCAGCGGCGCGCCGACAGCCGGCCCTCGGCTTCTTTGTGCTGGCCGCTCTCTGGTCGCTACTGTTCTTCTCCGCGTCCGGTTGCAAGCGCGCCGTCTACATCGTGCCGGCCCTGCCGCCGCTGGCGCTGGCGTTGGGGTGCTACCTTGGCGCACTGGTCCCGCGCCGCTCCCTCCGGGAATCGTGGGCCGCTGTCTGGAGTCGCGGCGCCCGCACTGCTTACCGCGCGACCTTTTTCATGCTAACGCTTGGCGCGGGGGCCGCGCTTCTGGCGGGAGGCTATCACCTCATCAAACCAACCGCGGCGTTTGCCCTGAGCGGAGGGGCCGTCGCCGCTTCCGCCCTCCTCGTGGCGTTTCGTAAGAAGGCGTCGTGGCCCGTTTGCGCCGGAGCGACGTTCACCGTCCTCTTCGCGGGGGTGTTCGTGTTGCAGCCGGCCTACAACCGGCAATATTCGCTCCGCGATTGTCTGCGCGACATACCCCAAACGCCGGCTTTATCTGTCGTGTGCTATCCACAAAGGTGGGATTCGGTGAGCTTTTACCTACCTCGCGCGGATGTTCACGCCTACAGCGCCGATCAACGCGCCCAGCTTTTGCAGACGGTGCGTTCTCACCCTGGAACGCTCCTGATAGTTAAAACGGGGCCGTTGCTCGCGGACTTATTGCGCGACTTACCTGATTCGGTGGAGTTTGTGCGCCACGGGCGGCGCGGCGCTGTTACGGCCGGTTGGGTCCGCGTTCGCATCGCGCCGGCTGATGATGTATTCGCCCGAAAATGATCCACACAATCTCAAATACTCCTTTTAACGATCCCTCCGAAGGTGGACGCCTTAATTAAGGTGTGAAACAGGCGTCCAGTTACAAATGGAGATACCACTCCGTAGTTTTAACCCTGTGACATTCCCATGAAATTAATCGTCGCCATCATTCGGCCTGAAAAATTGGAAGCGGTGCAGGCCGCGCTGAACGAACACGACATTTACCTGATGACGGTCACGGACGTGCGCGGCTGCGGCCGGCAGCGCGGCTTCACCGAGTTGTATCGCGGTTCCGAGTTTGACGTG
>DHJA01000288.1:11035-23522 GCA_002404095.1 Planctomycetaceae bacterium UBA4732 | reverse complement strand
CCATGCGTGACGAAGCACTAGCGCCGGTCCTGTTCCCTGTGTCCGTGCGCCGCGATAGGCGTGCTGCGCCGCGCGAATCCCAGACTTGGCTGTCCCACTCAACCAAAAGGAACTGCCCCATGTCCCCCCTGCTGAGCGGTTGGCCGCGCTGGCGCGTTAAATCATCCCCACGCTCGTCTCGCCCACGCTCCTTTCGCCCGCACCTCGAGGAACTTGAACCCCGCCTGGCGCCGAGCGCGACGGCGGCCTTCGGGGTTAACGCGCCCGTCACCACCGACGCGGGCGTGCAGCAGATGCCGTCGATTGCGGCCGACCCGCATGACTCGAGCCACCTGGTAGTCGCGTACCTGGACTATTCCCTGCTGCATAGCGGTTATGCGGGGATAGGCGTGGCCGTGTCGCACGACCACGGGGATAGCTGGCAACATACCGGGGTTCCGTTGCCTGTGGGCTTCGAGCAAGGAGCGGCCGACCCGATCGCGCACTTCGACGATCAGGGACACGTGTTCGTCAGCTTCGCGGCCGCCACGTTTCTCGGGGGTCTGCCGCCATTGACGGATCCCGGCGGCGGTCCTCCGCGGGCGCTCGGCTTGCAGGCCGACAACGGCGTCTTCGTGGCCCGCAGCGACGACGGCGGTCTGAGGTGGAACCAGCCTGTGGCGGTCGTCTCGCACCTTTACGATGGCCAGAACAAAGTCCCCTTCGAGATCAAGCCGGACCTGGCGATCGACGTGTTCCGGATCCTACCCCCCCTGGCCAACGGTCAACCGGGACTGCCGAACCCGAACTACGGCAGCCTGTACGAGGTCTGGTCGCGCTACTACCCAGCCGGCCAGTTCCCCGGCTCGCCAGATTCCCCCGGCGGCAGTGATATCCTGTTCGCCGTCTCCCACGACGCGGGGCAGAGCTGGCAGACCCAGTTGCAGCCCCAGGCGGGAACCGGCGTCCCCGTCACGGTCATCTTCAACATCAACAACACCAGCACAGACGTACCAGAAGGTCTTGGCCATGAGAACTGGTCACACGTGACGGTTGGGCCGGAGGGCGACGTCTATGTCTCCAACTTCCAGGGGGGCAACTTCGCGGTCCATCACTCGATCGACGGCGGCAGGTCCTTCACCGATGCCGATCCCACGAAGAACGCCCTTTTCCCCTTCGGCTTCAACAACAACGTCGTCCCCAGCCCCACGCTGTCCACCAACCACTTCCGCACCCAGAACGTTCGGGCCATTGCCGCCGACCCGCTGCGGCCGGGCACCGTCTACGCCGCCGAGGCGGCTGAGCATACCGACGCTTTTGGGAACATCCTGGACGAGGGCGACGTCCTCTTCGCATGTTCGATCGATCACGGCGTCCACTGGCGGACGACCTTCCAGGTCGGCGGCAACGCTGGCGCCAAGGTGCTCAACGACGACAACAACGGCCGGCTTGCCGCGGGACGCACAAGCGATGTGACCACCGGCCAGGCCTTGCCCCGGCTGGTCACCGACGCCCAAGGCGACGTTGCCCTCATCTGGTACGACACGCGCCGCGACCCCGCCGGCCACCTGCTCGACGTCTTCGGCACGGTCAGCACCGATGGCGGCGTGACCTTCAGCTCCAACTTCCGCGTCACCGACCATTCCTTCGACGCCAACGCCGGCAAGTTCACCGACGCGATCGGCAAGGACGACTACTACCTGGGCGACTTCGTTGGCCTGGCCCTGGCCGACCACACGGCCTACGCCGCCTGGACCGACACGCGCAACGGCAACCAGGACGTCTTCTTCACCCGCTACGCGATCGACCCGCCGCCGGCAGCCGCCAACGATCGGTTCGAGCCTAATGACACAGCCGGCACGGCAACCGACCTTGGCCGGGTGGTCACGCGCGGCCTGCCCAACCTGGCTATTGCTCCAGGAGACGAGGACTGGTTCCGCGTGCAGGCGGCGGCCACGGGCAGCCTGACGGTGACCGCCACCCTGGCGGCACCCGGAGACAGCGTGCGCCTCGAGCTGCGCGACGCCACCGGCGCAACCCTTCTGGCTGCAGGAACCACCGTGCGGGACGCCAGCGGTCAGATCCGCGGGCAGACTCTGATGATCCCCGGGCAGTCGGGCCAGACCTACCTGGTGCGCGTCCTGCCTGGCCCGGAGGCGACGGCAGGCGTGCCGGCCCGCTACACGCTGGATGTGCGCTCCTTGACGGCGGATCTGGGAATGCAGGTCTACGGCGTGCAAAGCGGCACCTTGTCCGCAGGCGATCAGGCCTACTACGCACTGTCGGCGGCGGCGCCCGGCTCCCTGGAGGTGATCCTGACGCCAGGGCGGAACGCCCAGGGGAACTTTCACCTCGATCTGCTCGACCCCAACAACCCGGACGCCGTGCTGGCGTCCGGGCAGGCGGCGGCGGGCACGACCGAGCAGAAGGCCAGCCTGGCGGTCACGACCGGCCAGGCTATCAACCTCCACGTCTTTGGGGACGCGGGGACACAGGGGGACTTCACCCTGACGTTCATCAACCTGGACCAGTTCGCGACCCCGGACAACCAGACGCTCTTCTTCCCCACGGGGATAGGGCCGTCGGAGGCCGTCCTGGCCGACCTCAACGGCGACGGCAAGCTGGATATCGTGGTTTCCCACGTCGGCCCGGACACCGTCAGCGTCCTCCTGAACAATGGGGACGGCACGTTCCAGGCCCCCCGCGATTTCACCGTCGGCGCCTTCGTGCAGGGAGGACCGTCCACGCTGTCCGGCCGGCCGAACTTTCACCGCGACCTGGCTGTCGCCGATTTCAACCGGGACGGCATTCCCGACATCGTCGTCGCCAACCACGATTCGGGCGACATTTCGGTGCTGTTCGGCCGGGGCGACGGCACCTTCGCTCCGCAGCACCGTTTCAATGCCACGGCGGCGCCGTTCGCCCTGGCCGTCGGCGACCTCAACAATGATGGGATTCCCGATGTGGCGGTGGTCGATTCGACCGCCGGCCCGGCCCAGGGCGCGATCTTGCTCGGCCGGGGGGACGGCACTTTCCTGCCGCCGCTTCCCTTCAGCCTCCCTCCCGGAGAGGTGTTCCGGACCAACTCCCTGGTCATCGCCGACGTCAACCAGGACGGCAACAGCGATTTGGTGGAGCGCGATTTCAAGAGCGGCATTAGCGTGCTGCTGGGCAATGGGGACGGTACCTTCCGGCCCGCACCCCTGATCGCTCTCCGGAACGGCCCCGGGCTGGCGGTGGGCGACCTGAACGGAGACGGGAAGCCGGACATCGTCATCGCGTCCCAGAGCGTCAACAAGGCCCAATACGTGCTGGGGAACGGGGACGGCAGTTTCCAGGCTGTGCAGAGCGTCGCCGTCGGCCAAACCCCCGCGGCGGTGGCCGTGGCGGACTTCGGCAGCCAGGTAACGCTGCCCGACGGCTCGATCGTTCTGGGGCCGCCCGACGGACACGCGGACCTCATCGTGGCGGACAACGGCCTAACCCAGCCCACCCTCAACGAAGGGCCGCCCCAGATCGTCGTCCTGCCTGGCCTGGTCGATGCCCAGGGCCGGTTCGCCGGTTTTGGCGATCCCATCCATCTGGCCTCCGCCAAGGGACCGCTCGACGTCAAGGTCGGCGACGTCAACGGTGACGGCGCCCTGGACGTCGTGGTGGTGGACCGCGACGGCGTGCAGGTCATTTACGGCAAACGACCCACGATTCCGCCCAACACCACATTGCAGACCGCCCGTAACCTCGGGACGGTCGTGCATATCGTCGAGCCGACGCAGACCATTGTGCCCGGTCATCGCGACGCCTATTACACGCTCACGGTCCCCACCGAAGCGGCCCGCGGCGCCGGCGACGAAATCCTCGACTTCGCGGGTTTCTTCCAGGCCCTCGAAGGGGCCGGCATCTCGATGGAAGTCCGCGACGCCGGCGGCGCCCTGCTCGGCTCCGGCGAGCGCTTCCGCGTCCTGGCGCGGCAAGGGCAGGTGCTCACCCTCCACGTCTTCGGTTTGGCGGGAGCCGGTGGCGCGCGAGGCGCCGGGGCCTACACGCTCGACATTGACGTCTTGCCACAGGTTGTGTCCGTCGAGGCGCAGGCGCTGCTGCCCGGTGCGACCAACGGAACCGGCAGCCCTGGCGGGCCTACGACCAGCCTCGTCGTCACCCTGCAAGGCGACCGCCTCGACCGGGCGACCGCGGAGAACCCGGTGAATTACCGCATCACCTGGCTCGGGCCCGACGGCCTGCTGGGGACCGCCGACGACCAAGTCATCGCCGTGCGAGCCGAGACGACCGGCGGCCAGGCCGCCGTCTACGACCCCGGCGCCAACATCGACGTCGCCACCGGCAAGACCTACCCCACCGCCGTACGCCAGACGGTCACGCTGCTGTTCGCCGGCCCCCTGCCGACCGGCTCCTACCGGGTTGAACTGAGCCCCTCTCTGCAGGCCGCCGCCTTCAACGAGGACGAGTCCGGTCTTCTGTCCCGCGACACGCGCTTCACTGGACACCCGGTCGTCTCGGTGGTGGGCGCCACGGTGACGGAAGGCGACCGGCGCACGGCGGAGGGCCTGGTGTCCGCGCTTGGGACGCTGGCCGACCTGGCCGTATGGAATACCGGCACCCCGTTCCTGACCCAGTTTCATGACGACTTGAGCGCGCTGCTCGACGCCCGACTGACCGCGCTCGGCGACGACCCGACCATTTCGGGCACGATCGACAGCCAAATTCTCGACCGCTTCAACCCCGCCCTGGGGGCGCCCGGAACCCGTCCCATCGGCGTGCTCGTGATCTGGCTCGACCCCGTCCCGGCCGACCTGTTCATCCCCGGCAACGGCCGCCTGACCTACAGCATCCGCGACAACTCGTTCGTGAACACGTTCAGCAAGGGCTTCGTCAGCGTCGCGGGCAACGTGGAAGTGATCGTGCTCCCCTTCGCCCCGGTGGGCGTCGAGCATTTCACGTTGGGCGTGGATTTCGCTCCGCCGGCGGCGCGCGGGGGCGTGATTTATTTCGGGAGCGCCGGAGACGCGGTCCTGTCCTTGACGGCGGCCCTGCGGGCGGGGACGAGCCAGTTCCCCTTGACCGTCGGTGAGCCTGTGCCGCCGCCGCCGCCGCCGCCGCCGCCGCCGCCGCCGCAGACGCCGCCGCCGCAGACGCCGCCGCCGCCGCCGCCGCCGCAGACGCCCGCGACGCCGCGCGATTCAGTTCCGGACACGCTTCCGTCGGTCGCGGCGTTGCTGTCTCTGCCCGGCGCCCGGAATGAGACGCCGGCGGTAACCTCGATTACTCCGCTGCAAGGTCCGACGCGGCCGGATGTATCGCCCAGCCGCGTAGCCACGGCGGCGCCCGGCGGCGACGTCGCCTTGGCGGACGGGGGAGGCGGCGGTTCGGACAGGGAGCCGGGGACGGCCGCGGATCCCCGCGCGCAGCCATTGATCCAGCTGACCGCGGACTTGAGCCGGCTGTTCGCGACACTGGCTGCGCGCGTCCAAGGCTGGCTTCGGACTTTTCTTGTTCAGTTCACGACGGGCGACAACCGCGCGCTGGGGGCGCCGTTGACAGGGGAAATTGCGCCGACCAGCTCTCCCGGAAAGGCCAAGCCATTGGCCATCGAGGGGGCCAGGGCGGCCAGGCCGTTGCCTTGGCGTCCCCAAACGCCGGCCGCCGCTTTGGTGGGTCTCCTGGGCCTGACCGGCTACTTCACCCAGCGCAGCGGCTCTCGGCGGCTGGCCTCCGACGTCCGCAAAAAACATTCCAGAGCGCAGAAAGAACGCGGAAGGAGGCCCGATCATGCCGGATAGCCGTGCCACCGTCGACGTGCCGCTGCCGCCGGCGTTGGCCCAGCTTTTGAACGATGTATGCGATCGTTTCGAGGCCGCCTGGAAGGCCACGATCAAGGACAAGCCGGCGCCTCGAATCGAAGAGTATCTCGCAGACACGCCGGGCCCAGAACTCGCTGTCCTCCTGCGCCATCTCGTTTTGCTGGACATCGACTATCGCCGCCTGCGCGGCGATCGGCCCACGGCGTTGGAATACGAGGCGCGTTTCTCCTCTCTTTCGGGCCGCCTAGCCGACGCCTTCGCCGGATCGCCGTCGGAAGGGCATTCCGCCCCCTCAACCCTCTCGCGGGGAGACGGGGGCGCGGCGCCGGAACCGGCTGTGGAACATGAAACCACCGTGTATTCCCTGCCGTTTGAGCCGCAGCTGCGTTCCCAGCGCTATCTCATTCAACAGTTCCATGCCCGGGGAGGTGTTGGCGAGATCTGGCTGGCCACCGACAAGGAGATAGGCCGGCAGGTGGCGTTGAAGTGCTTGCGCGCAGAACGCGAGGCGCAGCGGGACCGTTTTCTTGTGGAGGCCCAGATTACAGGGCAGCTGGAGCACCCGGGGATCGTGCCCGTGCATGACCTGGGAGTGGACGAGGCCGGCCGGCCGTTTTACGTCATGAGCTTTATCCACGGTCGGACGCTCAAGGAGGTCATCGAGGAATACCATGCCGGGGGATCGGCCTCCGGGGAGCCGCGGGAAGTCCAGGGCCGCGGCCTGCTTGAGGTCTTTGTCAAGGTCTGCCACGCAGTTGCTTACGCTCACCATCGCGGGGTCATCCACCGCGACCTGAAGCCGGACAACGTGATGCTCGGCCCCTTCGGCCAGGCGCTGGTGGTCGATTGGGGCATGGCCAAGGCCCGCGGCCAGGCCGAACCGACCGCGGGCACTGCGCCGGTGCAGCCGACCTATTCGAGCGGCTCACTGGAAACGCAGGCCGGCGCCATCCTGGGTTCGCCAGCGTACATGGCCCCCGAGGCAGCCGAAGGGCGAGCCGACGAAGCCGACGAGCGAACCGACGTGTATCTGCTGGGAGCCACCCTATACCACATCCTGACCGGCCGGCTGCCGCACCGGGGCGGCAGCCTCGAAAAGACGCTCAAGCTGGCCCGCACCGTCTCGCCGCCGTCGCCGCGCCGGCTCAAGGCGGACATCCCCCGGGCTCTGGAAGCCGTCTGTCTCAAGGCGATGGCCCGTCGCAAGCAGGACCGCTACGGCAGCGCCCTCGAGTTGGCCAAGGACATGGAGCGCTACCTGGCAGGGGCGCCGGTGTCCGCTTACCGCGAGCCGCTGTTGATCCGCGCGGGGCGCTGGTGCAAGCAACACCGGCGCGCGCTGGGACGGTCGCTTACTGCCGCCCTGGTGCTGGCCGCGGCCCTGGTCGGCGCCGCCCTGGTCCATGACGCCTGGAACACGGCGGAGGCCAAGGGGCGCGAGGCTGACGAACTGCGGCGCTGTGCGAAGGCCCGCGACGACCTTGAGATGTTTCGTAGGCTGGCCGAGGAGCGACAATTCTATGCGGCCGTCACCACGCCGGCCGGAGATTCGGCCCTGTCCTATGATTCCGGCCGCAGTCGGACGGCCGGGCGGGAAGCGGTCGCCGTCGCCGATCGTCTGACCGAGGAAATGAAACCCTTGCCGCTGCCGGCCGAGCGAGCCTCGCTCGACAGGGAATTGCACGATCTGCTGCTGCTGACGGCTCAGGCGCAAAGCCAGCAATCTCCAGGCAGCGAGGCCGCGCCGGAAATCCTGGAGCGTCTGGACCGCGCCGCTGCTCTGGGCGGGCCGTCTCGGGGTTGTTATCGTGTGCGGGCCCGGTGTCACCGCGCTTTGGGAGACGAGAACATGGCCGCGGAGGAGGATAGGGCCGCGGCGGCGGCGACGCCCACCGCCCTGGACCACTTCCTCGAAGCCGAAGAGTACCGGACCCGGGCCGGCGCCCCGGCCGAAACCACCGGGGATGACCTGGCGTGGCGACCGAACCCCGAGTTGCTGCGCAAGGCTGTCGCCGAGTACCAGCTGGCGCTGCGGCTCAAGCCCGACGACTTCTGGTGCCACTTGCAGATGGGCCGGTGCTGCCTCAGCCTGGGACAAGGGCCCGAGGCTGTGGCGGCCCTTGGCGCCTGCGTCGCCCTTCGGCCGAAAGCCCCCTGGGGATACAGCGCGCGCGGGCTGGCGCTGGGCCTCATCAAGCGCTACGCGGACGGGGAAGCCGACCTGGACAAGGCTCTGCTCCTCGACCCGCAGTTTCGCCCCGCCCTGCTCCATCGCGGCATTCTGGCCTGGCTCCAGAGGAAGGATGAGCAGGCGCTGGCCGACTTCGCAAAAGTCCTAGAGCCGCCCGAGGACGGGAGGCTGATCGAGGCCGCCTACTATCGCGGCCAGCTGCGTCTGCAGCGGAAGGAGTACCCAGAAGCGCTGAAGGACTTCGACCGGGTCGTGAAGGAGAACGCGGGTTTCCGCCCCGCGTACCTGAGCCGCGCCCAGGCCCAGTTCCTGCGCGGAGACAACGCCCGCGGCCTAGCCGATCTGACCACCTTCCTGGACATGGGCCTGCCGGAGCCGTTCGATCCGAAGGATCCGAAGCTCCTGGCCCAGCGCGGCCGACTGCTGCTCCAGGTCGTTCCGCAGTGGGGGCTGTCGCCCGACGAGTACAAGGCGGTGCTGGAGCTGACGCGCGACGAACTGGAAACGGCGCGGCGCATGGGCTACCGCTCCCCTGAACTGTTTGACGACCTCGGGTCGGTGCGGCAGCGACTTGGGCAGTGGGATGAAGCTCTTGCCGCTTACGAGCAATCCCTCCCGGCGGCGCCTCCGAACCTCGCGGTGAAAGTACGCACCAAACGGGGTTGGATCTATACCCTATCCCTCAAGACGCATGAACTGGACAAGGCCCGAGACGATTTTGCGGAGGCCCTCCGCCTGGATCCTTCCCACGCGGACGCCCATGCCGGACTGGGCTACGTTCTTGCGCTCCAGAAATCTCCCGGCGAGGCCCAGGTCGAGGCCGCCGAGGCCTTATTCCACGAGGCTGACGACTACCTCGTCCTGCACAACGTGGCCTGCATCTACGCCGAACTCTCCCAAATCGAAAAAGGTCGGGCGGAACAGCACCAGAACATGGCAATGGACCTGCTTCGACGTGCAGTGCAAGTGTGGCGGCGCGATGGAGTCGGCCCCAGCGAAATCGACGCCATTCGATGGGATCCGTCGTTGCAGGTGCTGCGCGGCCGCCCGGACTTCGAGAAACTCCGCAGGGGCGAGGGGGAGTGAGTTACGCGTGGTGCGTGACCGCGGTTCGACTATTCCTGAGTCCAGAGCGTGCGAATAAGGCCGAGCTTGCGCTCAACCGTGCGGGGCACACAGCCGATCCGGGCTGCGATCTCATTATTGGTGTAGCCCTCCATCCTCCACACGGCGATCGAGCGCAGCGTCGGATCGCCGAGCCGAGCGAGCAGGCGCCGGTACTCCTCCGCCGTTTGCGCCGCGAACTCGGGCGTCGGCTCAGCGCCGATGATTTCATCGAGTTCTATCTCATCCGAGGCGGCTTCCGGCCCGAAGTGGAGCGCCGAGTCGCCGCGCACGGCGCCGCCGCCCCGCTTCTGCCGTCCCTCATGTCGTTTCAGCTGCAAGGCCTTGCGCGCGGTAATGACCACCAGCAGGCGCCACAGGTTATCGCGATGCGCGAGGCGCGGGAAGCAGCCGTTGGCGGCGCCGCGACAGAAGCTGTCGAGGGCGCTCAGGGCGACATCCTCCTCGTCGGCGGCGCGGCGTCGCCGGGGGCGAAGCTTCTGACGGGCGAAACCGACGAGCCGTTGGAAGTAGCGCTCCCAAAGCTTTTGGGCCGCGGCCGGGTCGCCGGCCCGGAGTTCCTTCATCCAGTAGGTGACGGAGCCGGAGGTTGACACGTGCACCTTCCTATACCATTAAGGGACCGCGAAGGAATACTATACTCCGCATGGCCCGGACTGAGACGTTTCCCCAGCAGCTTGTTGGACTATAACATCCGGATCGACGTCACGATCCAACGGGTTTGCTAGGGAGTGCCAGGATGCCATGGTATCGCGTGCAACTCACGGTTGCTGAACAGGAAGTGGTGATCGCCGAGCGGGAGTTCCACTCCCTTATCGAGGTTCCAGAGCCGGATGGTCTCCTATCAGTTGCACTCGTCCGTCCTCGCCGCCCTGCTGACTCCGAATGGCGGCGAAGCGACGGTCGATTATTAGAATCTATTCCATAGGGATTTTACGAGCCGCGACCGTAAGGGAGCGGGAGAAAACCGCTCGCTTACGGTCGCGGCTCGTCGGTTAGGAGGCGGTGGGGGCGTCCGCCTTGACCCGCTTGCAGCGCCCTCCTAGTCTGAGAGTGCGCCCTAACTTTCCCTCGTCGCGCACCGAGAACGCCATGTCGGCTTCTTTCGCCGCTCAGCCGGACGCCTTGGGCCGATTCGGCCCGTATGGGGGCCGTTACGTCCCCGAAACGCTCATGGACGCCCTTCGCCAACTCACCGAAGTCTACGATTCCGCTCGTAAAAGCCCTGAATTTCAGCGTGATTTCGACCATTATTTGCGTAACTACGTCGGCCGGCCGTCGCTGCTCTACTTCGCGGAGCGGTTGACCGATGCGGCCGGCGGGGCGCGCATCTATCTCAAGCGCGAAGACCTCAACCACACCGGCGCCCACAAGATCAACAACTGTATCGGCCAGGCGTTGTTGACGAAGCGCATGGGCAAGCCGCGCGTCATCGCCGAGACGGGGGCCGGCCAGCACGGCGTCGCCACGGCCACGGCCGCCGCCTTATTCGGTCTGGAATGTCAGGTATACATGGGCGAGGAGGACGTGCGGCGCCAGAAACTCAACGTCTTCAAGATGAAGGCGCTCGGCTCCGAGGTGGTGAGCGTCCGCACCGGCAGCCGCACCTTGCGCGACGCCATCAACGACGCCATGCGCGACTGGATGGCTACGGTAACGACGACGCACTACATCATCGGCAGCGTGGTCGGGCCGCACCCGTTCCCGATGATGGTGCGCGATTTTCAGTCGGTGATCGGCCGCGAGGCGCGGGCGCAATGTTTGGAGCAGGTGGGCCGGCTGCCGGACGCGGTCGTGGCCTGCGTCGGCGGCGGCAGCAACGCGGCCGGCATGTTCGCGCCGTTTCTCGACGACGCCTCGGTGGACTTGATCGGCGTGGAGGCGGGCGGACGCGGCGCCGCGGAGGGCCAGCACGCCGCCACCCTCAGCCACGGCAAACCAGGCGTGCTGCACGGCGCCTTCAGTTACGTCCTTCAGGACGCCGACGGCCAGACGGCCAATGTGCATTCGGTGTCGGCCGGTCTGGATTATCCCGGCGTCGGCCCCGAACACAGCTACTGGAAAGATAGTCGCCGGGTCCGTTATACCAGCGTCGATGACGCCGAGGCGTTGCAGGCGTTCCACCAATGCTCACGACTTGAAGGCATTCTGCCGGCGTTGGAGACGGCTCACGCCGTGGTCGAAGCGATGCGCGTGGCGGCGAAACGGCCGAAGGATGACGTGGTTGTCGTCTGCTTCTCCGGTCGCGGCGATAAGGATTGCTTCGAGGTAGCCGAGCTACAGGGCGAAGACATTAATTAGACGGTTCAGGAAGTTCCATGAATCCGATTGACGACCTGTTCCAGCGGCTGCGCGTCCAAGGCCGTAAAGCCTTCATCCCCTTCGTTACGGCCGGCGACCCCGACCTTGACGGCGCCGTCCTCGTGGCGCGGACGCTGGCGACTCACGGCGCCAATCTCATCGAAATCGGCTTCCCCTACAGCGATCCGATCGCGGACGGGCCGGTGATTCAGGCGTCGTACACGCGCGCCCTGGACCGCGGCCTGAAACTCGACGACGTATTCGCCTGCGCGCGCCGCATCGCCGACTTGCCGGAGATAAAGGATCGGCAAATTCCTTTAGCGGCCATGACCTCGTACAGCCTCATCCACCGCCGCGGCGCCGAGACGTTTCTGCGTCAAGCGGCCGAGGCCGGCTTGAGCGGCGCCATCGTACCGGACCTGCCTTTGGAAGAATCGGAAGCGCTGTCGGCCTTGGCCGCCGCCCGCGATTTCAAGCTGATTCATCTGGTCACGCCGACGACGCCGCGCGACCGCGCCGCCGTGATCGCCCGGCGTTCGACGGGCTTTTTGTACTGCGTCAGCGTGGCCGGCATCACCGGCGAACGCGACCGCCTGCCGCCGGAATTGCTCGATCAACTGGCGTGGCTGCGGACGCAGACCTCATTGCCGTTATGCGTGGGATTCGGCGTGAGCCGGCCGGATCACGTGCGAATGCTGCGCGAGGCGGCCGACGGCGTTATCGTCGGCAGCGCGCTGGTGCGGCCGTTGGAGCAAGTCGGCAAGCGGCCGCTGAATGAGGTCGTGGCGGAGATTGGCGAACTGGCTCGGATTCTTAGGGATGCTCTCAATCCCACTTGATGACGATGGGTTTGCGGCCATTGTGAAGCGCCTACAGCGGCGCTGAAAGGCACACAAGCGGGCACAGCAGAAAGCCGTATCCTGGCCACCACCGGCGTAGCAACGCAAGACGCCAAGGATTGCTACTCCTCGGGGCGTCTGGCGTTGCGGAATTGGTCACTTCAATCATCCTGCTCGGCGGTCCAATTACTTGGATCCTGATCATGATCGCTTAATACTACAGCGCCCCCTGTCGA
>DHJA01000288.1:10639-10879 GCA_002404095.1 Planctomycetaceae bacterium UBA4732 | reverse complement strand
ACAGGGGGCGCTGTAGTACTAAGCCGCTGCTGTACGCCGCCCTGTTCCTGTTAGGCGGCTCCCTGGCCTACCTCCTCCTGGCCGGCAGGCGCGGACTTGTCGGGCCGTCGTCGCCCGCCATCCGTGTTGCGAATGACTAGGTTGACCTGGGCCGACTCCGACCGAACCGCCGGGAAATGGCGTCCGTCCCGGTCCTCCTATTCATGGAGCCGAAGCCCTAGTGCAACGTCACTCGTACTT
>DHJA01000288.1:279-10482 GCA_002404095.1 Planctomycetaceae bacterium UBA4732 | reverse complement strand
CCATGCGTGACGAAGCACTAGGAAAACGCGGAAAGGAACTCGGAGGCGCCATGAGCCAAGATGCGCGAGCAACGGAGCCTACGAACCGGCCCACCGGGATAAACCCATTGGTAGCTACACAAGCTGGGGCGCCCTACATGGCAAGCAGGGATGATATTCTACGCGCCGTGCGGACGAATCTGCCGCCGCCGGCCGACCTGCCGGAAATCGAGGCGCGCGGGATCGTCTACGCCGATCTGCCAAAGCAGTTCGCGGCCATGGTCGAAGCGGTGGGCGGCCGTTGCGTCTTCGCGGCGGACCTGGCGGAGGTCAATCGCACGCTAACGGCGATGCCGGAGGTTATGACGGCGCTGAAGATCGTTTCGCTCGTTCACGGGGTCGGTATGCCTAATGTGGACTTGAACGATGTCAATGATCCGCATGAGCTGGCGGACGTGGATTTCGCTGTGTTGCCCGGTCGATTCGGCGTCGCCGAAAACGGAGCGGTCTGGGTGACGGACGAGGGCGTGAAACATCGCGCGATCGCCTTTATCGCGCAGCACCTCGCGCTGGTGATTCCCACTGCCGACATCCTCGACAATATGCACCAGGCGTATGAGCGGCTGGCGTTCGCCAAGCCGGGATTCGGCGTGTTCATCTCCGGGCCGTCCAAAACGGCCGACATCGAACAATCGTTGGTCATCGGCGCGCACGGCCCCCGTTCGCTGACGGTCTTTTGCGTCGGCGCCAAGCTGGACACCCATTAGCCGATATATACAACAAAGTGAAATGAACACGCCCTCCCATAGGCGGGCCGCGTGAACAAGAACTTCGCTCCCTTCCAGCTCGGCTTCGGAACGCGCTATGGTCCTCGCCTTTACGGCGGTTGTCCTTGTCGTGATATTCGTGGGCGGACATGCGTTCTGGGCGTGGCGGCTGGCTTTGCTCTACCCGCCTCGGACGCGGGCGGCGTCCAAAGACCATGAATGGCCCCGCGTCGCCGTCGTACTCCCCACTCGCGGCGCCGACCTGAGTCTCGCCCATTGCCTGGAGAGCCTGCTCGACCAGGATTACCCCTCTTACGACATCAGGATTGTTGTAGACAGTGAGGTAGACCCTGCCTGGGAAATCATTCGCGGAGTCCTCGCCCGCCGTCCCTCCGCCAACGTGAAGGTCGCCCTACTGGAACAGCGGCGGGAAACGTGCAGCCTCAAGGTCAGCGCCCTCCTCCAAGCCCTCGCCGGCCTGGACGAATCTTGCCAGGCCGTCGCCCTGATCGACGCCGATGTAGTCGCGCACCCACAATGGCTGCGCGACCTTCTAGCCCCCATGTGCGATCCGAAAGTCGGCGCCACGAGCGGCGTGCGCTGGTACATCTCGGACAGCCCGAAATGGGGGTCCCTAGTGCGGATGGCGTGGGGCGCGGCCGCCGCAACGCAGATGGTCGCGTTCGGCATCCCTTGGGGCGGGTCGATGGCGTTTCGCGCCGACTTGCTGCGCCGGTCGAACCTTTTGGAGAAATGGGCGCTTTGCCTTTGTGAGGACGTGCCGCTCGAAGGCGTCCTACGTGAGCAGTCGCTGCGACTGGACTTTGTATTAACGGCGACGATGGTAAATTGCGAGAGCATCGATCTGGTTCGCTGTTTCTGGTTCCTGCGCCGGCAGTTGATCAGTGTTCGCCTCTACCACAGCCGTTGGCCGTTGGTCCTGGCGTTCGGCGTCGGCATGCCGCTGGCGATAATCTTCGCCGTTAACGTAATCGCCGCCCTCTCGACCGTAGAATATTGGGGGGCGGTCGCCGTGGCGGGGGTGCTGGCCCTATGCCTGACCGGCTTATTCTCGGGAACCTTATGGATCGACGGGGCGCTTCGCGGCATGGCGCGAGTTCGCGGCGAAACGTTGCCTCGGCTGCCCTGGAAGACCATATTGGCCGTCCCGCTGATGCAACTCGTCTCTCTGGCCGCTCTGCTGTCGGCGGCGTTCGCGCGGCGCGTCGAGTGGCGCGGGGCGACCTACGAATTGCTTGGCCCCATGAAACTACACTTGGTCGAGTACCGCCCCTACCGTGCCCAAGCCGAAGACCAGGGTTCAAGGACGTCGGTGGTTTGACGGGGGCAACGGTTAAGAATTGTGTGAATCTGGCGAGCCGGGGGCGTAAGCCCCTGGAGATGGGATCCGCGATGGAAGGGAACCTCCGGGGGCTTACGCCCCCGGCTCGCCAAATTGAGACGCTACCCGGAGGAGGGGGGCGTATTCAGGCCGCCTTGCGTTCGGCGAGGCGTCCCGCCGCCTGCGCCGCCGCGATGCCCTGATCGCGCCAGCGGAGGTAGACGGAAACCAACCAACTCGCTAGCGTCGCCGCCAGGATTGCCCAGAATCCCGGAACCAAGTGAGGCCACCACGGCCCCACCCACCACATCGACGCCCCTAACACCGCGCCCCAAGCCGAAAGGACGCAGAAGTCGCGGCGGTAGATCGGCGGACAGTCGCGCAGCCAGATCGCCAGGACGTAGTACGCCGGCGCCAGCAGCGGCACGAACCAGCGGACGGAACAGCAGACGCCAGAATGGTTCGGGGACATGATGGAATAGAGCAGCCAGGTTCCCATGAGCCAGAACACCGCCAGCAGCAATTCTGGTCGATCCGTTGAGGGACGACGACACAGCCGCCAGCACGCCGGGATCGCCAACCATAGCGCCAGATTGTGGGTGAGGAAGCCCTGCTTACCCGCTAGTAGGTCGAGAGCGTAGAGGATGAATGAACTCACACTCGGATGGCTCCATACCCCGGTCATCGTGTGGATGTTGAACGGGCTGCCAGGCCATTCGAGATAGCCTAGGACGCCATTGGCCGGGCCGAGCGTACCGCCGATGGCGTAGTTCAGCGCATGATGCAGCAACACCCACGGCGCCGCGGCGAGGGCGAACATCGCCAGCGCCGCCGGCCGGCGACAGCGATAGGCCAGCCAGACGGCGGCGCCGCCCAGCAGCACCGGACCCGTGCCGATGTCGATGGTGTAACTCAGTCCGGCCAGCAGACCAAGGCGCAGCAAGCGTCCCCACGTGACGGCGGCGCCGCGCGCCACCCACGCCATTTCCACCATTAACGGGGCGACGACTCCCAATAAGAGAATATGGTTGTTGACGTGCCGAACGTAGGGCAGGGCGATGGTCGCAAGGGCGAAACTACCCGTCAGCAACAGCGGCCACGGGCGCGGCAGGCGCAGCGGCCGACCAAGGCGATAGATGCTCCAGACCGCGACAACGTAGGCCAAGCCGGACGTGGCCAGCGTGAGAACGTAGCAGAAGGCGGCCGCGTTGGTCCGCGCGGTCCAGCCGGTGCAGAACTGGAAGACGGCGTACACGGCGGCCAACCACAGCGACGGCAATGGCGACTTATCAGAGTAGTAAAGTCCATTGATGAGAAGTTTGTCGCCCGTGCCGAAGCGCATGGAGTTGGAGTTGTCAGGCTGATACGGAAGAGGAGCGCCTGGCGCGACGATGTTCGGTCGGACGAAAATAGAGGCGTCGATGGACCAAGTATGGTAGTCCACTAGCGTTTCGGCGGTGGCAAGCCGGCTGCCGTCGTTCCAGCCGCCGGCGTAATCGTGGGGGCTGCATAACGCGATCAGGGCCGCGCCCACTAGCACCGCCCCTCCCCAGATTCTCGACTCGCGTTCCGGCGCCGGCGAATTCATACGTCCTCCTCCTTGAGCGCGATCGCCCCGTCGCGGAGCGCGTGCCACGCCCCTTCCGGCAAGGATCGTAACGTATTCCAAAGACGAAAACAGCGCCAGGTCAGCGGGGTACGCGCCCTCGTTTAACAAATCATTTGCCCGGCAAGCGCCAAACAGGATCAAATGGATCCGGTTCCTCGACCAGGCATTGCGCGGCCCGCGACAGCAGCAACATCGCAGGCCCATCCTGAGGGTGCGCGCCGAGCAAGCCGCCGAGCGCTCGCGCTGCCTCACGGAACCGACCGGCCTCAAAGTCTGTCAGCGCTTGTTCGTATTGCGACTTGCGTGCCGCCCAGTCCGGCCCTCCGGCCGACAACTCATACAGAGTCACCGGATCGCCAATGTTCACCACTCGCACCGCGCAAAGCCGGCGAGTCGCAAACGCCACCCCCAGTCCACGACAAGCGGCCTCCGTTATCAACAAATCGGTCTTGAAATACTTGGTCGCTCCCTGGACGCGACTGGCCAAGTTTACCTCGTGCCCCAACGCGCCATACTTGAACTTGTGCCGGGTGCCGGTGTTTCCCACCAAGGCGTCGCCTGAATTGACGCCGACTGTCATCCGCATCGGCTCACCGAGGATCTGCTGCCACCGCGTGTTCACGTCCGGGATGCCGGCCAGCACCGCCAACGCCGCCCGCGCCGCGCGGGCGGCGTGATCGGGTTGCGGCTGCGGCGCCCCCCACATCGCCATCAAAGCGTCGCCGACGTAATCGACCAAGACGCCGCCCTCGGCCAACACGCATTCCGACGCGGCGCCCAACGCATCGCTGACCCAAGCGACGTTTTGCTCGGGGCTGAGGCGCCGGCTGATGCCGCTGTAATTACGAATGTCACAGAAGAGGACGCTGACCTCGGCAATTCGCCCGGTTAACAGATCGGGACGGCCCATCAGTTGACGGGCCAGGTCTGGGGCGAAATATTGCTCGAACTGCACGCGCAAACTCGCGGCCGCTTGCTCCTGCTCGGAGCGGGCTAAACCGGCCGCCGTGCCCCCGGCTAGAAGCTCGACGAGGACGGCTTCCAGTTGCGTCAGCGGCGCCGTCGCGCCCCCCCAAACGCGATCGCCGTACAGTACGCCCAAGACGGCGCCGTGACGATTGAGGATGGGAGCGGCGACGACGGCCTGCACTTGCATGAGGCTCTGGCTGGGAGACGCTCCAGCTGGCCTTTGCCAGAAGGTGCGTTTTTCGCGCGCCACGCGCTCCAGGATGTGCCGGCTCGCCTCCGACGTGGGCGCCCCGGCCGCCGAAGGCGCGGTCCACGACGCCACTTTCTTCCATTCACCATTTTGAATGAGGAGAACTTGGGCGGAATCAAGCCCCACCATCTCCACTACGGCCCGAGCGGCCTTGGCGAAGAAGTCCTCCGCGCCGGCGGCGCTCTGGAGTACGTCCATCGCGGATCGCAGCCAACGGAGCAGATTGTCCATCTGCACAGGCGGAACCTCGCTGGCGAGAGTAGTAAGCTCGGGCCGGGCGTGTATCGGCGCGCCCGGCGGCGCCGCGGCTTCTCGTAGGGAGCAAAGAGGCTCGTCCTCCTCCACGACCTGCAACTCTTGCAGGCGCACCGTCGTCCCGCCCACCTTGCCGAGGCTCAGGATCACCGGCATGGCGGTCTCACAGGAGGCGCCTGGGTCCAACTTTCGTTGGTTGGATAGATGAATGGGCCGAACCTGACTGACGTTGGTGATTTTGACTCGGCCGTCGCCCATCGGCCGTATTTCGGCGTGTCGGCGCGAGACTTCCTGCTCTTCCCACGGGGCCACAATCAGCCGGCGCAGGCCGGCCTGGACGTATTGCGCTGGCGGCCCCTCTTCCCCGGCGTCCTTCTGCTGTCGGCCCAATTCCAGCGGCTCGGCGGGCGCTTCGCAGGCGTGAAGCGGCTTGTTGTTCTTGAAGACTTCGACACGCCAGGAGCCGGTCATATTGGACCTCACTTACGCAAATTAGGCGAGCGGGGGGCGTGAGCCTCCCTGATTCTTTGACGTAATCAGGGAGCTTACGCCTCCCGCTCGCCAGTCATTGTTCATTGTGGCCGGCCTTGCAGGGGACGGAAAGAGGCAATCTTCCAACGGCGCCGCGTTTGCTTCAGAATAAAAATGGATCTTGCCGCGCGCCTGCGCAAGTTTGGTCGCTGTTGGTTGTTTCGTCCTATGACAAGGTTCTCGCCCGGAATCAGCCGAGAGGATTCCTTCCCATGCGCTCCTTCTCCTTTCCCTTTGTTGCCGGCGCCCTATGCCTGGGCGCCGGCCTCGTCTGGCAGGCTTCCGCGCCTGCCGATGACGCCAAGCCCGACCCGCAGAACGGCGTCGAGGCTCAGGCTCGCGGCGCCGTTCACGAAGCATATGCCGAGCCGGCCGAGACCCGGCCGGAACCGCGTCCGATCATCGCCAAGCAGCCGCCCGAACCGATTCAAGAACAGCCGCCGGACCAGAAGCCGGCTGGCGATAACATCGAGTGGATTCCCGGATACTGGGGCTGGGACGACGAAACAACCGATTTTACCTGGATCAGCGGCTTTTGGCGCGCCCCGCCTCCCGGCCGCGAATGGACGCCAGGCCATTGGCAAGAGGTGGACGGCGGCTCGCAATGGGTCGCCGGTTTCTGGGCGGTGCAGGGCACGCAGCAACTGGAATATCTGCCGCCGCCGCCGCCTTCGATTGACAACGGGCCGTCGGTTCCCGCCACGGACGACAGCAGCGCCTATGTGCCTGGCTGCTGGGTTTACCATCAGACGCGCTATCTGTGGCGGCCAGGCTATTATGTGGAAGCGAATCCCAATTGGTGCTGGATACCCGACCACTATTGCTGGACGCCGGCGGGGTATCTTTTCGTAGCCGGCTACTGGGACTATCCGCTTGAGAGCCGCGGCCTCTTGTTCGCGCCTGTGCGCTTCGACCGTCGTGTTTTCGAGCGCGAAGGCTTTGTCTATACCCCCGAATATGTGGTGCAGCCGGACTTCCTGTTGGGCGCGTTGTTCGTGCGGCCGGCTTACGGCCACTACTACTTCGGCGATTACTTTGAAGATCGTTACGAGAGACGCGGCTTTACCTCTTGGGTCGATTACCGCGTCGGCCGGCATTCCTACGACCCGAACTTCGCCTTTTACCGTCGTCGTTACCGCAATGACGACCATTGGGAAACCAGTCTGCGCGACCTTTACGCACTCCGGCGTTCGGGTGACGTGCCGCGGCCGCCGCGAACCTTGATTCAGCAGACGCAGATTGTGAACAATATCACGATAAATAAGACCGAAAATATCACGGTCAACAAGAACATCAACATCACCAACATTCAAAACGTCACGGCCCTGACGCCGATCAGGAGGGCGGAAAGCGTCCGGCTCACCGGCCTTGCTGGTCTGACGCCTGTTGTGGCACGGTCTGGAGACCGTGCCACAACCACGGTCCCTGTCGTGAAGACGGTTAAGCTGGAGACCGTATCGAAGGGTCGTCTAGCGGAAGTGAGACAGCATGTGACGCTGATGCGCGATTACGCGGTCACTCAACAAAAAGAGCAGGCCAAGATCCTATCCGCCGGAACGATGCCGGTTAAACCAACGGATCGGCCGACGTCGGTGAAGGTTGAGATGCCTAAGAACCCGGCCCGGCCGGCGAACCCGCGCATCGAAACGAGGGCGCTGGCGCCGCCGCCGCCCCTGCCGCCCGCGCCCAAACACGAGGAGCGGCCTATCCCGCCGCATAAGCCGCCCATACAGTCGGCCCCTCCAAAGGTACAGGTTCCGTCGCCTAATCCGAAGGCGCCGGCGCCGACCAAGGAGCCGATGCCGCCGCGTAAGGAACCGCCGCCGACTAAAGAAGCGCCGCCGCCTAAGACACCGCCGCCGCCGCCGGCCAAGGAATCGCCGCTTCCCCCGCATAAGGAGCCGCTTCCGCCGGCCAAGGAACTGCCGCCCCCGCCGCGTAAGGAGCCACCGGCTCCGCCTCCGCCGGCTAAGGAACCGCCTCCGCCGCCGGCCAAGACGCCGCTGCCGCCGGTCAAGGAACCGCCGCCGCCGCATAGGGAACCGCCGGCGCCGCCTCCCCCGCCGCGTAAGGAACTGCCGCCGGCTCCGGCGCCTGTTAAGACGCCGCCTCCGCCGCCGGCTAAGGAACCGCCCAAGGAAAAGCCACCGCTGACGGCATTCGTTCGCTGAATGCGGACTGTAACGGAAAGACTTGTCTGTAGATAAAAACCGCCGGACGCAATCTCTCGCGTCCGGCGGTTTAATGTTTCGCGGTCATGTCGTCGGCGTCACTCTTGCCGCGACCGCCAATAATCGAGCGTATCCAACAGCGTTTGGTCGAGCGAGAATTTCGGCGCCCATCCCGTTTCCCGCCGCAATTTGGAAGCGTCCACACGCGCCACCGCCTGATCGACGACGCGCATCAACTCCGCGCGCTGCCGTACCTCGACCTTCAATCCAGTCAGCGCCAGCAGCCGGTCCAGCACGGTTTGCATGGCCACGTTTTGCCCCGAGCCGACATTGTACGCCTCCCCGCTGCGGCCTTTCTGCATGAGCAGGACGTAAGCGGCAACCGTATCACGCACGTCGGTCATGTCGCGGCGCGAGCCGAGGTTGCCGGTCTCCAGGACGGGCGGCAACTCGCCGCGCTCGATGGCGGCCGCTTGCCTTGCGAAATTGGCGACGGCGAACTGTGAACTTTGACGAGGGCCGATGTGGTTAAAGGGGCGGGCGCGCACAATGTCCAGGCCGGGATTAACGGCCGTCTGATAGCTGAGCAGGTCCGCCGCGGCCTTGCTCGCCGCATAGGGGCTATTGGGCCGCAGCAGACAACCCTCGTCTTGAGACTGGTCTGGCCCATCGGGGTCGCCGTAAACGAGGCCGCTGCCGGCGAAGAGAATGCGCGGCCGGCCGCCCCAACGGACCGCCGCCTCATACAGCGCGCGCGTGGCGGTCAGGTTGCCGGACCATGCCACGTCCGGTTCATCGAACGACTTACCGACCTGGGCGTAACCGGCGAGATGGTATATCTGTTGAGGCCGAATGTCGCGCAGGACCGCCTCGACAGCATCGCTGTCGCATAGGTCGCAGGCCAATAGCGACATTTGCGGGGCCATATCCGCGGACTCAGGCGGCCGCACGGCGCGACGGCTCAGGCTAAAAAGCTCGACGCCGCCGCGCGCCAACAGCGCTTCGGCCAGCCAGCCGCCCGCGAATCCAGTCCCGCCCGTAACAACGATACGCATGTCACCATCCGGCCAGAAAAGTAAACGCAATGCCAACGAACTCCGTGAGACGTCGTTTAGCCGCGACCCGAAGGGGAGCACGTCTCCCCCGCGCTCCCCTTCGGGTCGCGGCTAAACGCGCCCGCTGTTCGCCGCGGCCGCACCGCCCAGCCGTTCCATATCGGCCTCGACCATGCGGCGCACTAGTTCCTCGAAGCCGACTTTCGGCCGCCAATCTAACTCGCGCGCCGCTTTCGACGGATCGCCAATCAGCAGGTCCACCTCGGCCGGGCGCACCAGCGTCGGGTCTTGCACAACGTAACCGCGCCAGTCTAGGCCCACGCAGTCAAAAGCCAGACGCACCAGATCGCCGACGCTGTGAGTCGCGCCCGTGGCGATCACGAAGTCGTCCGGCTTGTTCTGTTGCAGCATGAGCCACATGGCTTCAACATAGTCGCCGGCGAAGCCCCAGTCGCGTTGCGCTTCCAAGTTCCCCAAGCGCAGCTCGCTCGCCAAGCCCAGCTTGATGCGCGCCGCCCCGTCCGTGACCTTGCGCGTGACGAACTCCCGGCCGCGGCGCGGGCTTTCGTGGTTGAACAGGATGCCGCTACAGCAGAACATTCCGTAGCTTTCACGATAATTGACCGTGATAAAATGGCCATAGACCTTGGCCACGCCATAAGGGGAGCGCGGATAAAACGGCGTCGTCTCGCTTTGCGGCGTCTCGCGCACTTTGCCGAACATCTCGCTGCTGCTGGCTTGATAAAAACGTATCCCTTTAGGGTCTAAAAGGCGCACGGCCTCCAACATGCGCGTAACGCCCATGGCCGTAAACTCGCCGGTGAGCACGGGCTGTTTCCAGCTGGTCGGCACGAAGCTCATGGCGGCCAGGTTGTAGACTTCGTCGGGGCGGACTTCACGAAGCGCCTCAATGATCGAGAGCTGGTCGAGCAAGTCGGCCTGATGCAATTTCACGCGATCGGCCAGGTGGGCAATGCGCTCGAAGTTTTCGGTGCTGGATCGACGGACGATGCCGTGGACTTCGTATCCTTTGTCTAGCAGCAATTCGGCAAGATAGCTGCCGTCCTGGCCGGTGATGCCTGTAATAATAGCTTTTTTCATGGCGCTCCTTGATCGTGTCGCCGCGGCCGTCGCGCGGTTTTTCCAATGGACCATACCGCCTGCACTTGCGTCAAGTCAAGGAGTTGGTGGGTAGTGTCTCAGTTTGGCGAGCCGGAAGCGGCTGGAGTACGGCGTCAACCATTGAACGGGACTCCGGTCGCTTACCAGTACTTT
>DHJA01000288.1:0-233 GCA_002404095.1 Planctomycetaceae bacterium UBA4732 | reverse complement strand
GGTAGTGTCTCAGTTTGGCGAGCCGGAAGCGGCTGGAGTACGGCGTCAACCATTGAACGGGACTCCGGTCGCTTACCAGTACTTTCCCAAAGTACTCCTCACGCTCCGCGTGAGGACCAGCGAACGCCCAGAATGTACTCCTCACGCTCTGCTCGCCGTTCCTCACGCGGAGCGTGAGGACCCGCGAACGCCCAGAATGTACTCCCTGTCTCTTATACACACCTGACGCTCAC
>DHJA01000199.1 GCA_002404095.1 Planctomycetaceae bacterium UBA4732 | reverse complement strand
AACACGGCTGAAACAGCCGTGGCACACAGTGTTTACCCGTGTGCTACGGCTGTTTCAGCCGTGTTTCGATGGCTTATGGGACAGTTTCTAAACGTCGCGGCGAGAAAAGCAGATCATGCCGACAATCGCCGCCGTCAGCGAGACGGCCGCGCTCCAGCCGGCCAAGGAAGCGAGTGCTTGAAGGTCGTAAAAACCGCAAAGGATGTTGGGCAGCCGTTCAAGCACCTGGGCCGGCGAGGTCGTTACGCTGCTACGCAACCATTTCAGGTTCAGGACGAAGCCGCCGCCGTAGAGGGCAACCCACAGGCCGGCGACGGCGAGCAAGGTATTGTTGCTCACCGCGCTGACCGCTACGCCGGCCGTCACGACCGCCGCCAGCAGGGCGCCCATCGTCGCCAGCGCCACCAGGCTTCCGTCCACGGTCACGTCTTCATGCACAAAGATCAGGCTGCCGCCCATTGCCACCAGGCTCAGTACGAAATAGGTTCCGAGGACCGTCGCCAGCCGGGCGTGCCATTTGCCCAGGAAATACTGATAGCGACTGATGCCGCGGCTGAGGACGGAATCGGCCAACGTGCCGCGCTCGGAGGAGATACAGCCGGCCGCGAGGACCACGACAAAAGCGATACTGACGAGGACCGTCCCTTGCAAAAGGTGGCTGAACAGCTGCGACGCCTGCTGGACGAAGCCGCCCTCCTGAGTCAGGCCGGCGCGATAAAGCAGATAGCCAGTGGTGGCGAGCAACACGGCTAAAACCCACGTCAGATAGACCCAGCTGCGCAGCGTTTGCCCCACGTCGTACTGGAACACCGCCCAGTAGGGCAGCCAGCGGTTAATGGATACGGGTTTTTTGTCGGCGGCGACTTCCATGACCTTTCCTCGTTCCTTCATGCTGCTTCATCCTGATAGATGCGGGCGAAGCCGCGCGACTCTTCCTTCTCCACCAAGTCGAGGAAGGCTTGCTCGGTCTGCTGGCCTACGCTGCGGACGCTGACGAGCGAAACTTTGTTGTCGGTGAGGATCGAGAAAACGCCGGCCAGGGCGGAGGTATTGACGACCTCCTCGTGCAAGTAAAGCTCCAGGCGCCGCTGGCGCAGGTTGACCACCTTAAAATCAGGGAGAGCGCGGATCGCCGTTGTCGCCTTGGCGACGGCTTTTTGATCGCCCTCCAGGTCCATCTCAAAGTGATTGCGGCGCATGCGCCCTTTGAGGTCTTGCAAGGAGCCGCAGTAAATCAGTTGGCCGTGACTGAGAACGGCGGCGTGATTGCAAACCTCGTCGATGTCGCTGAGGTTGTGACTGGAGACAATCAAGGTCTTTTCACGCGCCAATTCTTTGATGAGGTCGAGCATACTACGTCGCGCTTCGGGATCGAGGCCGTGAGTCGGCTCGTCCCAGATGAGCAGGTCCGGCTCATTGATAAGGCTGGCGGCCACGGCAAGCCGGGCGGTCATGCCATTAGAGAAGCCGTCGATGACGTGCCCGGAGGCGCCGAGTAGGTCCACGGCGCGAATGAGCGAGGCGAGGCGCGGTTTGCGCACGTCGGCGGGCAAGCCGAAAAGCCGGGCCATGTAGTCAAGATAGGTGATCGGCGTCATGCCGCGTGGAAACTGGGGATTGGTGGGGATGTAGCCGATGCGGCGGCGTAGGTCGGCACTGTTAGGCCCCATTTTTTTGCCAAACACTTTGGCCCAGCCAGCGGTGGGACGATGGAGGCCGGTGAGAAGGCGCAGGAGCGTCGTCTTGCCGGCGCCGTTAGCCCCGAGCAGGCCGAGGACGCAGCCGGGTTCAAGGCGCAGGGTCACATCGTTGAGCGCGATCAAGCGATTGCGATAAAGCTTGGTGAGCTTGAACGTCTCGACTACCAGATCGCTGCTAGGGGTGTCGGCCATCTGGGCAATCCTCCTCGCCGGGGGACGATGCGAGGGCGGATTATACGCGCGAAGGGGATGGCGTCATAGGCCAAGTGGCGGATCAATGGTAGCCAGCATAGTTCATCATCAGCCCGGCTCGCCAACGGGCGCTTCGGCACATAACGCTCTGGCGTGGCTTCCGGCGCCGCGCCTAGAATGCCTCTACCTATATTAGCTTGGATACGGCGCATGGACCTTCAGTACGATTTTAACCCCGACCCGGCGAACCATTCGCGTCGCGGCATCGAACAGCTTGAACGCCTGCTAGGCTGTTTCCAGAAGGCTCTCGGACATGAGTTGCCGAATCAACTGGTCGCCCTGCAAGGCTTGGCCCGCCTGATTGAGATGGAGCAGGCCGACCGGCTCGACGATGAAGGTCGCGCCCACTTGCTACGTCTGGCCGACCTCGCCCGCCGCGCGGACGGCTTAGTACGGACGCTGGCGGAGGTCGGCCGGCTGACGTGCGACCGTGGGCCGGTTGAGGAGGCGTCGTTATTAGAGGCCGCTCATGAGGCGGCGGCCGAGGTAAACTTGACGGCGTCTGGCTGGTCCGTCCGGTATGCGATCGACCCGCAGGCTACGGTCGTCCCCGTGTCGCGCCGGAGCTTACGACTCGTGCTGGTTCACTTACTACGCAACGCGGTACAGGCCGACGGCGGCTGTGCCTCATGTGTCGAAGTAGGTTCCCGGCGCGCTCGAGACGGGGTGGAGTGGTGGGTCAAGGACGACGGCCGCGGTTTGCCGGAAACTCAGGCGCCTCGACTGTTCGAGTGCTTTGCAGGCGGCGGAACAGCTGGCCTGGGGTTGTTTTTGGTTCGCCAGATCGTGGCGGGGTGGGGCGGTGCGATGCGCGTTCACTCCGAACCGGGCGCCGGCGCGACGTTCGCCGTCCTCATTCGCACTCCCTAACGCGGCCGCGAGAAAGACCGTATGACGGACTCATTGCGACTGTTCCTGATCGAAGACGACGATGACATCGCCTTGCTCATTCGCAAGAGCCTGGAGCGCGTCGGCCATGAAGTAACGCGCTGCCGCACTGCCGCCGACGCGCTCATCGTTCTCGGACAAACTACTTTTGATCTCGTCCTTCTCGACAATCTCCTACCGGATATGTCCGGCCTCGACGTGCTTCACACCCTGGGGCGTGAGGGCGTGACGGCGCCTGTCCTGATGGTCACGGGCGCCGGCGACCAACAACTGGCCGCCAGCGTTCTCCGTGCCGGCGCCCTGGACTACCTCGTCAAAGACCCGGCCCTCGCCTTCCTCGGCAACCTTCCCCAGCGCGTCGTCGAGTCGGTGAAGCGGCACCGCCTGGAACAAATGAATCGGCTGCTCATTCAAGCCCTGGAGTCGGCGCGCGACGGCGTGGTCATCACGGATTTGCAAGGTGTAATCCTCAACGTCAACCAAGCCCTTGAGCAAATAACAGGGTACGGCCGGCAGGAATTACTCGGGCAGACCCCGCGCCTCTTCAAGAGTGACCTCCACCCGCCGGAATTCTACGCTCCGCTGTGGCGCACCATCCTGGCCGGCGACAGCTGGCAAGGCGAACTGACCAACCGCCGTAAAGACGGCGGCCAGTTTCAGACGTCGCTAACCATTTCGCCCATTGGCGATCCGCGCGGGCGGCCTACGCATTTCGTTGGCATTTACCGCGACGTGACCGAACACAAGAAGTTAGAGCGGCAACTATTGCAAGCGCAGAAGATGCAAAGCGTTGGCACCTTGGCTGGCGGAGTTGCCCACGAATTCAACAACTTGCTGGCCGGCATCAACGGCTACGCTTCTCTGGCTCTGCGCGAGGACGACGCCGGCCCGGCGGTGCGCGAGTTTTTACAGAACGTCGTGGACCTCTCCGAGCGGGCGGCGACCTTGACGCGCCAGCTCCTGGCGTTCGCGCGCAAGCCCGCCCTGAGTCGGCGGCCGACCTCGATTCCCGAACTCGTCCGCGGCACCGCCGAACTGGTGACGCGCACGCTGCGCCAGGAAGTCAGCGTTGAGATGGAGGCCGACGATGCCGAGACGCCCCTGGCGGTGGAGGCCGACGCCAACCAGTTGCAGCAGGCGCTCGTCAACCTCTTCCTCAACGCCCGCGACGCCGTGGCGCCGCGGGAGGCGCTTGACCCCGACCTAGCTGCAGCGGCGGCGTCTTCAGCTCCTGAACGGACCTCTTTCATCGTTTTTCGTCTGCGCGCGGAGAAAACAACCGAGGCCCGCGCGGCCTTTCCTCAGAATGTGCCGGTGGGCGATTACGTCTTGCTTCAAGTCGAGGACCGCGGCACAGGCATGACGCCCGACGTGCTGAATCAAGCCCTGGATCCTTTTTTCACGACCAAGGAAGTCGGGCAGGGCACCGGGCTGGGGTTGCCCATGGTGTTCGGCATCGTCCAAGGGCATCAGGGATGGCTCACCATCGACAGCACCGCCGGTCTAGGGACGTGCGTCAGTATCTATCTACCGCGTCTCGTGCCGACGCCCGGCGGCGACCGCCGCCATTCCTCTTTGGCTGAACCGGCGGTCGTTCAGCCGGAAGCCGCGCCGGGTCGTTCCATCCTGGTAATTGACGACGAGGAAGCGGTACTCGATGTGGTGCGCCGATTCCTGCAGATCGCCGGTCATCAAGTTTCCGTGGCCGCCAGCGGGCACGAGGCTCTCGAAATGCTCAGCGACGGCAAGGCCGTTGACCTCGTCATTCTCGACTTGATGATGCCGCGCGAGGACGCGGCCGATACGTTCCGGCGACTGCGCCAGCGCCGTCCCGGCCTACCGATTCTGCTCTGCACTGGCTTGGCGGAGATCAGTCCCGCCCCGGAACTGTTGTTGAATCCGCTGGTCGGCCTAATCCGCAAACCATTTAGGATGGACGGCTTATGGAAGGCGGTTGGGCAGGCGCTGGAGGAAGCCGCGGGAACCGTTTAGCCGCGACCCGAAGGGGAGCGCTCTGGTCTAAACGAAATGGCAGTTTGGCACGGCTCTTGCGCGGAGAACAGGGTCTTTGGAAATTCCAAAACCTTCGATCTCAGGGAGAGCTATCATGGACATTAAGAACGACGTGAAAAAGGGTATCGACGATGCCGCCGCCGCCGCCAAGAAGGCGACGGAAAAGACGGTCGATGCGACGAAGGCCGCCGGTAAAGCAGTCGGCGATAAGGCAAAGGAAGCGGGCCAGAAGATCAAGGACGCTTCCAAGTAGGACTGGGTTCTGTCTGGCAATTGGTATTAGCCCCGGAGGAGCGGCGCTTAATAGCCAGGGGTTTCCCCCTCGTTGTTCCCCACAACTTCCGAGAGGCCTTGGCAGGCTAGGGAAGATAGGCGATGATTGTAGCTCAATTGAGAGGTTGCAACGATTCCTGT
>DHJA01000107.1 GCA_002404095.1 Planctomycetaceae bacterium UBA4732 | reverse complement strand
CGGCCAGCGCCACCGTCGCCGCGCGATCTGCGTCCCCATCAGTTCACGCTCCTATCACCTGGCGGGCAGGATCACACTTAGTAATCATTGCCCGAGACGTCCTCCCTGCCGGCCCGCGTGATGAGCGCGGCCAGGATGCGGATGTTCATGCCGGCGTGCAGGAAATGCACCGAGTCGTCCGCGAACACGGCGTTGGCCCCGCCGGGGTGGAAGCTGTACACCTCGTGGTCGTTGGTGCAGTTGAGGGCACAAGGCCCCGGCCGGCTCGTGCCGTCGAAGGTTGAGCCTTTCAGGGTGATCCCGGTTGCATAGCCAGCCCAGGGGCCGCCGGTGACCGCCTGGGGAGGCCCCGCCCTGCCCGCCTGCCACAGCCTCGGCCGGCCGGCGTCTTCGGTGAGCAGGATCGTGTTCGAGGCGCCGTCCTGAATGTCGGTCAGCCGCGTCATGTGGTTTGGTTGCAGGACTCCCTGGTTATCCCCTGTCGCCAAGGCCGGATCGACGAACCAGGTGGGGGCGTAGTCCCCACAAGCGCCCTTGCCGCTGTAGGCAGCGAACGGGAGGGCGGCATAGTACCGATCCTGCTCCGGCGCCGAGGGGCACCAAAAGTTCTTCAGCGGGTGGGCGACAACGCCAGGGAAGCCGAGACCCAGCACGGCGTCGCCGTTGCGAACGAAAAAGCGGCCAAGGAGCAGGAGTTGCTGGCCCGCCACCGCTTTTACGCCGGCCAGATGAGCCTCGCCATGCAGGCCTGGGAGGCGGACAACCCCGCGCGGGTACTGGAACTGCTGGAAAGCCAGCGGCCCAAGTTCGACCAGGAGGATCTGCGAAGCTTCGAGTGGTACCATCTCTGGGGCCGCTGTCATTCCGCGTGCAAGCTTAACTTGCATGTGCCCTACACCCATTCTTGGTGTGTGGCCTTTTCCCCCGACGGAAAGACCTTGGCGTCGGGTTACTGGAACGCACAAGTCAAGCTGTGGGACGTTGCAAGCGGACGAGAGCGAGCTACTCTTTCGGGTCAACATAACGCTGTCGGAAGCGTGGCCTTTTCACCCGATGGCAAATACCTGGTTTCAGGGAGCTTCGGGCCGGACGAAAACTTGAAGGTGTGGGATGTGGCGACAGGCAAGGAACTGATTTCGCTGAAACCGGGACAGGCACAAATCAGATCCTTGGCTTTTGCCCCTGACGGCAAGACGTTGGCCACCGGGGGAAGTAACGAGACGGTGAAGCTATGGGACGTGGCTACCTGGCAGGAGCGGCTGACTCTCTCCGGGCAGTCCGGATGGGTCTGTTCCGTAGCGTTTTCCCCCGACAGCAAGACCCTGGCCTCGGTTGCGGCCGGGACCATCAAGCTTTGGGATCTCGCTGCGAATCCGGTTCGTTGCAGACTCCAGTTGCCGGGGGACTATGCCGTCGCGTTTGCGCCCGACGGCAAAACGTTGGCCGCGGGGAGCGCTAATGGCGCGCCACTCCGGCTCTGGGACGTAGGCACGGGCCGGGCGATCATAACCCGCAAAACGTATTCCTGGACTGTCTCTTGTGTGGCGTTTTCGCCCGACGGCAAGACTTTGGCTATTGGCAGCGATGATAGGACCGTCAAGGTGTGGGAGCCAGTTACGGGCCGGGAGCGGGCTTTCGCGCACCCCGATCGCGTTAGGGCCGTGGCATTTGCGCCCGACGGCCAGAGCCTGGCCTCTGCCGGGGAGGACGGTACGGTCAAACTGTGGGATCTTGGGCCGACGCGGGAACCCATGACGCTTCAGCAGAAGAAAGGCGAAGTCATTTCCGCCCTCGCATTTTCTCCCAACGGCAAGACGTTAGCGACGGGGGTTGGAGACTCGACTACCCTATGGGACGTCGCCACCGGCCAGGCCGCCGCCGCCATCAAGGTTTCCGACGCTACAACGGAGAGCCTGGCGTTTTCCCACGATGGGGAAACCTTGGCCGTCTCGACAGGCAGCGCCATAAAGCTGATTGACGTCGCCACACATAAGGAGCGGGCCGTGCTACAGGCGCCCAACCCTCCTGTCAGAAGCATAGCCTTCAGCCCGGATGACAAAACGATGGCCACAGGACGATGTTCTGATGGCGTGCTTGGCGAAGACAACAGTGTGAAACTGTGGGACCTGGCCGCCGGGCGCATTCGACTGTCCGTGGACGGCCAATGGGCGGCCTTTTCACCGGACGGCAAGACGCTGGCCACAGGCGGGGGTGTAGGAAACAGTCATGGGAACCGGTGGGGGACAGTCACACTGTGGGATCCAGCGACGGGGCAGATGCGGCTCACCTGCAAAACGGAGCGCGACAACGTGTGGGGTTCTTCTTCTTACGTGCAGTTCTCGCCCGACGGCGCGCTCGTTGCTCAAGCGACCGATTACGGATCGGTACTCCTGTGGGACGTCGGCACAGGAGTGTTACGCTCTTCCCTGAAGGGGCATACGGCCCCCATCAGATGCGTCGCATTTCACCCCGACGGCAGGACCCTCGCCTCGGCAAGCGCGGACGGCACGGTCCGGTTGTGGGATGTACTCACGGGACAAGAGCGGATCACGTTGACGGAACACACCGATGCGGTGCTTGCCGTGGCCTTTGCCCCTGACGGAAACACATTGGCCGCGGCGAGTGCGGATGGGACCGTGAGACTCTGGCGTGCGGCCACCGACCAGGAGGCAGTGGCGCGCCAGACCGAAGACGACCCGGACGACCCGAACTCGCTCCGGGCGCAGAAGGAGGCCGGCGACCGGTTGTGGAGTAGCGGCCGCCCTATAGAGGCGGAGAAGGCGTACCGGCTGGCCATTGGGCGCCTGGAGAAACTGTCGGCCGCATCGCCCAATTCGCCTGAAGACCGGCGGGCCGTAGCGGTCGCCTACAACGCTCTAAGCTCGCTGCTCGGCGCCACCGGCCGCATCCCGGAAGCGGAGCAAGCCTGCCAGCGGGCACGCGTAGTGAATGAAAAGCTGGCCGCCGACTTTCCCGCAGTGACCCTTTACCGCACCGATCTGTTTCACAGCCAACGGCGTCTGGGCGATTTACTGCTAGGGGCCGGCCGCTACCCGGATGCGGAAAGCGCTTACAGCCAGGCCATTGAGCTGAACCCTGACGACCCGGAGGCTTGGTGTAGGCGAGCTTTTGCTTACAGTGCAGCAGGCCAGCCTGAGAAGGCGCTTGCCGACTACGAGAAGGCCGTAACTCTCATCCCCGCCAGCGCCGAGGCGCACAACAATCTGGCTTGGTTCCTGGCCACGTCCTCGGATGGTAATCTCCGCGATCCGCGCCGGGCGCTCGAACTGGCCAAGAAAGCCGTCGAGCTGGCCCCGCAGGGGAATTCCTGGAACACCTTGGGCGTGGCGTACTACCGCGCCGGGGAATGGAAGGCGGCCATCGAAGCATTGAACAAGTCAATGGACCTGAGCAACGGCGGCGACGCCTTCGACTTCTTCTTCCTGGCGATGGCCCACTGGCAACAGGGCGACAAGGATGAGGCCCAGAAGTGGCACGAGAAGGCCGTCCAGTGGATGCAGAAGAACGAGGAAGCCTTGAAGAAAGACAAGATGCACGACGAAGAACTGCGCCGCTTCCGGGCGGAGGCGGAGGAGCTATTGAAGGTCGAATAGGAAGCAGTGCCGAAGTAGGACGGTTTGGCAAACCGTCCGGCAGAGAAGGACGGTTTGCCAAACCGTCCTACAGAAGTCGCCAAATGATGTGAAGAAAGATGCACGCATTACGGTGACAGCCGACGACGCCCCGGGGAGGGCGGGATGCCAAGGAGCGTGCGGCAAGCCACGCGGACTTCGCGGGCCCAACGTAAAGCGGACGCGGCCTGGCGCTTGCTCGCGCTGTCGCCGGGATAACGAATCCCTACCGAGAATCGCGTCAGAAAGGTTAGGCCGCGCCGGAAGCCCACAAGTGACGGATGATGAGGCGCCAGTAACGCCAGAACGTCCTTGAGAACGTGCGTTCGCGGTACCGCCAGCCCGAACTCCTCCAGCAGTGCCTTGAGATACTTCTCGGCAGATTGCTGGCAGTGAAAGCACTGTTCGTCATGAAATGGTTCGCTTCTCCGGGCGATGCCGGCGGCGAGCTGGAAGTCGCTTTCGGCTTTGCGTACCCACGCCCGAGTGCTTTTTTTCATAGAGAACTTTGGCCTTGGTCATGATCTCGGTCAGGAATGAGGCGCCCTCGGCGAGCTGCCACTCCATGTTGTGTGGCGTGCGGACGATGATGTCCAGCGGAAAAGGCGGATCACAGGCAAGCTCGATCTTCACCGCCTGGTCCAGCTGGTTCCGGGCCGGCATGATGACCAGGATGTCCACGTCGCTATCGGCGTGCGGCGTGCCGTAGGCATAGGAGCCAAACAGGACGATCTTGTCGGGGTGGAAGCGCTCGGCAACCTGGCGCGCGAATCGGCGAATCAGGCGCATGGGAATATCAGCCCCGCGATACCAGCGGGCAACCGGAGCCTTCGACGATGTGCGGCGTTTTCCGATCATGAGGGCATTCTAGCACAAAGGAACAGCAATCAGGAGTCGCAGACAACGCAAAAGCCGGACTGACTGCTGACCCGTGATTCCTGAACAAAAGCGGCCGGTGAGTCCCAACCACGAAGAAGGACACTCACCGGCCCGGCCTCGCCCCGGCGCTCGGTCTGCGCGCCGGGAGCGGTGGCCTTTTCATTGTAACGCAGGCCAATCTGAAACAGGAGACTCGAAGCATGTCACTTACCCGTTGGCTGTCCGAACGCCTGGGGCTGTCCAGGATCCGCGAACTGGCCGCACGGCCCGCGTCCCCGCGCAAGCGGCCCACCTTCCGGCCGACGCTCGAAGCCTTGGAGGAGCGTTGGGTACTCAGCACCCTGACCGTCCTTAACAACCTGGACAGCGGCCGAGGCTCGCTGCGGGCCGACATCGCCGCCGCCCACAACGGCGACACCATCGTCTTCGCCTCCACGCTGGTGGGCGGCCAGACCATCACGCTGACCAGCGGCGAGCTGCTTATCAAGAAGAACCTGACCATCGCTGGGCCGGGCGCCAGCCAACTGACGATCAGCGGCAACAACGCCTCGCGGCTGTTCGAGGTGGCCAGCAAGGAGAACGTTACCCTGAGCGGCCTGACGATCAGCGACGGCGCGGCCCCAGGCGTGGGCCAAGCCGGCGAGGGCGCCGGCATCCTCAACCATGGCACGCTGACGGTCAGCGGCAGCACCCTGTCCGGCAACTCCGCCGGCCTAGGCGGCGGCATCTTGAACGACGGCACGCTGACGGTCAGCAACAGCACCCTGACCGGCAACTCCGCCGCCCAGGGCGGCGGCATCAATAACGACGGCACGCTGACGGTCAGCGGCAGCACCCTGTCCAGCAACGTCGGCTTGGACTCCGTCTCCTATGGTGGCGGCATTCAAAACTACGGCACGCTGACGGTCAGCGGCAGCATCCTGTCCGGCAACTCCGCCTGGCGGGGCGGCGGCATCTGGAACGGCGGCACGGCGACGGTCAGCGGCGGCAGCACCCTGTCCGGCAACTCCGCCAGCTTCGGTGGCTCCGGTGGCGGCATCTTGAACGACGGCACGCTGACGGTCAGCAACAGCACCCTGACCGGCAACTCCGCCAGCTATTTTGGCGGCGGCATCTTGAACGACGGCACGCTGACGGTCAGCGGCAGCACCCTGTCCGGCAACTCCGCCGCCTCGGCGGGCGGCGGCATCTACAACGACGGCACGGTGACGGTCAAAAACTCCAGCAGCATCACCGGGAATACCGCCCCCGTTGGCTTTGGCGCTGACATCTACAACTTGGGTGTGCTGTACCTGGACAGCACCAGCATCATCGGCATCCTCGATGGAATTCCGGCGACCTAGGCGCCCGGCGGCGCGCTGTGCGCTATTCCATGGGCTGGACACAGCAGCAAAACCCCTTGCATCGCGGCGACCGGTGGCCGAGCGTTTGGCGGCCACCGGTCGCCCCCAAGGAGACTTTTTCATGATGCGAAACTAAAACACACTCGCGGGCTTCTCTACGAGGGATGAATTCCACGGCGAGACGGATAGGCTGTTTTCGTTACGCGAGGCGATCAGCGTCGCCCACAGCGGCCACCGCGACCAATTCGACCATAACCTCAGCGGCTCAACCATCAATCTGAGCCTGGGCGAACTGCTCATTAACAAAGACCTGCTTATCAAGGCGCCGGCCGACCGGCCGCAGACGGCGGCGGAGGCGGCGTAAGCGCTGCGGTGGATCGAAGAGGAGAAGACGCGGGCCAAGTCCAGGGCGGATTCGGCGCCTAGTTCGAGCAAAGCGGTTACGGGCTTGCTTACGGGAAGCCTTGCCTTTGTCTTTTCCTTTGTTCCATTCTTCGGCTGGTTCATCGCGGCATTGCTTGCACGCTTCGGAATCGCCTTCAGTAATTTCGCGCTCGTGTTCGCTGAGACGGCAAAAACTTCAGGGGGGAAGGAAAAAGGATTTTGCGTCACCCTTTAACGCCATGCGCGATATTCTTACCCAAGTACCAGCCGCACACCGCTCGCAGCGCGGGAGGTTAAATGGGGTTCGACAGAGCGATCCGCCTCAATAGGGGGCCTTTGTGGTGTGACCGCGAAGCCCTACGATCCGACGTTGAAGGCGCTGGTCGAGATCGAGCCGGAGTCGTGGCCCGCGTTGCTCGGACGGCCGGCGGGGCCGACGATGGTGATGGACGCCGACGTGGCCACGGTCAGCGGCGCCGCCGACAAGGTGCTGCGCGTGTCCGCCGAGCCGCCGTATCTGCTTCACCTGGAGTTCGTCGCCGGCCACGACGCGGCCGCCCTGCCGCGGAAGCTGCTCGTCCGCAACGGCCTTCTGGAAGACCGCCACGAGACGCGGGTGCGCAGCGCCGCCGTGCTGCTGCGGCCGGAGGCCGACTCGCCGCAGCTCACCGGCCTGTACGAGCGCGGCTTTCCCGGCGAGGAAATCTACCTGACGTTCCGCTATCAAGTGGTGCGCGTCTGGCGGCTGCCGCCGGACCCGCTGCTCACGGGCGGCCTGGCCCTGCTGCCGCTGGCCCCGATCAGCGCGGTGACAGAAGCCGAGTTGCCTGGCATAATACAACGAATGGGTCGGCGCCTGGAAAGCCGTCGCGCCAGGCGGCGTGCGGAGGTGGTCTGGGCGTCAGCGTATCTGTTGCTCGGGTTGCGCTATTCGCCGGCGCTGGCGGCGGAACTGTTTCGGGGAGTAGTATCCATGAAAGAGTCCTCGACTTATCAGGCCATCTTGGAAGAAGGGCGAACGGAGGGTCGGGCCGAGGGCGCCGTCGCCGAGGCAAAGAAGATGCTTCGCTTGCAAGGCGACGACGCCTTCGGCCCGCCGGACTCTCGCGCGGCCGCGGCGATCGAGCGGCTCGACGACCTGCCGCGGCTGGAAGAAATGCTCCGGCGCGTGCGGACGGCAGGCAGTTGGCCGGAATTGTTGGGTCGGCCGCCCACCGCCCGTCGCGGCGGCCGACGGCCGGCGCCCTGAGGGCTTGATCCATGTGGTCCCCCGGAAGGATTGTTTTCCATGTCTTGCGCAAAAATTGCGACCATGTTTGTCTGCCTCTTCGCGCTACCCCTGGCGATATACGCGAAACCGCAAGCGGACGCTAAGCCGCTCCTGCTGGACGATTTCGAGACGGAGCCTAAGGGTTGGACCTATATCGACGGCCGTGAGTTCCCCGGCGCCAAGGGCAGCCTCGCGCTCGACGCCGCTGACGCGCATGGCGGTAAGCGCTCGTACAAACTCCAGGCGGACTTCAGCGGCGGCGGTGCCTATGTCGGCCTCTGGCGCGACCTCGCATCACTCAAGGGCCGGGATGTGCGTGAGCTGCGCTTATGGGTCAAAGCGGTCAACGTGACCAGCATCGGCGTGCGCCTCTCGGACAACACCGATCAAATTTTTCAGAAGAATGGGGTGAAGCTGGCCGCGACCCCACGCCCGCGTTATGTCTTGGCCTTGCGATACATCAAGGTTCGAGGTATAAGCGGTCCATGAACAAGAAGCGAACGAACCCGGCGTTTCTGAACGGAGTGCCGGAACTGCTGATGCTGCATTTGCTCTTGGGCCGTCCGATGTATGGCTACGAGCTGGTCCAGGCGATCAAGACTGCCACCGACCAGGAGTTCGCGTTCGGAGAAGGATGTGTTTATCCCATCCTACACAGGCTCGAAGCAGACGGACTCTTAAAGGCAAGCCGGGAAACGACGGCCGGACGCAGTCGGGTGGTCTACCGGGTGACGCCGAAGGGAAAGAAACATCTGGCCGAGACGTTGACGTGCTGGCAGCGCGTCGTTGGGGCGGTCAACTTGGCCCTGCAAGGAGGCGGCTATGGAGAAGCAACGCTGGCTTGAAGAGTTGAGAAAGCGTCTCGCGGCCCAAGGCCTCCCGGCTTCCTACGTCGAAAGGGCGGCCCTGGAGATGTCAGACCATATCGACGAAATCATGGAGGAGAAAGCGATTATGAAAATCGAAAACGTCCGCGACCGCGTCGGTCTTCCCGCCGACCTTGCACAAACCGCGGCGGCGGAATACCGCAAGCGGTTGTTCTGCAGGCGACACCCGATCCTTACCTTTATCGTACTACCTGTGCCGACGCTCATGCTCCTCTCGATGGCTTACTACGTCTGGGCGGTCTGTCTCTCTTTAGTCCTCATGCCATTTGCGGACGAGTTAGGCGAAAACCCTTCCACTCCCGCCCTTGTCCTGATGGCCGGCGTCGAACTTGTGGGCATCGTCCTGTTGCTGGCGTCGTACTGCCTGCCTGCGGTGTGGTTCTGCCGAATGGCCCGCACGAGCGACCAGGACTGGCGCTGGCCGATGCTCGCCTGCGTCATCCTATCCTGTTGGGTGGCGCTCCGGGGTTCCAGCCCCGTGGGGTTTGGCCCGGTGGGTACTTTTGGGCTGATCCGAGGCATTGTGATGGTCCTGCCGCTCACGCCGCTTGCCATCGGCGCTCTGCGAAGCTGGTGGAGAGGGCGCAGGCAACTGCGGGCCGTGGCCTAGCGCCGTTTCAGTTTCCGGCGGTCGGAATTGGTTCGGAGCGTTGACGGACTCCCAAGCCGCCGTCTCCTCACAACCGTAGGACGACCTTGCCGAAGTGGGCGCCGCTTTCCAAATGCTGGTAGGCGGCGCGGGCCTCCTCGAAGGGGAACACGCGGTCGATGACGGGATGCAGCCCATGCACCGTGATGGCATGGTTCATCGCCTCGAACATGGCGCGCGAGCCAACGAAGACGCCCTGCAAGCGGACGGCCTTCATCAGCACCGGCGTCGGATTGCACTCCGCGCCGCCGGCCAGCACGCCAATCAGGCTAATGTGACCGCCCATACGAACGGCCTTCAACGACCGCGCCAGCGTGCCGGCCCCTCCCACTTCGACAACATGATCGACGCCCACGCCGCCGGTCAGCTCTCGCACCTTTTTATCCCATTCCGGCGTTGTTTTGTAGTTAATACCGTCGGAGGCGCCGAGTTGCTTGGCCCGCTCCAGTTTCTCATCGCTCGATGAAGTGGCGATGACGCGCGCCCCGGTCATGCGGGCGATCTGTAGCGCGAACAGCGACACGCCGCCGGTGCCCAGCGTCAGCACCGTTTCGCCGGGCCGCAAACCGGCCTCAATCAGGCCGTTCCAAGCGGTGACGGCGGCACAAGGCAACGTGGACGCTTCCTCAAAAGTGAGGTGGTCGGGCACGGCGACCAGGCCGTCCTCGTTCAGAACGATTTGTTCGGCCAGAACCCCGTCGATAGCGCCGCCGAGGGCGGACTTGCTCTTGGCTTCGGTGAGCGCCCCATCCAGCCAAGTCTGCATGAAAATGCCGGCTACACGGGCGCCGACGGCGAACCGTGTCACCCCGGCGCCGACCTCGACGACTTCGCCGGCGCCGTCGGACAGCGGGACGAGCGGCAACGCCAGATTACGGCTATACACTCCCTTAATTATCATTAAATCGCGATAGTTGAGCGCTGCCGCCCGTACTCGGACGCGCACTTGTCCCGGTCCTGGTCGCGGGTCCGGCCGTTCCTCCACGCGCAGGCCGTCGAGATCGCCCAGCCGGTTGATGCACATTGCTTTCATGGTCTGTCCTCGTGGTTTTCATCGCGGCGAATAATGTTATAGGCCGAATTGCTCGCGGTGGTTTACAATCCATTTCCGTCACCCAGCGCGACCGTTAAGGTGGAAACGTCGTATGTCCGCCGCGATAACATGCGCCAGTTGCAAACGGCCGTTGCGTGTGCCTGAGAATGTACTCGGCCAGTTGGTGCAGTGTCCGCTGTGCTTGGACGAGTTCGTCGCGCAAGCCGACCCGGCCGCCGAGTCCGCCGCCCGCGCCGCCGAAGCGCCAATTAAACGTGCCGCCGCGCGGCCGCAACCTGTCACGGCCCCGGTCCAGGACGACGAAGTGACGGCAGTCGAAGAGTTCGAGGAGGCGCCGGAATGGGTCGAGCCGGCCGTCGAAGCGACTCCGCAAAGAAAGTCGGCCCACGTACCGGCGCCAGTAAAGGCGCTGGTCTTTTCGGTACTGGTAGCGCGCGACCCGGATCGCGTCCTCCGCGGTCGAATGGAAGCCGAGTTGACCGCCGAGGGCCTCTACCTGCGCAAGCCGCGACAAGCGCCGGTGTTCGCGCCAGTCGGCGGCAGAGTACTTTACCTCGGTGCCAATCGGCTCGTCGTGACCGTCGAGGGCCGCGAGGTTGAGCTGACTGTTGTTAAACCGTGGACCTCCGTATACCATCTGGCCCGCGACACGGCCGGCTTCCTCGGCGGCAAGGGCGATTTCCCCAACGGTCGCGCCTACGACGTGCCCTGGTATCTTTATGCGCTGCCGCCGGCGTTCATGGTGCTGGCGTTGGCAGCCATCCCGCTCGGTCTGGTGACCGATAGCTGGGGCGGCAGCTGGGGCAGCGCCTTTTTATGGTGCCTTGTCGCCGCCGTTGTGGCGGGCGCTGCCTTTGCCGTCGTAATGCAGCCTCGCCTGATGCCGCGCACTCGACTGATCGGAGCCGGCAGCCTCGTCGGCTTGGGCGCGGCGATCTACTTTCTTGCCTTCTTCGTGACGCCGTCATACAGCGTGGAAGCTTCGCTATGGCGCACCTATGTGCCGCCGGACGGCAGTTTCCGCGTCAAGATCCCTGGATCGCCGGCGATCTCCCAGAAACCGCCCCCTGCTTTTGTTGCGAACCCTGACAAGGATACCGTTACTTTCACGGTAAACCTGCAAGAGCCTGAAGTCCGCTTCGCGGTTTCCGTCTTTCCCGCCGCGACAGCAGATGGCGGTTTGAATCGGCTTCCCGGCGGCAACACCAATAATCTACAGGCGATCAACAACGCCAAGAGTCGGCTCGGCCAGGACTTTCCTGTTTTTGTATATGACCCGGGACGGGACGGGATGGTGAATCCTTCCAATGGGATGGCATACTACCAATTGAATTACCGGATCGAGCCGCGCTTCAATGACAAGTCTGATACGGTGGAGAAGACGCTGGCAGCGCGCATCTATGTCGCGACGGATCGGATATACATGGTGACATTGTTAGGCCCAAAAGTCCGGGCCGGCTCATCGGACACCCTCAAGTTCTTCGATTCCTTTCAGATTCAACAGCCTGCAGCAGGCGGCCGTTGGCCTCTTGATCCTTGAACGCCGCCGTTTGGTTAAGCCTCGCGCTCGCGCCGGCCGATAACATCTTTGTCCCGACACGGCCCCCTCCCGCGGCCGACCCCACGGGGTCTCGGTTCCCTTGACCCGCCGCTTTGTCACCCTGCTCCCACCCCCTGTTGGTCCTAGCGAAGCGACGCTCTCCCTGATGCGACCCACCGAGGCCCCGTGACTTTCGCGCTCCCCTTCGGGTCGCGGCTAAACGACCGTGCGTTACGCTTCGTCCATCTTGAAATCCCGTCCGCGCCGCCTATTTCATCTTCATTGGCCGCGACGGCCCCGTCCCCTTAACGGAGTTTCAAGACACGCGATGAGTACGATTGAGAATGTTCACGCCCGTGAGATCCTCGACAGCCGCGGCAACCCGACCCTGGAAGTCGAAATCATCCTCGCCGACGGCTCCGTCGGCCGCGCCGCCGTGCCGAGCGGCGCCAGCACCGGCGCCCATGAGGCTTTGGAGCTGCGCGACAAAGACGAATCCCGTTACCTCGGTCGCGGCGTCCTGAAGGCCGTTGCCAACGTCAACGACCAAATCGCCCCGCGCCTGCACGGCCTGGACGCCACGGGACAGGTGGACCTCGACGAGTTGCTGCTCCAGCTTGACGGCACCGAGAACAAGTCTAAGCTCGGCGCCAATGCCATGTTGGGCGTGTCGCTGGCGGCCGCCCACGCGGCGGCCTCGTCGGTCGGTCTTCCGCTGTACCGCTACCTCGGCGGAGTCAACGCCCGCTATCTGCCCGTGCCGATGATGAACGTCCTTAACGGCGGCAAGCACGCCGACAACAACGTGGATTTCCAGGAATTCATGATCGTGCCGCTGGGCGCCGCGTGCTTCCGCGAGGCGCTTCGCATGGGGGCCGAGGTGTTTCACCATCTCAAGAATGTGTTGCACGACCGCGGCCTGAACACCGCCGTCGGCGACGAGGGCGGTTTCGCCCCGAACCTCAAAAGCAGCGATGAGGCGTTGGAAGTGCTGTCGAAAGCGGTGGAGAAGGCCGGCTACAAGCTGGGAGACCACGTCGTCTTCGCGCTGGACCCTGCAGCGACGGAGTTGTGGGACGAGGCCAAGAAGAAGGGCAAGACCGGCTACCGCTTCTTCAAGAGCCAGCCCGACCGCGTCGCCAGCACCGACGAGATGATCGACCTGTGGAAAGGACTGTGCGCCAAGTGGCCGATCCGCTCCATCGAAGACGGCTTGTCCGAAGACGATTGGGACGGTTGGGTGAAGCTGACGAAGGAACTGGGCGACAAGGTGCAGCTTGTGGGCGACGACCTGTTCGTGACCAACACGACGCGCCTTCAACAAGGCATCGACAAAAAGGCGGCCAACAGCATTCTGGTGAAGGTGAACCAGATTGGCACTTTGACGGAAACGTTGGATTCGATCGCGTTGGCGAAGTTGCATGGTTACACGACGATCATAAGCCATCGCAGCGGCGAAACGGAGGATGCGACCATCGCCGACTTGGCGGTGGCGACCAACGCCGGCCAGATCAAGACCGGCTCGGCCAGCCGCACGGATCGGGTGGCTAAGTACAATCAGCTACTGCGCATCGAAGAGGATTTGGACGACGCGGCCCGTTATGGCGCGGAACTGTGGCCGGCGGCGCGGCGGTGAAGATATGTTCGACTGGTTGTTTGAAGGACACCTCTCGGTTTACGTTCTCCTGGCGGCAGCGGCGGCCTTGCTCATTGTTCTTGGAGCGCGGACGCGAAAGCGGCGCTGGTTCACGGCTGCGGCCGGCGTCGTCGCTCTCGCCGGGTTGTACTGCCTCCTGGACTTCGCCGTCGAAACCGACCGGGAACAAATCCAACGCAAAGTGAAGGCAATGGCCGCCGGACTCAAGGCGCCGGCCAACCTCGACGCCGTGCTGGAGAACGTCTCCGACCGCTTTCATTGCCCCTTCGCGGACAGCAAAACGGCGTTGCGCGATAAAGCGCGAGAACAACTCAAGACGTGGAACATCACCGAAGTTCGCATATCCGACTTGCATTGCGGCGAGATTTCGCGTGAGCGAAAAACGGCCGTCGCGGAGTTCCGGGCGAAGGTCATAGGCACGTTCGGCGCCCTGGAGGCGGCTCCTATTTTCTGCACGGCGACGTTCGACTATCAGCCGCCGCAAGGCTGGCTATTGCGCGAACTGGAAGTGCGAGGCGAAGGGCCGCTACAGGGAATCACAGTCCCATGAGCGCGGCGTAGGCCGGTGCAATGAAAAACAGCAATGCTATTGCTCTGTCGAAACCCTCGTTCCCACGCTCTGAGCTTGTGAATTTTTTACCTTGCCCTTTTTCCGCAGGGCGCTAACCTAGTCGCATGAATACTACTCCTGCTGACTCCGCCCCCGACCTAACCCCTGTCGGCCTGCTTCTCGATCTGGGCGAGCCCCTGGAGATGTTGGTCGAGGGCGGCTTCACGACTCTTGAGGACATGGAGCAAGCGGAGCGGGACGGCGTCAACGTGCTTGGTCCCATCAAGAACGAGGAGTCGAAGAAGGCAAAGGGAGAAGGCCCGTATCAGCCCAAAAAGAACGATGGTCCCGGCGTGGGGGCGTGGCGTCAGCGGATAGGGACGGCGGCGGCGAAGGAGACCTACAAGCTGCGTGCAGCGACGGCGGAGCGGGTGAATGCGGGAGCGCGTCAGCGTGGGATGTATCGGGCGACGGTCCGCGGCCGACAAAAAGTGCTGGCGGTAGCGTTGCTGCAAGCATTGGTCCACAATCTGCGGCGGACGGTCGCTCTGCGGGCGGCCCAAACGGCGGCGGTAGGAGCAATCGGGGATCGCCAGGGGAGGTGGGACGGGGTTGGCAGTGCATACCACGACCGTCACCGGCTGAAGCGGCACGAAAAATCGGCATCTGACGCTGCGAACGTCGGCTGTGCCACGCTTGTTTTGTGTTACCTAGCAGCCACAGGTTCTTAAATTCACAAGCTCAGAGTTTGGGAACGAGGGTTAAAAGCTACATTTTGCTATCACATTCGCGTCCTACTTCTTTCCCTCCCGGCGCCGGGCCGCGAAGAACTCGCTCAACATCTCGGCGCACCGCTCGGCCAGGACGCCACTTACCACACGAGCGCGGTGATTAAGGCGCGGGTCGGTGGGGATCTGATAAAGCGTATCGCAGGCGCCGGCTTTGGGGTCCGTACAGCCGTAAACGACCATCGGCAGCCGGGCCTGGACGATGGCGCCGGCGCACATCGGGCATGGTTCCAGCGTGACGTACAGGGCGCAGTCTTCCAAGCGCCACGACCGCAACGCCTCGGCGGCCTGGGTAATGGCGATCATCTCGGCGTGGGCCGTGGGGTCGAGGAGTTGTTCGCGCTGATTGTGCGCCTGAGCGATGACGCCGCGCTCGAATGAGACGATGACGGCGCCGACCGGGACTTCCCCCTCGGAAGCCGCGACGCCGGCCTCGTCCAACGCCATTTCCATGTGCTGGATGTGGAACGGATGTCGTGGATCGGTCAGCGGCAGGTCGAAGGGGGATAATTCCACGAGCCGGTCCTCACGGCGTCCAATCCATTTGCGGTGTAACCGTCGCGCAAAACTCCGCCAATAGCCGCGCCGCCCGATCGAGGTCGTCGAGGCATACCACTTCAACAGGACTGTGCATGTAACGATTGGGAATGCCGACCAGACCGACGGCCACGCCTTCGCGGCTGAGCTGCATGGTGTTGGCGTCAGTACCGGTCGCGCGCGGTGTGCCGCGCACCTGCACCGGAACCTCAATGGTTTTCGCCGACTCTTGCAGCCGCTCCAGCACGCGTGGATTGATGTTCGGACCGCGGAACAACACTGGACCGCCGCCGAGCCGCGTGTCGCCCAGCTGCTTTTTGTCGTTGCCCGGCGTGTCTGTGGCGTGGCACACGTCCACTGCCACGCCGACAGTCGGATGGATGCCGTAGGCACTGGTGGTGGCGCCGCGCAGGCCGATTTCCTCTTGCACCGTCGAAACGCAATAGACGCTGCACTGCAACGGCCGGTCGCGCAACAGCCGCAACGTCTCCATGACCGTCCAAAGACCGACTTTATCGTCCATCGCCGGAGACGCCGCCAAACCGTTGCGCAAGGGTCGATAGCCGAGTTCGACCGTCACTGGGTCGCCAGGCGATATCAATTCCTCGGCGTCCTTGCGATCCTTGGCGCCGATATCGACCCAAACGTCGCTGAACTGCGGCACCTTGTTGCGTTCGTCGGTGGTCATCAGATGCGGCGCCCGGCGCGAGACGACGCCGGCGACCGGGCCTTGCTTCGTCCACACGGTCAGGTGCTGACCGAGGAGGATTTGCATGTCCCAGCCACCAATGGGCTGGACGTAGAGAAAGCCGTTGTCGTCGATGTACTGGATCATGAGGCCGATCTGGTCGCAGTGGCCGGCCAGCATGACGCGCGGCGGTTCGCTTTCCCCCTCCCTGCCCTTCCCCTGCGGACGGGGGAGGGTTGGGTGGGGGAGGCCGGCGTGACGGATGGCGAGGACGTTGCCGTGGCGGTCGGTGCGTACTTCATCGGCGAAGTCGGCGGCCCAACCGCGAACCACGTCCTGGATGGGACGTTCGTAGCCGGAGGGGCTGGGGGTTTCGAGGAGCTTTTTCAGGAAGGCGTGAGAAGGCTCGTGCATGCGTACCCTCGGCGCGGCGGGTTGATCCGAGGTGTTCCGAGTCGGAGACGAAAAGGGTGGAACGCCTGGCGCCGTTATCATAGGGCGCACGCCGCGCGTTTCGACAGGAATCGTCTACATGCGCTTTGGTCTTCGGTGAGACCCCGAAGGCGACTTGCGAGTCAGCGCGGCCAAGCGTGTGGCGGCGCCCTTTCGGCCGTCCGTGTTGTCAAGCCTCTTCACACGGCGCGAAAGCGGCTTGACAGTTAAGACCGGCTTTTTGTCGGCTTCCGGAGCGGTCGCCGCCAGCCGCAACGCGAGGACCACCGCCGCCGCCACGCCCAAGCCGACGGTGATCGGCAGTACGAAGTCGCGCAGGGGGATGAAAGGAATACTGACGCCGACAACCGCGGCCAGGCCGGCTCCCAACAGCCACGACCGGGACGTTGCGAAACGTAAAGCGGGTTTCCGCGCGATGGGCGCGACGGGCGCGTCCTCTTCCGGCCCCGTCGGCACCGGTCGCAAACGGGCGCGCGGCGCCGACGGCGGCGGACGGAACGCAGGCAGCGTCAGCGACGGTGAACCGATCATCGACAGGTGGTCGAACGATGGCAAGTCCAGCTCGGGCGGCAATTCGATTTCGCCGGGGCTGTCCGGCGGGTTCGGCGCGCCGACGGATTGCAGCACCGCGGTCGCGGCGGCGATCAGAGGCGCCGCGCCGGGCGCTTTCTTGAGCGGCAAAGGATCGGCGGCCAGTTTCAGCGCCTCGGCAAGGCGATGATAGCGCGCCGCGGCCGGCGAATCGGGCGACGCCTCCGCCGCGATGCGCCCACGCTCGGAGGCCCGGTTGACCTGTGCGTCAAACGGAATCGTCTGTTCCAAAACGCGACCGCCGAGGCGGCCGCGTAGCTCGTTTTCGCAAGGTCCGCCCTCCGCCTCGCCGTCCGCCAGGGTCAGCAAGACGCCGTGCGTCTTGACTGGATGTTGCCCTCGCGCACGCTGCACCAGCTCCAAGAAAGCCGGCAGGGTGCGGTGCGCCAACGGCTCGGCCCGCATGACGACGATCAGGCCGTCGCAAGCCCCCACGAGTTGGCCGGGGTTGGCCCCGAGAAACGGCGGCGAATCGACGATAAGACAACCGTAGCTGGCCTGAAATTGCGGCGACTCCAGCAGACGAAGGAGATCGTCGAACTCCGCGTCGGAACAAGCGCCGGATTCGTAGGGGCTGAGTACGTCCAGGCCCGGCAGCACGTCGCACACCAGAACGCCCGGCAAGTCCACGCCGGTCTCACGCAGCAATCGGCGCCGGGGATGACTTTCGAGGTTGAGCGTCGTCGAGACGCTGCTGAGCGGATCGGCGTCCAGCAACAGGACGCGCGTATCGGCCAAGGCAGCGGCGGCCGCGAGGTTGATCGAGGTCGTCGTCTTGCCGACGCCCCCCTTCTGGCTGGCGACCAAGAGTTTCCGCACGGGGTTCTCCACCAGAAGGTACGATGCGGCGCCAAGGCACGGCGCCACATGCTACCGCTTGGGCGATACCTCAACCATAGTTCGCGGGTGGGTTCGGCGCCGGCTCACGAACTCGAAATTCGCGGATTCCACCGTAACCCTTACAATCATTACTTACCTCACAAACTCAGGCGACAGGGGCGGCAGTGCGATTTTTCCTCCTGGGAACGGCCCGAACGCAACCTTTTTGTTCCACTCAAGTCGTCGCGCCTATTTGCCCGAGTAGATAGATATGCCTGTCCCTGTCAGGGCCGTCCGGCCGTGTAAATTGCCGATCCGGCCATCGCCCGTCCCACCGGGAGGAAACCACCTTGAGCGCTACCGCTGCTCCGCTCGCCGTTTCGGACAGGACCATCGGCACCCTTCAGCTGGGCTTTCTGACGGTGTTCCATGAGGCCAACGGATACCTTGGCGGCTATCTGGCCGTGAACGGCTGGGGCCGGCCGTTGGAGTTTCGCTTGACCAGCGCGGTGCAGCCCAACCGGGTACAGCAAATCCTCTACGGCGGGACACTCGAGGCGTATGTCTGTGCGGACCTGATCGGTAAGACACTGGTGGAGAAGGCGGGCGTTGCCGTTCAGCTGGTAGTGACAGATCGCGAGGAAGTGTTGGATTTGCGTCTGAAACTCGACGTGCCGGTGGCGTGGTTGACGCCGCCAGCGCCGGCTGAGACGGTAAGAGGACGGCGGCCTTTTCGCTGTCACCCGCGCTTCGACGATACGGCAGCCATAAACGACATCCTCGAACGACTGGATGGCGCCTTCGATCTGGCCGAGCCGTTTCAGCGCATCCGCGAGGCCATCGGCGAAGCGCGCAAGATGGGCGTCGCGGCGCGGTAGGCGAGCCGCCGGGTTTATCCCATTAGTATCTACGCAAGTGGGGGTGCCATGCAACGCCGTCCAGAGGATGGTACG